>NZ_CP007033.1:2232001-2587668 GCF_000512895.1 Dehalobacter restrictus DSM 9455
CTGAGTTAATGAGGATAGCAAAAAAGACGCCTTATTTGAGACGCCTTCAGCATTAAATAGACCAACTTTTATGATTAAAAGTCGGTGTTTATCTTTTATACTTCAGGAAATTCGGGATATCCACGTGATCCTTGAATGGATTGAAGTCATCCATCTTGGCTGTTTCCTGTGGGTTCTTTACTTTTTTGACAAAGCTGGACCGCTGGTCAAAGCCTGTGGCGATGACCGTTACCCGGACATCATCTTTTAGGTTTTCATCAATGACTGCACCGAAGATAATGTTGGCCTCCTGATCGGCTGCTTCACCGACAATCTCGGAAGCTTCGTTGACTTCAAGCAGGGTCAGGCTTGGACCGCCGGTGATATTCAGCAGAACACCCTTCGCGCCTTCAATCGAGGTTTCAAGCAGCGGACTCGAAATCGCCTTGCGGGCGGCATCGACCGCTCTGTTTTCTCCGGAAGCCTGTCCAATACCCATCAGTGCCGAACCGGTATCGGACATGATGGTCTTGACATCGGCAAAGTCAAGATTGATAAGTCCCGGAATAGTGATCAGGTTGGAAATTCCCTGTACGCCTTGCAGCAGTACGTCATCTGCAATGCTGAAGGCTTCCTGGACCGTCGTATGTTTATCGACAACCTGCAAGAGTCTGTCATTTGGAATGGTAATCAGCGTATCAACCTTTTCCTTCAGTTCAAGGATTCCTCTTTCAGCCTGCATGGCTCTTTTGCGTCCCTCGAACGAGAAAGGCCTTGTAACAACGCCGACTGTCAAGGCTCCAATTTCCCTGGCGATCTCGGCAACAACGGGTGCAGCTCCCGTTCCTGTGCCCCCGCCCATACCGGCGGCAACGAAAACCATATCGGCACCGAGCAGCGCTTTGGCAATCTCGTCGCGGCTCTCTTCGGCCGCACTGTGACCGATCTCCGGATTAGCTCCTGCACCGAGTCCTTTGGTGAGTTTAATGCCGATTTGTATTTTTTCAGCTGCTCTGGACATTTGAAGCGCCTGAGCATCTGTATTCAGCCCGATGAACTCTACTCCTTTAAGACCAACGGAAATCATTCTGTTTACGGCATTGTTTCCGCCGCCGCCGACTCCTATTACCTTGATCCGTGCAAACTGCATCTCATCACTAATGAATTCGAGCATCTTTTCCCCTGCCTCTCCTTATTCTAGTCCTCATCTATTGGTTATGTTTTTCCGATGCAAACGGTTAATCGTCAACCCAACTATATGAGTTCGAGATGAGAAACTATTACTCCTCTTTTTCCGTCATAATATTTAAATTTTTTTGATTCCAATCAGGTTTTATGATATCTATTAATGATATGTCGGCGAACAATACTGATGTTTTGGAATAATCTGGTGCCAAAGGCCACCACGGCAGCAAGATACAGGTCTACGCCTATTCTGTCCCCGATAAATGCCAGCAAGCTGGCCATAATGATATTGACAATAAAACCGCTGAGGAAGATCGTGCTGTCGAAATGATCTTCCTGATAGGATCTTATGCCGCCCATGACTGAGTCCAGTGCACCTAAAATCGCCACTGAAAAGTATTTGGTATAATCAACCGGAATACTAAACGGACTTACAAACCCAATGAACAGTCCAATAATTAATCCGAAAACCGGCAGCAGCCACATGATCTATCCCTCGCTATCTTCCTAAAACAGGTTTCCCTGCAGTTAAATCGATATATTTAATTGCTTTTTCAACTGTTTTGTATTCTTCACTGTTTAACAATTCCTGAAGCAGCTTCAGCTTTTCTGTAAACTCGGCGTCAAATCCTATTTTCACTTCAATGCCGGAGGTCATATAAAGGCTTATTTGCCCGTCCGTTGTACTGTGAACCTCTCCAATCAGCGGCAGAAGTTCCGCAGGGGCTTGTCCCAGCAAAAGAAGGGCTTTGTTCAGATTCACATTGTTAATCTTTTGCCCAGGCCCGATTGTTTCAGGGACTTCGATTCCGGTCAGCACTGGGTTGTCTTCCGCGGGCCAGGAATCATAAAACTTCAGAATGACGCCATGAAGATCCACGACGACAACCCCGTCACCAGTTAAGATCATTGCGACCGGAACACGTTCCTGTACTTTGACCACCAGCGTTGCCGGTAGTTCTTTTTTTACCTGCACCTGATCAATCAGCGGGTGCAGCTTGACCTTCATCGCCAGGGCTTCGCTATCGGTCAAAAAAATATTCTCACCCTTTACTGTTCCCAAAAGCTGTAATACTTCATTCGCGGTGACATTGCTTAATCCTTCTGTCCTGACTTCCTTCACGTTAAAAAAATCTGATTTGGAAAACATATAAAATCCTACAGCAATGAGACAGATCAAAGCCGCTGCGTAGATCCAAAATGTATTTGATCTGGTTTGAGCCAAAATCTTCCTCTCCTGCTCTCGTTTTATCTATTTTACATTATCCGCCTGGCAAGGTGCAACACTATTGTTTGACAACCCGCTGTATTTTTGCTCCCAAAGCCCTGTATTTTTCCTTAAGATCTTCATAACCCCGGTCAATATGATCGATTCTCTCCAGAACCGTACCCTCTTCAGCAGCCAAAGCTGCCAAAAAGAGAGCTGCTCCAGCGCGCAAATCAGTTGCTTCCACAAACGCACCTTCGAGGTTGGGCCGGCCGTTAATAATTGCGGTTCTTCCCTCGACGGTGATTCTGGCACCCATCCGTCTCAACTCAGCGACATGCTGGAAGCGGTTTTCGAAAATCGTCTCGGAAACAATACTTGTTCCGTCAGCAATCGTTAACAGTGCCAGGAACTGCGGCTGCATGTCGGTCGGGAATCCTGGGTAGACCAGCGTTTTAATTTCGAGCGCTTTAAACTGTCCTTTTTGGCGTACCCTGACGCTGTCTCCATAAGGAGTCACTTCAGCCCCCCCCTGGCGCAGTTTGGCAATAATGGGGCTGATATGTTCGGGAATCACGTTTTCCACCAGGATATCCCCGCCTGTCATGACAGCAGCGACCATATGCGTGCCGGCTTCTATCCTATCAGGGATAACGGTGTGTTCCGTACTCTTAAGTTTCGCAACGCCGTCGATGCGCAGGACGTGAGTCCCAGCCCCTCTGATCCTGGCTCCCATTTTATTCAGTAGATTTTGCAGGTCAACAATTTCCGGTTCTCTGGCCGCATTGCGGATGATGGTTGTGCCTTCGGTTAGAACCGCAGCCATCATGATATTTTCCGTAGCCCCGACACTCGGGATATCCAGATAGACATCTCCGCCCCTGAGTTTCCCCGCTGTGGCCTCTATGTATCCATGTCTCTCTTCAACACGTACGCCGAGCTCCTGCAATCCTTTAATATGTTGATCCATCGGACGTGTCCCAATCGCACAGCCGCCCGGTCTGGATATTTTTACCCTTCCGTTTCGTGCGAGCATCGGGCCTAAAATCAAGTTGGATGCCCGCATTTTCCGCATTAACGCTTCATCGACAATGCAGTCATTCAGTGAAGAGGAATCAATGGTCAGTTCATTTGAGCTGAATTGTGTTTTACAGCCAAGGCTTTTCAGAACTTCGCCCATACAAAGGATATCTGTGAGATGAGGAATTCCTTGCAGTCCTGTTTTTCCATCGGCCAGAATGGCGGCTGCCATGAGCGGCAGTGATGCGTTTTTTGCTCCGCTGGTCCGAATACTTCCCTCAAGTCTTTGTTTTCCCGTAATGACATAACGATCCATCGTCATGTCTCCTCCCCCTTTAGCCAATTAAATGACGCGTATTTCTGTTTCGAGCTGAATATCAAATTTTTCGGACACATCTGTTTGAATTACCTGAATAAGCGTTAAAATGTCAGTGGATGAGGCGTTCCCTCTGTTCACAATGAAATTGGTATGTTTCTCAGATACCTGAGCATCCCCAAGGCGGCGTCCTTTCCACCCTGCCTGCTCGATCAGCCTTCCCGCGGAGTCTCCGACAGGATTGCGGAATACACTTCCTGCATTGGGATACTCCAGCGGCTGATGTTCTTTCCTTTTAGCCATAAGACCCTGCATCTGAGCCTGGATCACGGCCTGATCCCCTGGATGGAGGGACAGCGTACATTCCAGGACAATGCATTCCTTTTCTAAAAGGGAACTGCTGCGATACCCAAAAGCAATCTGGTTCTTCGGTATAATTTCAATTTTTCCCTCGGCCGTCAATACACTAACTTTCTTAACCAAATCACCAATTTTTCCGCCATAAGCACCTGCATTAATGGCTGCTGCTGCGCCGAGTGTCCCTGGTATCCCGCAGGCAAACTCGAGCCCGCTAAGGCCGCTCTCTCCTGCCTCCCGGGCCAGACGCATCAGAGGATAACCTGCTTCGGCCGTGACTTCTTCACCATGCCAGCGAATGCTGTCCATGGCTGTAACAACAATCACCACGCCCTTGAATCCGTGATCCGGCAGCAATACATTTGAACCCCGGCCCAGAAGCAGAAACGGTATGTTATTCTTCCTGCACCCATCAATCACGGAGACCAGTTCCTCAGTGTCCCGGGGCCAGACAGCAAGTTCGGTCATACCGCCGATCCTCCAGGTATTCAGCTTTTTTAAAGGATAATCTTTTTCAATCCTACCCTTTATGTTCGGTAAGTACATGATATTCCTTTCCCTTTTCCTTACAGCATATCGTATGCTGATCCGGCTTGCAGTGTTAAAGAAGTTTATCTCCAGGCATTCTGCAGGCAGAGATTGATAATGCGGTCCAAAGCTCCAGGCGCAAATACCTCCCTGGCCCGCGCGGCCATTTCTTCCAGTTTAAACGAATTCAACAGCACTTTTTGAACATTGTCCCACAAAATCTCCGCATTCAGTTCCTTATCTAAAATAACACAGGCTGCTCCCTTATTTTCAAAAGCCCTGGCGTTATATTCCTGGTGATTTTCAGCTGCATACGGGTACGGGATCAGGATACCGGTCTTCCCTGCAGCCGAGATTTCTGCCAGCGTGGATGCCCCAGCCCGGCAGATGCACAAATCGGAGCAGGCCAGAGCTTCAGGCATATGCTCAACGTAGGCTAAGATTCTCCATTGCTCTCTTTGCCAGTTGATGTTACGCGTTTCAAGCTCATGTAAAACCGTATCATGCGTCGCTGTCCCGGTTGCCCAGATCAGCTGGACATCCGGGTATTCGGCCAGCTTTGGCAGGAGTCCGGTCAGCGCCTGATTGATGCTCAGTGCACCTCTGCTACCGCCGGTGACCAAGATTGTTCTCTTGCCGGGATCAAGACCAAAGGCCTTAGCTCCGGCTTTGCGGTCAATCTTGCCGATTTCTTCCCTGACCGGCAGGCCGACAACCTTAAGCTTGTCTTTAACCCTAAAATATTTTTCACTTTCCGAAAATGTCAACAAAATACATTTGACCATTCTGGCCAATATTTTATTGGTCTTGCCCGGAAAAGCGTTCTGTTCGTGTAAAACGGTCGGGATACCAAAAAAGGCTGCTGTAAGTACCACCGGGCCGGATACATAGCCGCCGGTCCCTACAACCAGATCCGGACTGAATTCTTTCAAGATCCTTTTCGTTTCCCATAAGGCCCGAACGTTCGTGCCGGCTGCTTTCAGTATTTCGGCGCTTAACTGCCGCGGCATCCCTTGACCGGATATCCCGCGGAATTCGAGACCGTTTTCCGGAATCAGCTTCGCTTCCATGCCGCTTCTTGTTCCAACGTACAGGACACGGATATCATTCAGTCGCTCCTGCAGCGCTTTGGCGATTGCCATTGCAGGATAGATATGCCCGCCTGTGCCGCCTCCGGTTACAATAACCCGCAATTAAAAGACCTCCTCAGATCTGCCCGCAGCCGCAGAAATATTCAAGAGCAGCCCGGCTCCGATCATTGTAAATAAAAGTGATGTACCCCCATAGCTTAGGAATGGCAGGGTGATTCCCGTTACCGGCAAAACGCCCGATACCACACCCATATTGACCATTGCCTGGATCCCGATCAGGGATGTCAAACCCACGGCCATCAAACCAAGAAATGGTTCCGGCGCCAGCATGGCTGTCCGGAAGCCGCGCCAGATGAAAAGGAAAAAGAGCAGAACAACGAGTGAGGCACCGACAAAACCAAGCTCTTCTCCAACCATGGCAAAAATAAAGTCTGTATGGTTCTCAGGCAGATAAAGAAATTTTTGTCTGCTTTGACCGAGTCCCAGTCCGAATAATCCGCCAGGCCCGAGAGCCAGGAGCGACTGAATAGTCTGATAGCCCTTACCTGAAGGATCAGCCCATGGATCAAGGAAAGCAAAGATCCTGCGCATTCTGTACGGAGCAGCTGCAATCGCGGCAACCACCATCGCCAGCCCGGCCAGACCAAGGCCTGCCATGTGCCACATTCTGGCCCCTGCGGCCAGAAGCATAAAGAAAACAGTAGCGGCAATTACCAGCGTTGTGCCGAGATCAGGCTGCAGCATAATCAGGGCACAGACCACACCCAGCAAAGCCAGGGAAGGGATGATGCCCTTACGGAATGACTTGATTTGATAAGGATTCACGGTAAGGAACCTCGCCATGGTCAGCACCATGGCCAGTTTCGCCACTTCGGAAGGCTGGATGGACATCGGACCAAGTCCAATCCAGCGGGTTGCACCATTCACTGTCCTGCCGATTCCCGGGATCTTAACCAGGATCAGCAGAACCAAAGCTGTGTATAAAATAGGTTTCGCCCACTTATGCAGAAACGCGATATCGATCATAACGGCGACACCCATGGCTGCAAGCCCCAGAGCCACCCACAGCAGATCCGCTTTGAAATAATGATAAGGATCCTCATAGTACAGGTAGCCTTTCACAGCACTGGAACTATAGGTCATGATGATCCCGATCAGCAGCAGGATAAGAATCACGCCTAGCAGAACCGGGTCGACCTTTAGAAATTTTCGGATCACATAGCTCCCCCCTCCAAAATCATTCGGGTTCGCTATAATGCTTACGCACCAAATCCTTAAACAATTCCCCTCTTTCTTCATAACTTTTAAACATATCCCAACTTGTACAGGCTGGCGACAGTAAGACGACGTCACCCGGCACTGCCTCGGTAATAGCAATACTGACAGCATCCTTAAAATCAAGCGTCCGGATAATTTTCGGGAACCCTAAACGGACAGCAATCTCCTCGAGCTCTGGAGCCGCCATCCCCACTAAAATCAGACTTTTTACCCTTATACGTGCTTCCTGCAAGAATTCTGTCATATCAAGGCCTTTGTTTTTACCTCCAGCAATCAGCACGATCGGTTCCTCATAGGACTGAAGGGCTTTGATTGATGAGTCCGGATTGGTTCCCTTGGAGTCATTAATATACAGAATATCTTCAAATCTGCCAACGATTTCCTGGCGGTGTTTCACCGGCCGAAAGTGACGCAGTACGTCAGCAATTTTGGAGATATCGAGTCCGAACTCGAGCGCAGCTGCCACTGCAGCCATCACGTTCTCAAGATTATGGCCACCCTTCAACAGCAGTTCCTTGCGTCCGATGATCGTCGCGGCAACGCTATGATCTTTTTTCAGGACAATATCCTCTCCATTTAAGCAGATTCCGTCTGGCAAATTTTCCTTCAAGCTGAAGAATACCACCCGGGCCTTGGCTATAGCGGCTAATTCTTTAACAGTCGGATCATCCCAGTTTAGGATGGCCAAATCCTGTTCCGTCTGGTTTTCAAGAATCCTGGCTTTAGCTGCAGCATATTTCTCCAGTGAACCGTGCCGGTCCAGATGATCCGGTGTCAAGTTCAAAAAGATCGCAATGTTCACCCTGGTCTTATTAATCAGTTCCAGCTGAAAGCTCGAAAGCTCTGCAACGACAATTCCGTTCTGATCAAGATGTTCAACTTGGCCGCATAAAGCAAGCCCTATATTCCCAGCGACGACCGTCTCACGTCCGGTTTCCTTAGCCAGCTCTCCGACAAGCGTCGTGGTCGTCGTTTTGCCATTGCTTCCGGTTATGCCGGTAATCACTGCCCTTGAATCCCTCAAAGCAAGCTCTACCTCGCTCCAGAGTGGAATACCCGTCGCTGAAGCCTGCCGTATAAACGGCAGGAACGGGGAAACCCCCGGTGATAAAACCAGTAAATCGGGCCTGATATCCTTCAGCTCCGGTTCCCTTTCCAAAATAAGATGAGCAGCGTCCAGTTTCAATTCATCTATACCTGTAAGCTTGGCCAAAGGCTGCATATCAGTAAGAAAGACCTCCGCCGCTTTGCCCTGAAGCTTCCGGGCCGCAGCCAGGCCGCTCCTGCCGCCGCCTACGACCAATACTCTTTTTCCGGCTAATTCCACAGTACGATCCCTCCAACCTTAATTGATCATCAACCAAAAGGCGCTAACCCCAATCAACGTAAAGATGGCTGCAGCCAGCCAAAAAACACGTACAACCTTTTTTTCGCTCCAGCCGCCCAATTCAAAATGATGGTGCACCGGACTCATCCGAAATATCCTCTTCCCCCGGGTCTGAAAAGAAACAACCTGAAAAACAACGGACAGACCTTCCAGGACAAAGACCCCGCCGAGAATCAGCAAAACAAATTCACTCTTGCTGAGGACCGAGACCGCAGCCAGCGCTCCGCCCAGAGCAAGTGATCCACAGTCGCCCATAAAGATCCTGGCTGGGTGAATGTTAAACCTTAAGAATCCCAGACAGCCTCCCGCAATGGCCGCGGCAAAAACCGCGAGGTCGCTGGAAGAAACATCGATGCCGTCAATAAATCCTGTCCGCGCAGCCAGATAAGCGATGCCAACATAGCCGACAGCTGAAATAACTGTACAGCCTGCGGCCAGTCCGTCCAGTCCGTCTGTCAGGTTAACCGCATTGGACATATACACCACAATAAGTATGACCAGCGGATAATAGAAAATCCCTAAATCTATTTCCAAAGCAGTGAACGGAAGTTCTACCGCTGTACCCCTACCAAGGTACAGGGTGGATACTCCGACTAATATCACCGCAAGCAGGATTTGCCCGGTCAGTTTCTGCCATGCTCGTAAGCCAAGGTTCTGCTTCCTAATTACTTTTAAAAAATCATCCAGAAAACCAAGCAAGCCAAAGCCCAAGGTCACAAGGAGCATGGTTATTATTCCGGGTGAATAAGGTTTTTCCGCAATAATCAGCACCCCGGCTGTTATTCCAATAAGAAATATAAGTCCGCCAATCGTCGGTGTCCCGGCCTTGGCAAGATGCCGTTTGGGACCATCTGCCCTAATACTTTGACCAAATTTTAACGTACGCAGAACCGGAATCAAAAAAGGTCCCGCCAGAAGACTTACCAGCAGGGCAATTCCTGCCGCCAAATAGATTTTTTCCGTCACTTCCCGAATGTTCCTTTCTTAGCTAAAATAACTTAGTCATTGGGGTAGGTCTGCAGGCCACAATACCGCTTTTCGGCGAATTGCGGTATTGTGGCTCGCAGACCAACCCGAAAAAATATCGTCGTCTACTCTTCCTGACAAAGCGCACCGCTCACGCGCTCCATCCTCATGCCGCGAGACCCCTTAATTAAAATCCACACGTCACTACCCATCTCCTTAATAAGTGACTTCGCAAGCGAAGCGGCCTCAGCGCATTCGCTGCAAACATGAAGGCCGGAGACAGGGAAGCCTGCCTCCGAGGCTCCTTGCGCAATATCTTCAGCCATTTTGCCGACCGTGATCAGCGTGTTGATTCCCAACTTCGCAGCAGTCCGACCGACATCCCGGTGACCGGGGACGGCAGAATCCCCCAATTCATACATTTCGCCAAGCACTGCGATCGTCTTTGCCCCTCCCCTTTCAGCCAGCACGTGCAGTGAAGCTTTCATGGAGGTAGGATTTGCATTATACACGTCATTAATGATCGTACTCCCGAAAACGCCCTGCTGAATCTCAAGCCTCATTTTGGACAGTTCCATTTCCTCGAGTGCTTTGGCTCCTTCAGCCAGGGATACCCCTTTAGCCAGCCCAACACTCAAAGCCGCCAGTGCATCGAGCACATTGTGCTCTCCTGGCAGCGGGAGGCGAACCTCAGCTCTGTCCTCGCCGGATACAACTTCAAAACACGTCGTTAGCGTCCCGGAGCTGTGGATATTGACAGCATAAACATCTGGAGACGCATATTTACCGGAAATCCCGTAGAAGACTTTTTTCACATCAGCAGCGGCTGCCTTGTTGACACTGAACGCATCCTCTGCATTCAGCACGGCTATGCCTCCTTCCGACAGAGCGGCAACCAGTTCCCATTTGGCCTTCGCAATATTCTCCTGTGATCCTAACAACTCCAAATGTGTTGTCCCGATATTCGTGATCACAGCAACCGAAGGGCTGCAAATATGGCAAAGGGCCCTAATCTGCCCGAGTCCGCGCATTCCCATCTCCAGAACCATGATCTCGGTTCCTGCCGGTGCATTCAGGATGGTCAGTGGCAGCCCGATCTCATTATTATGGTTTTCCAGATTTTTATGAACCTTAAAGCTTTTAGCAAGTACGGCAGCCGTCATATCCTTGGTCGTAGTTTTGCCGCAGCTGCCGGTAATCCCAATGACCACAGGATCCAGCGTTTTTCTCCACGCCCTGGCTAAATCCTGCAAAGCCCGTAGAGAATCCTCCACAGCAATGATTGCTTTGCCTGCGGGAATAACCGGAAGCCCCAATTCTCCCAGGCTGCGGGTTTCCGCCAACGCAATTGACGCCCCGGCTTCAAAAGCTTTGTTGATGAATAGATGCCCGTCGGTCTTTTCTCCCCGGATCGCAGTGAACAGCACTCCTTCGAAAGCTGCCCTGCTGTCAATGACGCATCCCTTAAAATAAGCCGACTCCGAACCGTAAAGTCTGCCGCCAAGAATTTCGGCAATTATACCGCTATTCCACATAACCCAATCTCCTAAGAACTTTATCTGCTTCTTCCCGGTCATCAAAATGTATTTTCTCCGTGCCAAGAATCTGATAGTCTTCATGTCCTTTGCCGGCGATAAGTACCGTGTCCCCGGAACCGGCTGCCATACAGGCCTCGTCGATCGCACTGCGGCGGTCTTTTATCACCTTGTAATTGGCTGATTTAAGCCCCGGAATAATATCTTCAATAATTTCATCAGGATCTTCAGTCCGGGGATTATCTGAGGTTACGACAATGTAGTCGCTAAAACGGCTGGCGGCTTCTCCCATGAGCGGCCTTTTTTTTCGGTCCCTGTCCCCGCCGCAGCCAAATACTGTGATCAGCTTTCCAGCAGTAATTTCTCTGGCCGTACGCAAAACATTTTCCAGGCCGTCCGGTGTATGTGCATAATCGACAATAACCAGAAAAGGCTGGCCTTTGCGAATACTCTCAAATCTGCCCGGAACCCCTTTGATACTGTGAAGCGCTTGCATCACAATCTCAGTCGGATATCCGCTTTCCAGTGCCCAGGCAATTGCGGCCAAGACATTGTAAACACTGAATTTACCAGGGGTACTGTAAAAAAGTTCGGCGCTTTTCCCGTGAAAAAGCACGTCAAATTCAACACCTCTGTCTGAAAGCCTGATATTC
The DNA here is from genome assembly GCF_000512895.1 of Dehalobacter restrictus DSM 9455. Taxonomy (NCBI): domain Bacteria; kingdom Bacillati; phylum Bacillota; class Clostridia; order Eubacteriales; family Desulfitobacteriaceae; genus Dehalobacter; species Dehalobacter restrictus. Next base: position 2,243,504 of record NZ_CP007033.1, read on the forward strand.
ACAGCCCGGTAGTCCGCCTCGTTGTCAACGCCATACGTGACTACCCTGCAACCTGCCTGTTCTTTCAGAAAAACGCAGGAGCCGTCGTCAGCATTGAGCACAGCCAGCTGGCCGGCTTTTCCGCCGTTCAAGCCGGAGAAAAGTAGCGCCTTCGCTTTGAGGTATTCCTGCATATCCTTATGGTAATCCAAATGATCCTGTGTCAGATTGGTAAAAATCCCGGCATTGAATACGCAGCCGTTGACTCTTCCCAAATCGAGCGCATGCGAAGATACTTCCATCACAGCGAGATCCACATTTTCCGCAACCATTTCAGCTAATAAAAGTTGAATTTCCGTCGATTCAGGCGTGGTATGCTGGCCGGGATACGCATTGTTTCCTATTCTGCTGCCAAGTGTACCGATCAGACCAGTTTTCTTGCCGCTTTGCTGCACGATCCGCTCAATCAGATGCGTCACTGTGGTTTTGCCGTTCGTCCCGGTTACACCGACAAGTTCAAGTCGGTCGGATGGTTTCCCGAAGACCTCAGCAGCTAAAAAACCCATAGCCTTCCGGGTATCCGTAAATTTAAGCTGGGGTACGGCTAGCGGCAAGAACTCCTCCACGGCTAACGCTGTAGCACCAGCCCGGACCGCAGCCTCGGCAAACGCATGACCGTCCGCCTGATAACCTCTAATGCATACATATAGATTGCCCGGAGATACCGTTCTTGAGTCATGAGCGATCCCATTAATTACCGTCTGCGTATCTCCAAGCACTTCAACCTGTTTCATAGTGTCAATGATTTCCGCCAGTGTTTTTTCAAAACTAGACACGAGCTACACCTCTTCTCAGCTATCTTACCACAATCATGCTTTTTTTTCTAACTCCATCCCGATTGTGACCTATCGTCTTTATTCGGCCAGGTCCGGATTCAGGCTGATCGGGATCCGCTCTCCCAGGTTTTCAATCGCTTCCACATCCGGGTCACTCACTTCCAGCCAGGGAGCTAAGGTTTCTTTACCTGTTTCCGTTCCGAGATAAAGCAGCACTGTCGAACCCTTTTCGATCTCTGCGTCACCATGCGGGATCTGGTCAATTACAACTGCGCCGCTTCCTTCAACTTTCACGTTGAATCCCTGTTTTTTAAGGGCGTTTTGAGCCTCAGCTGGAGAATACCCCAAAACGGAAGGCACTGTAGCGGCCTCTTTAACAGCGGGAAACTCCACACCATAAAGCGGTTCTCCCGGAGTGAGCGGAGCATTCAGATCAGGCTGGATGCCAAGATATTTCAGGGAATCGAGCATAACGCTCGAGAATACCGGGGCTGCCACGACCCCGCCGTAGAAAGGGACACCATCAATGACGACCAGAATCGCTAGACGTGGATTATCTGCCGGCGCAAACCCGATAAAAGAAGCAACATATTCTCCCTGGATATAACCGCCGCTGCCGACTTTCTGGGCTGTGCCGGTTTTCCCGGCTACCCGGTAGCCGGGAAGAAAGGTTCTTCTTCCCGTGCCATTGGTGACGACAGACTCCAGGATTTCACGTTCGAGCTTAGCTGTATCCTCACTGATGACCCGACGTACCGTCTTATTTGCAAATGGGACAACCACTTGACCCGTTTGCAGCGTGATTTCCTGAACCAACTGGGGCTCAAGCAGCGTGCCCCCGTTGGCAACTGCCGAAACTGCTGTCAGGAGCTGAATAGGGGTAACATTATTGGTTTGGCCAATGGACATCGTAGCCAGATCCAAGGCCGTTGCTTTCTTCTTTTTGGCCAGGATACCTTTCGCCTCTCCGGACATTTCAATCCCTGTCTTCTGCCCGAAACCGAACGCCGTCAGATATTGATAAAACTTATCCATCCCGAGGCGCTGCCCCAGCATAATAAATCCCGGGTTGCAGGAGTTCTCGACAACTTCCACCATGGTTTGAGTTCCGTGCCCGCCAGCTTTCCAACAGCGGATTTTTTTGTTTAAAATTGTCGCATAACCGGGATCTGTAAAGCTTTCTTTCGGGTTATAGTCACCCTCTTCAATCGCTGCTGCGAGTGTAATGATCTTAAAGGTTGACCCTGGTTCATAGCCATTTTGAATTGCAATATTCCGTCGGGTTGACGCATTGGACGCTTGGTAGTTATTCGGATCATAAGTGGGTGCAGAAGCGATCGCCAGCATCCGTCCTGTTGAAGGCTCCATAACAAGAATAGAGGCATTCTTTGGGACTTTGCCTTCCATGTTGACACCCTGGCCGGCCATCAGTTTAGCCAGCTCTCTTTCGGCAAAAGCCTGGATGTTTTTGTCTATGGTAAGTTTGACTGTATTTCCCTGAACCGGCTGGATAAATTCATGCTGGCCTCCGGGAATTTTTATGCCGTTTGCCCCGTATTCGGTAAGGATGCTGCCGGATGTTCCTGTAAGCTCTTCATCCCTGGAGTATTCAATTCCTTCCAGCCCCTGACTGTCAATTCCGGTAAAACCTAAAATATGCGCCGCCAGTGAGCCATTCGGATAAAACCGTGTACTGTCTTCGATAATACCGATACCCGGGAAATTTTTCCCGGTGATCTCTGCCGCAGCTTCCGCAGATACTTTCTTTTTGACATACTCGACGGAAGTCCGTTTCGTAATTTTTTGCAGGACCTGTCCTTGCTCCATATCCAGAATAGCGGCAAGTCCGGCCGCTATTTCATCCTGCCTCTTGGATTTTCTGACTTCGGCCGGAATCGCATAGACTGTCTGGGCACTGACACTCATCGCTAGGATATTGCCGTTGCAGTCTTCAATATTGCCTCTTTTAGCTGCGACCGGAACGCCGCGGTAATGCTCGGCATCCGCCAGGTCTTTTAGAAAAGGGCCGTCCCGCAGCTGAACAAACGCGAGCCGGATAATCAGAATCAGCAGGAAAAGGCTGCATAGCCCAAATAATAAGAGAATTCTTTTACGCGTCTTGATGTATTGCACCATAGAAAATCTACCCCTTTTGAACAGAGGTAGATTAAACTCAGGCGACGCTATCTTTGGGTTGAAGCAAAAAAACTAGAAAATATGCTGAATACATTTCCAAGTATAGAATTGGCTTTGCCTTCATCCGGCACCGCCGCAGTCTTCTGAGTTTGGTCAACCTCTGCTGTACTCTCAGGCTGGATCAGGCTGCTGGCGATATAGATCGTTCCTTCCGGCTTCTCCATGCCCATCGCCAGAGCAACCTTTTCAATTCTGGAAACGGAGCTGAGCTTGTCGACTTCAACCTGCAACAGATCATTTTCTACGTTCAGGGTCTGAATTTCTTTTTGCAGGGCTTTGATTTCCGCAGCTTTGACCACGGTGATGTGTACTGTTTTGGCCCCAATCAGACCGAACATTCCAATGATCCCCAACATGACCAAGAGCGCTATGGCCCGGTACTTCAACATCTGAGAGGTCTTTTTGGACGGGGTGGCTTTTTTGGCCTTTGGCTTGCCTTTATCAACAATTTGATCATATTCCTGATAGGCAAAGGATTCATTGAATTGTAGTTTTCTCTGTGCTGTTAACATCGTATTCTTCTCCCCCCCTATTTAGACCTTAAGTTTCTCAGCAGTACGAAGCTTGGCGCTCCGCGATCTGGGATTATCATTTTCCTCTTCCCTGGATGGAACAATCGGTTTTTTATTGACCAGCCTCGCAAGGGGTTTTGCCCCGCAGCAACATACCGGAAGAGAAGGCGGACATGTACATTTGCCCATCCAGGACTGAAATTTGTTTTTAACAATTCTGTCTTCCAAAGAATGAAAGGTAATGACGGCTATTCTTCCGCCATCCTGCAGGCAACGCAGAGCCTGATCCAATGTTTCTTCCAGTACCTCAAGTTCTTTATTCACAGCAATCCTTAAAGCCTGAAAAGTGCGCTTGGCAGGATGAGGTCCCTCTCTGCGGGCTGCAGCAGGGACCGCATTCTTTATGATTTCAACAAGTTGCCCTGTTGTTCTGATTCTATCGTGAGTTCGGGCTTCGCCAATAAACTTTGCAATTCTCAGCGCCCATTTTTCTTCTCCGTAATCCCGGACGATTCCGGTCAGGTCTTCCACACTCCAGCTGTTGACGATTTCTTCGGCAGTAAGCGGTTTTCTGCGGTCCATGCGCATGTCGAGCGCTGCATCCTGCATATAGCTGAAGCCTCTTTCCGCTTCATCCAGTTGGGGCGACGAGACCCCTAAATCATACATGATCCCCGCTACCGGCAATAAGCTATTCGCTCGAATCGTATCCTCAAGTTCCACAAAGTTCTTTTGAAAAACAGTGACTCTTGAGTTATTGGTGAACTTCATACGGGCATTGGCAACAGCAGTTTCATCCTGATCAAAACATACCAGCCTGCCCGAAGCACTCAACCGCTGGAGCAACAGTGCCGAGTGTCCGGCTCCCCCCAGCGTACAGTCCACGTATAGTCCGTCAGGGTCTGTAAACAGCATTTCAATTGTCTCTTGCAGCAGGACGCTTTTGTGTTCAAAAACCACTTGAGAGCCATTCCTTCCTTTGCTTTATCGCAAGCGTACCCACTTTTCGTTTACCCTATGTACGATGGTGTATTTTTCTAGATCATTAAACCCATTGCAGCAAGGGACTCAGCATCATCTTCATAATTTTTGGCAGCGTTGGTGCTGTATTCTCTCCATTTCAAGGAATCCCAGACCTCGATTCTATCCATGACACCGACAACAACGACATCTTTTTCCAAAAAAGCACGCTCCCGCAAATTTGCAGGTACCAAGATCCTCCCCTGTTTATCAAATTCACACTCGGCAGCGCTGGAAAAGAACAAGCGGGTAAATTCACGGGCTCTGGTTTGCGATACCGGAAGCTGTTTCAGCTTCTCCACAAAATCAAACCATCCGTTTTCAGGATAAAGAAAAAGACAGTCCTCCATCCCCTTGGTAATAAACGACTTATTGCCAAGAAGCTCTCTGAACTTTGCCGGTATGATCAGACGGCCTTTATTGTCTATCGTATGGAGAAATTCCCCCATGAACATAATCTTCACCCCACCAGGCACCACTAACTTACCACTTCAACCCACTATACCCCACATATTCTCTATTTTTCTGAGAATTCCTGCTACAAAAAAAAGAAAACAAAAAAATAGGAATTTAGTCCCTATCTTTCATGTTTTCCTTAATCCGCTAATCAAAAAAATCCAAACATAATGGTTAGGTAATGTCCTGCGAATTTTTATTTGGCAGGATCGCAGCAGCAAAATTCTGTTCTTGGAAAAGTTCACGAATCAGTTCCCGCAGAATCAGATTTTTCACCATCTTGGGCAGAACGCCGCTTTGCTTCACGAAAGCAGGCAGGGCGAATGCTTCCCCGCTGCTTTTTGTTTTCACTTCCCGTAAATTCGTACTGACCAATTCCAGAAAATCCTGAAACGAATAGACTCGAAACCGATAAATATCCTGTTCCAGGGCAATAAATTCCAAAAGAGCAATTACCATTTCCTCATAACTTGTTTCTTTTTTCATATCGAGCAAAGCAGCAATCTTCGGTATAATATATTCATAAAGCATCCTCCTGTAAGGAATGCCTTTAAAGCCCAGCTTTTCTCCCAACGCCAAAATTTTTTTCTCACCGAGAGACAGCATCATGCGAATAAAAAAGTCCTCATCCCCTGTTGGTTCGATATAATACTTTTGGCCTTTCAGACGCCTGAACTGCCTTATAACATCGTAATAACCAAGTTCAAGATGGTATCTGGCCTGTTCATTGCTGAAATCCAGGATACTGCCAAGCGTCTCGGCGGGAGAAATATATTGAACATGAACCTCCCTGTCCGTAAGCTTTCTGCGACGGCCCAGCGCGTTGGTCCTGATAGCAATGATCTCTTTGAAACCTTTGCCCACCAGCATGTTTAAAGGCAGATTGTCATAGAAACCGCCGTCAAGATAGTGTTTTCCGTCAATTTTTTCTTGCTGAAAAGCAGGAAGGTTTGAGCTTGCCAGTAAATATTCTACAACTTTGCCCTTGGGGACATCCTCGAGAAAAAATTCCATGGGTTTCATATCCGACAGGGAAACCGTCGTAAATCCGAACAACATTTTGGATTCTCTAAGCTTGTCTTCATCCACGATTTCCTGAAGCAGTTTTTTGATAAATGTGATATCCAGGCCTTTGCTGGAGGCAATCTCCTTGGTCTTTTTCATGTAGTAAAGCAGTCCATCATGGGATATGTCCAACTTTTTAAGTTCTTCCAGCCGTACTTCTTCGATATCAAATACCTTCGAGGGAGACATCTCATACCACAGCTCATACGCTTTATCCAGTTCGTCCTGAACAATCATCGCTCCATTCAGCGCCCCGATAGACGTACCGGCCACTGCCCCGTAGCTTATGCCCAATTCCTGCATCGCCTTACAGGCTCCAATCTGATAGGCGCCCTTTGCCCCTCCGCCTTCCAAAACAAGACCGTACATCCTTCCACTCCTTCACTCAAACTCCTGAGGTTAATACCGATCTCACCTGCACTTAGTTCTATCAAAAATGCTTACACTTTTATGATACACTAAAAAAGCCCTGCGGAATATACCGCAGAGCCTTGTTGTTGTGAGAATGATCGGGGCACTTAGAGTGTATTTAGAGTCCTTACTGTCCGACGGCTTTGTTAAGCTCTGCCACCAGATCATCAGGGTTTTTGCCATGCGTGATCGCAGCGCCTTCAACACTCTCCCTTGTTGCAGACGGGCATCCCAGACAGTGCATACCAAGTGCCACAAAAATTTCTGCAGTTTGCGGGTATTGTCTGAGAACCTGGCCGATAACCATATCTTTCGTGATCATTCGAGTTCCTCCTGTACAAGTTAGTTCAATGCTATTATAAAATATTTCATTATAAGAAGCAAACAAATTCATCGCGATTAGAATTTAGTAATAAATATTAAAATAAATGAAAAGAAAAGTCGATGTTAGGCAAGACCATTTGAATCAGATAGAAAAAATCCTGATAATGCCATGAACACGTGATCAGAATGCCAAAAAAGACTGTGGCTGGAACGATCAGCAGGCGTGAGTGTTTCCCACCGGCTTTCCAGGAGCCTCTGATCCTGGCAGGCAGGAATATAACGGACAGAAGGATATACGTCGCAATCGGGAAATAGTAAGGCATGCCGTATATTGTCAGCACGAAAGCAACGCCAACAAGAACAATCCAGCCGTATTTTCTTTCCATCCAGCATGTCAGCCCCAACGTCCCCGGATTTTGAGGGAAGGCTGAAGCTGCAACACCAACCTGCAGCAATCTTAAGACGATCAAAAAGAAGGAGATAAGGATGCAGACAAGTGCGAACGGGAGATCCTGTACTTCCTTAAGCCAGGTGAAGTCATAAGAAATCCAGGGCGGTATGGTATCGACCGGCAAATTAAAAAGTGGAGAAGCAACAATCGCTCCGAGCGTTCCCATGCGGGCCACGAGCGACAGACAACACCAAAAAAAAGCTCTGCGCACGGCCCTTTTGGGCAAATCATTAAACAGCTCCTGGTATTTCCATTTAATCGAGAAGAAGTTTTGGGCGCTCAAAAACACGAGGCAGATCAGCCATAAAATTACGGCAACTTTTTCCGTTTTCCATTTGGAATCTGATGGTTGCACCATGTTGGCTGACCCATCGGAATAATAAGTCAGTTTTCCCCATTCACCCTGCAATCCTTCAGGCAGGATCAAAATATTCTCTGTTACGCTTGAATCAACCGGACCTTTTGGGAATGAAAGTTGATACTGTGAAAAGCCGGAAATCATATCTCCAGCCTTCCGAAAGTATTCTGAGGAAGCCGCGGAATCATCAATGCCTTTGGCAATCGTCCAGGCTAATACCGACGGATGCTTTGCCGCAACGGCAGCAAGATCTTCAAAAACCGCCGGATCCGGTATCTTAGACGACGCCGTAAAACCGACAGGCATTTCCAGCCATACGCCCACGCCAAGCTTGTCTGCGGCATACAGCCAGCTCTCATCAGGGAAGAAGCCCATAAAGCAGATCACATGATAGCCGCCGGATTTAAGGTTCTTCAGAAAGGTCTCCGTCTGGCGCTGATTTCGAATTGTGTAATCCTGTTCCTGGGAAATGATTTGGCCCCGGACGTCCAAGGCTGTACCGTTCATTATCCATTTTCCGTTTGCTGTTCCCAGCTGACGGATTCCGACCGGGAGCTGAAGACTGTCATAGCCTCCGCGGTTATTGGTTATATTCAGATTAAGCTCATACAGGAAAGGATCTTCCGGACTCCAGGAATGCGCAGTCGGCACCTGAAAAACCAGCTCCGCGTCTTGCTCAAATTTGCCGTTGGTACTCAGCGGAAGTACACATTCGGCGAGCTTCTGCTGATTAGCGGTTAAAGCTCCGTTTAAGACCCAAGGTCCTTGCTCCAGCATATCGTGATGCTTGATCTTCACGCGGGCCTTCACTTGCTTTTTCGCTGAATCATACGAAACAGCTATGCTCGATAAATCAATGGTCGTTTCTGATACTGCCTCCAAGCGTACCTGACCGGTAATTTTTCCTTGTTCCGGCCATAACCAGCCAAAAATTCTGTTCTGCTGAACGCTGTTCTTCTCAGCCTTCAGGTACAACGTGTTTTCCTTGCTGAAATCAAATCTGGAGGCAGGAAAGTTTAAAATATATACGCCGCCGTTTCCTTCAACTTCACCGATCAAATTCACATCATCAATGCCGTTTAAGAATACGCTTACCTTTCCGTTTACCCCTTCCAGAACCAACTGAGCCGTCTTGTAACTCCATTTGCCGGTAACAGAAAATTTTTTAGCGGCAACATCGAACCCTTGACTCGAAGGTATAATCAAATCTTTGGCCTGGTTGAGGTCCAAAACATCAATCATGTTATCCATTGCCTCATTTTCATAGGTCAAAGCCTGTCTTAAGCTTGAATAGCTATTCCATTTTCCGCCTAAGTCCTGGGCAATCCTGTACGGTTTAGTGACAGGGTTATCACTGTATAGTTCAACACCCGGAGTGTTTTCCCAGCATATGGATACTGCAAGAGCAGCAATAATAAACATCGAAACAAGTATGACTGTAAATCTTTTAAACATAAAACCTCGCAAAATCTTGCATTTTCATATTTATTTCGAGCAAAGCCCTAAAAAAACCTGCAAAAAATTAGAAAACTTGGCTGCCAAGCTTTGGCAGCCTTAGTTACACTTATATCCATCAGAAAGATGTTATGACCGCGGCATTTATCCATCCACGGACATCAAAAATGCTGATAACAGTCTGAAACTATTACCAGCATCATATTTAGCGTTCTCTTGTTTAGAAGTTCACCCCAACATTTGACGGAGAGCCTTATTCTTTGCTGTCTTGACAACCTGGACATACCCCATAAAACACCAGGTTATGGGTATGCACATCAAAGCCTGTTTTATCAGTGACCATTGCATCCATATCAATTAATGCGCTATGAAAATCGACAACCCTGCCACATCTCGAACACATCACATGATAATGGTTTACCGGATTACCATCGAAACGGCTGGACATATCCCCACAAGGAAGTTCCAGAAGAAACCCATGTTCCTTGAGCATATTCAGTGTGTTGTAAATCGTGCCCAGGCTCACACCGGGGAACTTCGTCTTCACCTGTTTGTAGATCTCTTCCGCAGTGGGATGGGAATCAGTAACTAATAAAAATTCCAAAATTGCCTGCCTTTGGGGAGTAAAGCGTATTCCCTTATCCTTTAATCCCTTTAGAATTTCGACAGCATTCACGGCTTTCAATTCCTTTCGTCAATTGTTGAGAAGCTTTGAGTTTGTATATAAATTTAGTCTATTTTTAGAATCATTATAATTATTTGTATTATATACCCACTGGACAAATGCCGTCAATAAAAAGAAAGAGCATCTTTCAGATACTCTTTCTTTATTGCAGTATTTAATTATCCTTCAATAATTGCACCAGAAGGACAAGCGTCTACACAAGCGCCACATTCTGCACAGGTATCAGCATCGATGACATATTTGCCGTCGCCTTCGCTAATAGCTCCTACTGCACATTCATCGACACAGGATCCGCATGTTGTGCAGTCGTCAGTAATAATGTATGCCATAGTCCCAACCCTCCTTTTCCTATTTCACCAGCAACTATATCAAAGTGCAGACAAAAAGACAAGTGTATTTTTGAGCTAAGCTATTTCCGGAAAGAAAAATGATTGCCATGCAAACCTTAAAATATTTGAAATACTAAGGCCTGTATGGCACCTTGTATAATCTCCTCAGGCAATAGGAACAGTATGGAAGCATCCGGTTGCTGACGTGGTTGCGGCGAAATGTGACCCTGGAAATATCATCGTGTTCGTGTCCGCAGGAACGGCATCTTTCAATCATTGAATTTCCATCTCCCATTTGTGTTATTGTGAACAAAGAAACGCAATTAACAATTAACGTCAATGTTTAGTTCTATTATTCTCCAATCAGCGTGTTTTTAAACATCAAAGCATGAGGTCTTTGCCCCGCAAACCCGGTTATTTCTTTTACGCCGAATAGCTTTAACTGCTGGACAACCTCTTCAAGATCACGTCCCACCGTACTTGGTTCATGCGCATCTGAGCCTAGGGTGATTGGGATGCCCATCTGGTAAATCAGTTCAAGCAGTTTCGGCTCCGGATAAAATTCCTGCACAGGCTTATACCGTCCGTTGGTATTGACTTCGATGGCCAGTCCTTGCTTCCTAATCGTTTCCAGGGTCCTGCCTGCAAGAATCCTTACGTCTGTCCGCGGCCTGATTTTGAACAGTTTGATCAAATCGAAATGCCCGATAATCTGAAACATTCCGCTGGCAGCTGCTTTTTCCACCAGCGCGAAGTACTCCAGGTACAAGCTGTCAGGGTCCCGCCTAAGATGTTCTTCTTCTTCCTCGGGATAATCGAAGAACCATCCGCTAATTTCATGGACAGAACCGATCGTATAGTCAAAGGGATATGAACTAATCCGTTTGCGGATCAGTTCTTCATTTTCTTCCCGATAGTCGACCTCAAGACCTATTCTCACCTGCAATTCAGGATACTCTTCGGCGACTTCCCTGATCAGATCCAGGTTTAGGTCATTCCAGTACATATCATGATCTGCAAAACCAATCTGAACTAAATTCTTCTTTTTAGCCTCGTCAAGAAAAAGACGGATATTTCCCCTTGTTACTTCCCGGTCAAGATGCCCGAGCAAATGAACATGTAAATCAAGCATAACCTACCTCGTAACCTTTAATACTTTTTTTAAATCTTAGATCGAATGATTCATTCTATCTAAAGATTATCCGGCGGAATATGAAACATCTGTATGCAATCTATTTTCCATAAAAAGCACCAAATTCCTGCAAAAAAACTTTTGCATAGTTTCTTAGAAAACAGGACACAATGATATTAGTCTCACGTTTTCCAATTTTATCCCCACTCCTCTCTTTTCTTAACTTGCGGCAGATGGTCGCAAGTTTTTTTGTTATTTAACAGAAATATATATATTAAAAATCATGTTGTTAGGGCTGCTTGTGTAATTATTTAACGAAAGTTGTACTAGCGTTTGATAATTCAGACATGCGGCTGGTTCAAGCGAATAGAATTAACCGAGTAATCTTATTCTGAAAAGCTGAAGGAGCTGCTGATGCTTGTCCCCATCTGTTTTACTTTTTTAGGCCTGATGATATTATTGACAGGAATAAAAATTCTTAGAGATGGCCTGGAAAAATTCACAGGGTCTTATTTCCAGCTCGTTCTGCAGAGATTCACCGCAACCACCGGGAGAGGATTCATCAGCGGCATTCTGGCGACAAGTATCCTGCAATCGAGCACAGCGCTGACCGTAATGGCAATTTCCTTTGTTGACGCCGGTTTGTTAAGCTTTCAAAATACGTTCGGACTGATCCTCGGAAGCAATATTGGCAGCACGGTAACGCCCCAGCTTTTGTCTTTGCCGCTCAAGGATTTCGCCATATGGCTGGTCCCGCCCGGATTTCTAGGGTTCTGGCTGCTGAAAGGCAAAATAAAATTCTTTTGCTATGCGTTGGCCGGCTTAGGCCTGATGTTTTTCTCTCTTTCCGTTTTGGAATCCGCGATGATCCCGCTTGCCTCGACCTCATATTTCCAGGAACGGCTACTCCATCTAAACAGCAGCTATCTTGAAAGCATTGTGGCAGGTACCGTTCTCTCGGCGGCCCTGCATTCTTCAAGTGCAACGGCAGGCCTTGTGATGGTTTTAACAGAAAGAGGCTGGCTTGATCTGCCAACCTCCCTTGCGTTTATTTTCGGAGCCAATATCGGGACCTGCTTCACCGCTTTGATTGTCTCAGCTTTTACCTCAAGATCAGCTCAATGGGTTGCGTTATTTCATGTGTTCGTTAACGTTTTTGGCGTTCTGATGTTTTACCCGCTTCTGGATCCGCTGACCGAGATGATCAGGTTCCTTGGAGGAAGCCTAAGCCGCCAGATTGCCAACGGTCATACAATTTTTAACATCCTGTCTTCGCTTATGGTTCTTCCTCTGCTGCCCTATATCAGCCGGTTACTGGCCAGATCCCGTTAGCGCGTACTACCGTCCCATCTTAGCTTTCCAACCTGAAGGTTCCCTTTGTCCCTGAAAATATCAACTTTTTGAGCCGGTTCATCAATCTTGATCAGCTCTTTGCCAATGAAAATTTTAATATTGGCGTGGCAAAACTCAATATTGATATGGCTGTCTTTGGATGCCTTGATTGTCGTGGCACTGATATTCGAGCCGCCAAGTTCCCAAATGTAAACATCACCCGAGCAACTGATCTCGCCGCCGCGGCAGACACCATGAATTTTCATACAGCCTTCAATTTTTAAAATGGAATTGTACACGCCTTTATGGCAGAAGAAATCGCCGGCGCAGCTGATTTCAGAGTTCTGGACATAACTGACGTCACAAAGAACACTGGCCGAGGCGGCCAGTCCTTTGGTGGCCATGAAGAAACCTACAATCTTCAGGGCATTTTTAAGATAAAGCGTATCTTTAAGTTGAAGCGGTCCTAATCCGATCATAAAATGCTTCACCGAACGTATCGCCTGATCAAGCTCCGGGGATACAAACCCGCGTTCCTGGCTGTTAAGCAGTCTCTCCAGCTCTTCAACCTTCTTTGGCAATTGTTGAAAATTCTTCTCCAGGATGACCTTGAACAGCTGGCCAACACTCGTATTGGCGGATACTCCCTGCAGCTGCTCAATCTGATGAACACAGAGCGCAAGCCCTTCACTGACTTCCTGCATGGTTTTGATAAACTCGGATCTAGAGACATGTTTCTCTCCGACAAGTATTTTACTGGCTATAATATTATTTCTTACTGCCAGTCCCGTTTCCGCTTTAATATCAGCGCCTGAGACAGAACCCTGTACTTTGACTGTGCCGGAGGAATGAATATACAGTCCGTCCGCAACATTGCCCCCGATAAACACATCGCCTGGAAAGTCGATGCTTCCGGTACTCAGATCAACATCTTTGTTTTGAATAAACGCGTTTTCAACTAAGTATGTATTTTTATTGACCCTTACCGGTGTACCGGAACAGGAGGCTTTAACTTCCATATTCTCAGTCAGATAGACATTCTTCTTCATTGTAATCATGAAGTCTTTGATTTTATCAACCTGAGTGGCTTTTCCGAAAATGTTCGTACCGGGGACCCCTTCTTTACCCGGGATCTTCCTGGCCAGAATATCATCCTTCTGGCAAAGGACAATCTTACAGGCGAAATAATCAATTTTTTCTTCATTGCTTTCTTCATTCTGAAATACGGGTTCACCAACATAGTCGATTAGCTGGGGCTGAACAGTTGGAATCGGCAGGGTTGCTTCAGCGATGACAATTTCCCTTTCACCATCGACTGCCATAAAATCCGCCCAAAGATTGCTCTTTATTCCATAAACAATTCCTTTGTCATTGATTTCTTTCAGCAGGTTTGCTTCCGTTGGCAGCTCATCAGGTTCAGGGGAAGCGTCAAAGGAAACATGTTGTTCCAGTACAAACTGCGAATAATTCGGGAGAGAATTGGCTAGGACGAATTTACCCGCACGGGCGTGTCTGACTCTCGCGACAGCTTTGCTGCCATCCGGCTCAACTGAGATTCCCCAGGAAAGTCCACCCTGCTGGACCAAAGGATAGAATTCAAAGGTATCACCTTTATTAACGGGCATTTCATATCCAATTTCGTTGCCCAGCATAAATAATTTCCCAGCATGTGGATAAGGAACGATGCTTTGCACCTGCGATCCGGGATAAATCGTATATTTGACTTGATCCCAGAGGACCCGGGTATCTTCCTCCTGAGTATCTTCCTGCGGAAAATTTTGTTTATCCGAATCCGGCAAAATTACTTTTACCTTATAGAGTCTGCTGAAGACTCCCGGTTTCTCTATGGTCTCTATCTGCAGCGCTTCAGGATCACAGCCCCATTCCCGAGACCATCTCTCTCTGATTTCTTCCAACGTTTTACCTGTTGCAATCATTTCTTTCATGGCCCGCACTCTCCTTAAACAACCTGGAAAAATAGTCTTATTTCAAAAACAAAGCACACAGGACTTTAGTCCTAAAAAAACATATATATTAAATAAATGTATTAGATTATTAACGAAAATTAGCCAAAGATTATCTGTTAATTTATAATTTTTTTAAAAAAAGAATACTGTAATAGCATGATTACAGTATTTTATGATTATTCTCTCTCATTTTACTGACTATTTCGATATTTGTCTACAAGAGAATTATTCAGGAATGATTAATAGCTTTATTTCCTTCGTCTTTTTATTTGAAGCATTGCCATTGTTCAAATTACTTTCATCCTGCCCCAAGCTGTTGCCCTGGTCCGGACTACCCGTACCCTGTCCAATGTCCGTACCGGTTCCGCCGCTTGTTCCCGTACTTCCGTCATTCAACGCTGCTCCGGATGATTCTTTACTGCTCCCGCTCGTACTGCCCGAGTCATCGTGACCTGGAGATGCGGTGCCGTTTGGATCTGAAGAGCCTCCGGGTACCGTGATATGGGATCGAAGTTCCGGGCTCAGCAGGTCGAGGACTGTCCCGTCGATGGTTATATCGGTGGTAATCCCGAGCAGAAGATTCTTAGTCACTTGTTTGGCATGATCGGGATTGACTTCCCAGTAACTGATATTGTCAAGATAAAGTCCATAGCCAGGCAGTGTTTGATTCACCATGTTTGAACTGTCGAAAGCCGCAGCTGCCTTGGATAGTCTTAGAATATCCGCGAGTTTCAGATCGCTTTCAACAACTTCATTGATTTGAGGAATAAGCTTGGGTAGTTTAATAATGGTTGAGGGCTGCAGGACTGCTTTGGCCACTGCTTTCAAAACCTTCTGCTGCCGTGCAGTTCTGCCGATGTCCGCGGTGCTGTCTCCCCGGAATCTAGCATACTGGAGCACCTGAGTCCCGGTCAGATGCTGCTCTCCGGCTTTCAGGTCAATCACGCCGTCAACTTCGTCTCCGGTCTCTTTGTACATATCCATTTCAACATCGAGTTCAATTCCGCCCACTGTGTCGATAATACTTTTAAAACCGTCAAAATTGGTTACGACATAGCCGTCAAGCAGTATGCCCGTCAGTTCGGTAACCTCATCCATCAGCTCAGGAATTCCTCGGTACATCACGACCGAATTAATTTTGATGTAAGAATTTGATCCGGGAAGGCTGACCCTGGTATCCCTGGGAATGGACAAGAGAGAAATTAATTTCGTATCAGGATCCACACTCGCAACAATAATAGTATCCGTATTATAGGAAGTCTGTCCGGGCCTTTTGTCTGCGCCGATTAACAGGAAGCTTATCCGTTTGTTAAGAGAGTCCGTACTTGCGTTTTCTGTACTCTCCCACATACCTGTACTTCCTTGATTTAAGAAAAAGTAGCCAAAGGCAGCCGAACCGGCAATAATCCCTGCGAGCAGAACTGCAATGATCGTAAAAGCTTTCCTTTTTTTATTTTTTTCCTCAAGTCTGTCCCACTCCATTTATCGTTGTCTTGGTAAAGGCATGGGTTCCCCCACGAATTAATACTTTTCCGGGTTCTCCCTTCGATATTCTGCCAATGATTTCGACAGAATGCACATTCCTGTTATGACATTCCGTGATTAGCGTTTCAATTTTTTCTTCAGGCACTGCCAGAAGCAGCCCACCTGAAGTCTGAGCATCACCGAGGATCAATTTCCAGTCCAGACTGCACTCTGCATCCAGATAATCCTCGAGATAAATCAGGTTGGACAATGTTCCTCCGGGGATTGTTCCTTTCTCTAGACAGTCCCAGGCACAGTCCAAAACCGGAACATTCCCTGCAAATATCTCAGCCTGCATACCGCTGGCTTTCATCATTTCGTGAAGATGTCCCAACAGACCAAAGCCGGTAATATCCGTACAGGCATTTACTCCGGTCTGGACTGCAATCTCCGACGTTTCCTTATTCAGCCGTGCCATGACCTCAATGGCGGCTTTCTCATCCGTTGCTGGGACAATCCCGTTTTTTATCCCAGTCGTGATAATCCCAAGTCCTAATGGTTTTGTCAGAACGAGCAAATCGTTTTCCCTGGCGCTGGAATTAGTCAGCACCCGATCAGGATGAATAATGCCTGTTACGGACAGACCATACTTCGGTTCAGGATCATCGATCGAATGCCCACCGATGATTAAGGCTCCGGCTTCTTCAACTTTGTCTTTTCCCCCTCTTAGTATCTCCATTAATATGCTTTTATCAAGCTTATCAATCGGAAAAGAAACAAGATTCAGCGCAGTCAGCGGACGCGCACCCATGGCATAGATATCACTGAGGGCGTTGGCTGCGGCAATTTGCCCGAAAGAATATGGATCATCAACGATCGGAGTAAAAAAGTCAACTGTCTGGACGATCGCCTGATTGTTATTAAGACGGTAGACACTCGCATCATCTGACGTATCAAAGCCGATCAGAAGATCCGGGTTGGACGTTTGTTTTGGAAAGTGACACAAAACTTGTGCCAGGTCACCAGGACCAATCTTGCACCCTCAGCCAGATTTGCTCGAGTACTGCGTCAGTCTTATTTTGTCACCGGACATTGCTTTCCCTCCTTTCGTTTTCTCCTTGTTGCTCACTTTGTTTTTTTCAAAAGCAATTATATCACAACATGATCTGCAGACCTAATATAAAATACAAAAGGATAAATCAACAATTTAGTAAGAAATTTTAGAATGCTGTACGAGTATTTTGTCACGGATTCCATTCCCGTAAACGGTCTGCAATCACCTGATAATCCTCCGGAAGCAGCGTCCGAGGGTCAAAAACAACTGCATCTTTCACAATGCGGGCAAGAATAGGTACGTCTCCCTGTCTTAAAAAACTTTCAAGATCAACTACGGAATTCTGCTTTGGCTTTACCGCACATACGTAAGTCGGAAGCACCGCCGTCGGAAAAGCCCCGCCTCCGACGCAGGATTCAGCGTCCATAACCTGTATTTCCAAACCGGGCAGGCCGGCAAGCATTTCACTAAGCTTCAGCGCGTCTTTCCGAAGATCATCTTTTGTATGGGAAAGCATATTCCAGACAGGTATTTTACCGATTTCCCCTCTCTGATAGAAACGGAGCGTTCCAATCAAGGCAGCCAGAACCAGCTTATCAACTCTCAAAGCCCGAGTAAGCTGATTTTTTTTCAAGCAATCAATCAGTTCCTTTTTGCCAATAATAATTCCGGCCTGAGGGCCTCCCAAAAGTTTATCTCCACTGAAAGAGACCAGTGAAGCTCCGCTTTTCAGCGTATCCTGCACCGTCGGTTCCTGCGGAAGACCATATTCCGATCCATCCAGGAAACTGCCGCTGCCAAGATCCACGACAACCGGAATCCCCGACTCTTTACCGAGCACCACAAGCTCATCAACCGGAACTTCATGCTGGAATCCCTGAATCCGATAATTACTGGTATGTACTTTCAGCAGCATCGCCGTCTCCGGGCCAATCGCCTCCTGGTAATCCTTCAGCCAGGTCTTATTCGTTGCTCCGACTTCCACCAGTTTTGCCCCTCCTGCTTTGAGCACTTCAGGAATGCGGAAAGATCCGCCGACTTCCACCAGTTCTCCGCGGGAAACAATGACTTCTTTATGGACGGCAAAAGTATTCATGATTAAAAGTACCGCTGCTGCATTGTTATTCACAACAAGGGATGCCTCGGCCCCGGTCAGCTCTGCCAGAATTTCTTCGATATGGCTGTACCTCGAACCGCGATTTCCGGTTTCAAGGTTAAGCTCAAGATTGCTGTAAACAACAGCCTGTTCCGCGACATAAGCGGCGGCTTCCGGAGCAAGCAGTGCTCGTCCGCAATTCGTATGCAGAATTACACCTGTAGCATTGATGACTCTCTTCATACTTCCGTAACCTCTCAATTCTGCCCGGATCTCCTTATACAACCACGCTCGAAAGACCGGTACAAATTCTTCAGGCTGACAGTGCAAAAAATTCTGAAGTTTTTTAGTTTTTCCACTATTCAATTCTTCACCATCTTGATTCAGATCATCCAAAAGAATCTTTCTGGCTTTTTCCAAAGCCTTCCTTACAGCCCAGGTAATTGCCGAAAGTTCATAACCGTTACAGGCATCGGTTTTTGCTAATTCGGCAATGACCTCGTTTACCGGAGGAAGAAGACGCAGTTTGCTGTTTCTCAAAAAAACACCCCGAATTCTGCAATCTAAGACAAAATGTTCATTCTTACCCGCTTGGTTTTTTTTAGGATTTCGACAAGCCGGATCGTTTAATATTATCATAATAACATTTCAGCCCACTGAAATAAATCCAAGGGGGAAAGGCAATGGAGCCGTCCGGAACAAAAATATACGACTTCTGCGTGTTTCAAGCAAAAAAAAAATCGAAATGCATTTTCTGCAATGGCAAGGATCAGCTTCTGTTGTTTAAAAAGCAACCCGTTTGCCCGGATTGCCTGATCAGTATCCGCAAGCTCTACAAGGCAGGCCATTTCAATCCTGCCGGCTAGTACCCAAAACAAAAGGAGCTGTTAGCTCCTTTTCTTTTTCTCGAGGCGTTTTAAGATTTTTACGGCATCTTCCTCGATAATCGTTTCACCGTGCTCTTTGAGAAAAGTATCCGTGGTCATGACAGATTCCCCAAATTCATCCAGTATCGCTTCAGCCAGTTTCTTTTTACGCGGGTTTCCAATATTGCTGATTGTCAGGTAATATTCACCCTCATATTGGAACAACGCGGATTGAAGCTGGAGAATCCCCGGCAAAAGACGGACTGCGGAAATAACATCTTCGAATTCTTCAAACAAATATACCCATTGCTTTTCAGACGCAAACTTCGGAGAAGGGCGTGGATTCTTTTTCTTTTCTCCAAAAGCGGTTTGAATAATATGGTTAATTTCCGCATCAATTTGTTCTTCCTGCTTAATTACCGTTATGACAAATTCATCTTCTGAAGCAACAGTAGCCTGGATCCAGAAAGGCTGATCTAAACTAAAGTCTACCTCATCTCTGGCTTTTGAAATCAATTCCCAAAAAAACTGTTCAGTTCTCGCGGAACGTTGAAACAAGTCAGCAAGAGATATATTGCGATCTGCGAGCTCGGTAAAGGAGATAAAAATGCGAACCGTATTGTCATTTACCTTAAGAATACGCATAAGTTCCACCTCTCCTTTCCATGGACGTGATTGATAAAAACACGATTGCTTAATTATATTATATCATGAGACGTCAATAATCAATTCCATTAAATGTCAAACATAAGCTATGCTATTATATGAAATTGTCAGCTTGTCGGGTTAATACGCTGCATTGAACTACCTGTTTTTTCTGGTGAAGATAAGTGACTTCCACTAAATCGTTCTTATGAAGCTTATGGAAAGCAGCCGCATTAATACTTAACGTGAGTATCTCTTCTCCGCTGCGTAAAATGAGCGTATACTGCTCAGCTTCCGCCGTGAGGCTTTCGATGACCCCTTTCGATACTGCAGGGTCGTTCAGCCAATCCTGATTGTAATCCATAAACATCAGGGAGTAAATAAAAACGATCAAGACCAGGAAAAGCGATTTGGCTGCAGCAAGAAATTTGCTGAAATAATTCTTTTCGGCCAACGCCTTTCTAAGTATAGAAAGACATTTTGTCCCTATAAAAATGCAGACAAGAAAAAGACCGCTCAAAGCCGGCCAACTAATTTTAAAAAGATATAAGTAATAGTCGATATGCACTGCTAATCCTTTTTCACTATCTTTTCTTTATCAGCGCCGCATTCGGGACATTGTTTTGGACGACATCTTCCTTCAGAGACCTTTTTGCATACACTGCATTCCCACAAAGCCATACTCAGATGCCCTCCTTTTCTAATTTAAAATGAATTCAATTTTAAATTAATATAAATCAATATCTGAAAAAAGTCAAGTTAGCCTACCAAGCCTCCAGCCACCAGTAAACAGGCAGGCGGAGCCAATCAGGCCAAAGCCTTTAAATCTTCCAGCTCATCGGTTCTAAAAATAAATGCCGGATCAAGCTGAACGATCAGTCTATCCGGGAGATTGACAATTCCTCCGATAAATGAGGCAGCAACCAAAGGAGGAGCCTGGACAACATTCTCGAGTGTCCTTACCTCAATGATCTCATCAACGGCAATGCCGACAACATTGTCATTAATTTTCATAATGATTGCAAAACCAGCCTCATTCCGGGACGGAATCGCAAATTTGGCATGCAGATCAATCAACGGAATTGCCTGACCTCTGATAATAATAAGGCCCTTGACATGTCTCGAGCACTGTGGTACAGGATGAACTTCTGTCAACTGAGTTATTTCCTGAACAGTCTCGATCGGGAGGCCGTATTCTTCGCTACCAAGTGAGAAAATGACGGATTGGGAGCCCATCGTAATCACCTCTTACACGTTTCTACTTTTTAGAAGCCGGTTAGACCTTTCCTATTTCATTGACGGCTTTCTGTAAAATTTCATCATTGGTTTGGACCACTTTTTGATTCGCTGAATACGAGCGCGTTACCTGAATCATTTTGACCATTTGCGCATTTAGGTCGACGTTTGATTCCTCAATAAAACCTTGTTCAACCCGGATGTTTTTCGGTGGTATCTCCGTAGGCTGATTCTGGCTGTTATAAAGACTCGTAAGTCCGTCACGATCCAGATCTTCCGCAGGGATGTTCACAATTGTAAGTCTGTCTATGACCTGGCTGCTCTCAGTACTGATAATTGTTCCATCCTGCAGAATGGTGAAATCGTCCGGCAAAGGGCCGATTGCTCCATTTTGACCAAGAACAAGATTACCGCCTGCTGTTCTGAGCATGCCGGAAGGATCAACCTGAAAATGTCCGTTTCTGGTATAACGTTCCCCGTCAAGCGTTTCAATGGCGAAAAAGCCGTCACCGTTAAGCGCCACATCAGTCATATTCCCGGTTTCCCGGATCAAACCGGGTTCTGTGCTGTATAAGACTTTCTCCGCGTAGACACCCGTTCCCATGATTCCCAGTGGAACATTTTCCGAAGGCTTATCACTGGTCGTAGAAGGGGTAAGCCTGCTGACCAGCAGACGCGGAAATGAAGTGACTCTTTCACTTTCCTCGAGATAACCGGGATTGTTCATGTTTTCAAGATTCCGGTCTATTGCCTCACTCTGTTGGTTATTCATAATCATACCTGAAGCTGCTGTATATAATCCTCTGAGCAAAAAACTCACGCCCCTCCAACGAACGTTTATTCTTGGATAGCTATTCTTGAATTGCCTGTTTCAGCATGGAAAGATGCATCGTCAGCATCCTGGATAATGAATTGTATTGAAGCGTATTTTCTGCAAGCCTGGTCATTTCGAGGTCAATATCCACGTTATTTCCGTCATTGCGGTAGGTGGTGTTCTCATCCTTAACTACAAAGCCGTCTGAAGTCAGCCCTGTCCCGATAATAGGGATATGGCCGGGCTCTGTACCGGATACTGCTGCTGTATTGTTCATGCTGTCCATCGTGGCCTGCAGGATTTTATCGAAACTAACATCTGATCTTTTAAAATCGGGCGTGTCATTATTAGCAATATTGTCGGCTAAGACACGCTGACGCAGTCCGAGTCCATCCAACCCGCCCTCGAGTAAATTAAAAATCGGACTATCCAGCCAACCTGCCATACTCATCTCCTCATCGCAATAGTTTGAACCGTCATCTCATCTTGATCCTGCCTTAGCCTTAATTCCACCTGATAGGCTCTTTGAATCTGGATCAGATCCGTCATCGAGCTTAACAAATTGGCATTGGATTTTTCCAGCATACCACTCTTAATAATTCCACAGCCGTCCTCACCTGGGACTTCTTCAACTGCTTTACCTGAAGCATCGGTAGACAGGAAAATATTATTGCCTGTGTGTTCCAAACCATTAGGGTTAGCAAATCGAAAAAGCAGCACTTTACCTAATTGAACTCTATTGTCCTGGCTTTCTTCATCATTAGAATTCTGATCATCAGAAGAGTACTCTGTATCCTCTTCTGATGTGGCTATTTTTACACCACTGATAATCCCTTTATCATCTATACTGATCTCTGAAACATCCCCGGGTATAGTAATCCGCGGCTCAAGCAGCATACCTTGGTTATTTACTAGGTTACCCGCACCGTCCTTGCTAAAAATTCCTGCGCGTGTATACCCTAGCTGTCCATTCGGCATTCTAACCTGAAAAAAACCATCCCCGACAATAGCCATGTCAAAATCATTACCTGAATTCGCAAGGTTACCCTGGCTAAAATCAAACCGGTTTCCGGTGTAGAGATTAATATTCAAAACCGGTTTTCCGCTTCCCGGCACACCACCATACAGAGCTATTGTATTGCTGTAATCCTGCGCATCATAGCCTTCTTCAACGGAGAGCAGCTGCGCTTTAAACCCTGAAGACAGATTATTGGCCATGTTATTACCGACCCGGTCTATTCTGCTTTGCAGGGTACGGAGATATTCTGTGGATACCTGCATATCCTTTACTCCTTTTACTCTTTCGTCGCAAAATAACATTCAAGCTCATAAATGTTTAAACATCTAATTCTCTGTAAAAGCCTAAATTCCTTTAATCTTTTGATTACATCTTTTTACTACATATACCATTCATAGCTGGATTATTAGTTCCGCTTCAAGTCGATCAGTTCCTGCAGAAGCGTATCGGATACCGTGATAACCCTGGAATTGGCCTGGAACCCGCGTTGGGTCACGATCATGTCCGTAAACTCCTGGGAAAGGTCAACGTTGGACATTTCCAGGTAATTCGGGATAATCATCCCGCGGCCCTTTGCTCCCGGCGAATCGATAGCGGCAGGTCCGGAGTTATTGCTCTCGGAGTAATAGTTATTTCCTTCTGCAGTTAAACCACCCGGATTCGGGAATGTCGCAATGGCGATTTTAAACATCGCCTTCGTTACCGAGTATATTCCGTCGGAATAAACGCCCGTAACGACACCATCCTGACCGATGCTATAGCTCGACAAGGTATAATCTGTATCTCCGGTAAGCGTTTCACCAAGCTTAAACTTGATGCCATTCGGAACAGGAGGATTTCCCCACGGATTAGCCGCATCAGGGGTAACCACAGCCGCTGTGGTCGCGTTTCCTGCAGTAACAGCACAGACACTGGTATACCCCTGAACCTTAGCGCCGGTTCCCACATTAATTAAAGTGCCGTCTTTATCAAAATCAAAATTACCAACGCGGGTGTACACATTGTTGGTCCCGGTATTCAAGACAAACATTCCTTCTCCCTGGATCATCATGTCGGTGGCTTTTCCCGTATATTGTGAACTGCCCTGGCCCATGACTTTATCCACAGAACCAAGGATGCTGCCTAAACCGATGCTGACGCCATTCGTCCCCCCCATCGTTGTTGTCGGCGCGGAAGCTCCGCGGATCTGCTGGCCGAGCATCGTTGCAAAACTGGCCCTCTGCCTTTTATAACCGGCAGTATTCACATTCGCAATATTATTACCGATGATGTCCATACTGGTTTGATGATTTTTCAGACCGGTAATGGCTGAATATAATGAACGCATCATAAGGCGCTACCTCCAATAATTATTTTTTATTCCGTAACGGGATCAGCGGTTCCGGCTTCTCTTATTTCCAGAATATCTTCCATACCCAGCGCTTGGTCGCCGATCATCAGTGTTAAAGAACCCTCCGACCATTTAACTGAGGAGATTGTTCCCGTGATTTTTTCTGTTTTCCCATCGGTCGTGATTTGCCCGACAACCTCTTTGCCGATCATCGCAGCACCTTGGGTAAGCAGCGATTGGCTGTTTAACGTAACCATACTTTCCTTCAATTCATCAATCGCCGTTGCCATATTGCCCATTTGTTCCAGAGAGCTGAACTGAGCAAGCTGGGCAACAAACTGGGAATTGTCCATCGGAGACATTGGATCCTGGTTTTTCAACTGAGCAATCAAAAGCTGAAGAAAAGCCTGTTTATCCAAAGCTGCATTGTCGGTACTGCTTTTGGTGTCTGTGGGTTTGGTTGTATCCGTCGTCGAACCGGCTACATGATAAACGCTTGCCATCGTTTCCTCCTCGTTTTAGACACTGACATTAATGCGATTGCCCTGTATATTTGAAGTCAGGTAAGAAGTAAACACCGGCAAAATACCGCCTGCCTCTTCTTGAAGGGTTAAGGCTGTCTCCTGCTGACTGCGGTAATTGCTCCTGTCCTGTGAAGACTGCTGGTCATTCTGACGGTAGCCCATTTCCAGCGTTCCGCACGAAACACCGATCTGGGCAAGACCGTTCCGAAGGTCCTGCAGATTGTTCTGGAGCAAAGATCCCGTAGCCTGCTCAGAAGCATTAAGGACCAGATGCAGCTGCCCATTCTCCAGCTTCATCGATACATTCAGCTTTCCAAGATCCTGCGGCTGCAACTGAATGGTGAGCTCCTTAATCTCTCGAGAATTCAGACCCTGTTTGTTCAGAATGTCCAAAACCTGGTTCCAGACCGAATTTGCACTAAGCGATCCTGCTTTCCCACTGCTTAAATCCGTCATTGAACCGGAAAGCGCCGCATCGGTCTTGTCTCCCGAACCAAAGATCTGGTTGGGGTCTATCATGCTGTCCATCGCGTGGTTTTGAGCGTCATCGGCCGCTGCCACACCGGTTAGGTTATCCTGGACTGCCGTGTCCAAATTGTCTGCTCCGTACTTATCTTGAATCAGAGATAATTTATCGGACAGCCAGTTAAGCAGCTTCGCATTCGTATTAAAAACGTTTGTTGCTTGATTATTCTGGTTTTTCTGTGAAATAATTTCCCCAGAAAGTTCTTTTAAATAACCTACTATATCATCCAACTCCGCTGGATCGAGAGAATTGGCTGTTGAACTAGAAATCCCTTTTAGTCCGAAAGCCTTCAGGTAATTCCCAAGGTGCAAACCTTCACCCTTAGCCATAATCTTATCGGGTTGCCCTGCTGATGAGGATAGAACCTCTTTCAAGGCTTGTTCAAGCATCATCCAGGCAGCATTGCTTTCTTTTAACGCTGAACCTGATACCCGGGAACTATTTTGGTCTCCGTTTGATCCGGAAGTGGCCTCCATGCCAGCCGGAAATAAATTTTGAAGAAATTGCAGATATGTGCCCAGTTCCGAAGCCATCCCGTCAGAAACGGTGTCTTCTCCGGAATTGGAATCCGAACGATCTCCCGCCACTTCTCCAAGCGTTTGTTCATCAGCCTTGCTGGAAGGATCCAAATTCTGCATAAAAAGCGCAAACAGAAGGTTGTTCTGGTCAATGCCCTTCCCTTCTTTTCCTGCTGCAGAATCCGTTTTTGCTCCTTCAACATTGACAGGCGTCAAAACTACATTCATCCTTTCACCTCCTTGTACTGCTATTCAATATATCGGCAAACTTTCGTCCGGACTTTAGTGTCTGTCAAATAAAAAAACCATTTTGTCCTCAAAAATGGTTTAAAAAATATTTTTTTTCTGTCTCCCGAGATAGCCCCGTAACCGTAAGATGGCTTGAGAATGAATTTGGGAGATCCGCGATTCCGATAAGTTCATCACCGCCGATATCTCTTTTAAAGTCAACTCTTCCCGGTAATATAAAGCGATCACCAGCTTCTCTTTCTCTGATAATTTCTCAATGGCTTCTGTCAAAATTTGTTTCTGCTCCTCTTTTTCGATCTGGCCGAACGAATCCTGCGAGCTCGGGTCGATGATCAAATCAAGAGGTGAACCGGTAATGTCCTCGTTATCATGGAAATTGGCATCTTCGATCGATACAAGTGTCATATACTGTCCCTGCAGCAAGGTCGCATTCAATTCATCAACGGAAATATCCAGATGCCGGGCTGCTTCTTCCAGTGTTGGGCTGCGTCCGAGCTGGTTTTCCAGCTGAGCATAACCCTGGGTAACCTGTTTAACCTTCTGACGGGCCGAATGCGGAACCCAATCCATCGATCTTAATCCGTCGATGATCGAACCCCTGATTCTTAACGTTGCGTACGTTTCAAATTTCACGCTGCGGGAAGGGTCAAATCTCTGAAGCGCATCCAGTAATCCAAATACGCCGTAACCGAATAAGTCTTCCTGATCAATATGTTCCGGCAGTGACATCGCCAGCCGACCTGCAATCCTCTTCACGAGCGGCAGGAATTTCTCTAAATGCTCTTCTGTCCATACAGCTTGTTTGGGTGTATTATATTGTCCTTGATACATGCGGCTTACACCTCCTTACTGATCATCACTCCAGCCCATTTTTCTGACAATCTCCGCTCTGGCCGCTGCATCCGGCAAATGATCCATCATCTGGTTGTTGATTTGGCCCGGAACCCGTTTTTTCAGTGACTGAAGGCTCTCTTTCGGCTGCCCCGTCTCGTAGGGAGCGTTATCGTCCTGACTTTCAGTATCCCCTAGGAAGATATCGATTCTGGAAGACGGTTTTTCTTCTTTAACCGGAGGAGCAACTCCGTTCCATAATAGAATAAGCCCTTTGCCTAAAAGATAAATAAATAAAAAAGCCAGTATGGTTCGGAGTATAATAGCAGGATAACGATAACCGTTGAAGATGGAAAACACCAGAACAATTCCGGCGCTGACAACTGACAGTCTGAATGCGTTTTCTTCAAGTTTTTTATCAGACTCCACCATTAGATCACCTTTTCCCCATGGTTAATCGTTCTCACATGCAAATCGCCAGATTGAATATCAAAAGTGATCGTCCGCCCGAAGCTGCCGCCAACGTCATAGACGAGCAGAGGAACCCCGACCTTCTTTAATTCCTGTTCCACTGCCTGCGCGTTGCGCTCTCCGATTTTCAAGAGCGGTGCCTTATTCCCAAACGAAAACATCTGAGACCCGCCGGCCATTTTGGCTTTGAGTCTCGATCTCATGACCCCTAACTTAAGCATTTCCTCAAGCATCATGGCCAGGCACGTATCAGCATACTTTGCCGGATTGCCCTGAAGGCTCTCCAAAGAGCTTGGAAGCATGATATGGGCCATTCCTCCGATCTGGGTTGACGGATCATAGACACATATCCCGATACACGAACCCAGGCCGGCCGTCATCAGCTTGTCAGGCGCTCTTCCTACTTTGTAATCAGCCATCCCTACAACGATCATCTTGCTCATATACCGAATACTCCTAATAATTTATCAAGTGAACCTTTATTCGGAATAAAGAAAAATTTTCCTTCCACCTCTTTAACTCCGGATAATTTCGTATCTATGATCAAAACGTCGTCATCGATCATCCCTTCTTCCAGCAGGACACCGTCAATCATCGCGCCGACCATGTCGATGGCCATGGCCGGAACGGACGGCTGAAGAAAAACTCCGGAAAACTTGGATAATGCAATCACGAAGGAACTAACCAGAATATTTCCGACTTCCTGCAGTGCCGACTGCGCCATTTCGTCCTCAAAAATATCCGGGCGTTCCGGAAGCGCAAGCAATTTCTGGGCAATAACCCTGGCGCTTTCAGTCGGCAGGACAAATATGGCCTTTCCGGGGGCATCACCTTCAACTTTAAGATAAAGGGCCACCTGGACCGTATCATACTCACCAAGCGCCTCGTTAAGCTTTTCGAGTGGCACAAGCCAAACTTTCGGAACGGACATATCTATTCTTGCCTGCAGCAGCTTAGAAAGTGATGTTGCCGCATGCCCGGAACCTATATTCCCAATTTCCTTAAAGGCTTCCAGCCTGATTGCAGATATCTCCATGTTCAAACCAATCCTTTCTTACGCATCTCTCGTTGCAGCTCAAAAACATAGGAAATGATTTTATCACGCATTCTTTCAGAAATCTCATAAAATTCCGCTGAAACCAGGAAAGCATTTTTTTCTTCTTCTTTCACGCAACGAACGACTATTGCCGGAATCTGCATCGCCGTATCCCCAATGACAGGTTCCACTACGACCAGCGTTTTTTCGGGTACACACCCTTTTGTCTGAAAAAGCAAACCGCCGCCGCTTAAATCATGCATAAATCCTTTCTGCTCAATCCCTAAACCTTCTTTTTCCACGGTCCTATATTGAAGAGGACTGACGACTTGGATCCTGACATATTTTCTTCTTTGAACTTTGAATATCTTTTCCGGAAATTCAATGATAAACGTTGGAATAGGCACAGAAAACCTTTTAATCAGAACGGTCGAAAAGGAATACGCCGACAGATCGTCGACAAATACAACTTCCAACGCGGTTCCCTCTCTGAGCGGAATAAACTGACCATCAACAACCGGTACCCCGATTGTTATGATTTTTTGCCCAACCTCTTCAACCCTGGTCTTATATCTGCCTTGATATTCTCCTTCAGGGACTACGATCTGGACACTTAAGCCCTCATAGATTTTGTCTTTATAGAGCACCTTCATCACTCCCCAAATAGCGCTCTGACCAGGCATATCATTTTCGTTTGACAAAAGACGTTATTTTAATTTCAACAGAGAAGAAATAAATCCTCTAATCCCGCTGTTTTGAGTCGGAGGCTGCATAAATACGCCCGCAACATTTCCTGCAATCCATTGGACGCATCGGTAAGCATAACTTTGAGGATCCAATAGCCCAACCGGCTTTTGTTCCATCACGGAGCGCCCGACTGACGGATCGTCGTAAACCCATCCCAATAAACTGATGGGCATACCCAAAAACTTCGTAACCGCATGCTCCAGTCTTTCATAGGCCTGCCTGGCTTCTTCCTCACTCTTGACCCGATTCACCACAATGTTGAGATTCACTTTTCCGGTCGGGCTTTTGATTGATTTGATCAGCCCATAAGCATCGGTCATGGAAGGCGGCTCCGGCGTCAGAACGAGAATGACATCGTCCGCAGCACTGATAAAGTTCAATACGGTATGTCCTAAACCAGCTCCGGTATCAATCAGCAGAATATCCGCCATTTTTTCGAGACGGCCAAGATTAACAAGAACATTTTTCAGCTGTCCCCTGTCCAAATTGGCGAGCTCTACCATCCCGGATGCTCCAGGCAATACTTTGATTCCTTTGCCAATCGGGTAAAGAATATCTTCAATTCTTTTTTCGCCGGTCAGCAGGTGCTTAATATTGTATTTCGGCGTGATCCCAAAAGCGACATCAACATTAGCCAGCCCGAGATCACCGTCCAGAATGATCACCTTGTAATTGTATTCAGCCAGAGCAAGGGCCAAGTTCACCACAAAACTGGTTTTGCCCACACCGCCTTTCCCGCTGCTGACTGCAATGACCCGCATATTTTTTGGTACCGTAACTTCTCTTTCACTCGCCATCTGCCGGAGTGTACTGGCCTGGTCATACATATGGATTTTCCTCCCCAAGAACGTACCGGGTAAGTTTCTCGGAAGTAGCTGCATCAATATCATCCGGGACATTCTGTCCGTTTGTTAAATAAGCAACAGGCAAATTGGTTTTTGCCAAGAGATCAAGTATGGAACCGAGAGAAAAGCTCTCATCCAGCTTCGTTAAGATCAGATGCGTGGATAATTTTTTAAATCTTTCATAGACTTTCATCTGGTCAGCCAGGTTGGTCGTAACACTCATGACAAGCATTGTCAGATCAGGTTTTGCCTTGTCCAGAAAAGCTTCCAATTCATCCATATGAAGATCGTGCTGTGGACTGCGTCCGGCTGTATCAATAAAAATAAGCTCTTTGTCGGCATGGATGTCAATCGCTTCTCTTAACCCTTCCGGCGTCATAACGACTTCAACCGGAACACCGATGATTTCTCCGAAAGTTCTGAGTTGTTCCACTGCCGCTACTCTGAATGTGTCGGCTGTTATCAGCGCGACCTTTCTTCTTTCAATGATGCTGAAACCTGCCGCAAGCTTCCCAATGGTTGTTGTTTTCCCGACTCCGGTAGGTCCTACCATCGCGACCACCAATGTCCTGGATTTGCTGGGCCTGATAACTTCGGTATTTGAACATAGCCGCTCTACTTGATTTTCCAACAGTTCAAATACTTTCACATTATTTTTCCATTGATCTTCGGCAAGATCGTTTTTAATAGGCTCGAGCAGTTCAGCGGCAGTTTCTCTGCTGGCCCCTCTATCCGTCATAAAATGGATCCAGTCAGAGTAAGGTTTGGATTCGGCACTGATGCTTACGTCCCCTTTGGTGATATGCCCTTTGATTTCTTTCAGAATCGTGTGCATTTGTTTGATTTCGGACTGGGCATCATAGGAAATACGCTGCTCTCTCGTGTTTTCATTTTCTTTTTCTCTGTAAGCTTCATAGGCCTTCTTTATCGCATCCGTATTAACGACCTTGACAGGTTCCTCCTCCGCTGGGTTCATCGCGGCATGGTTCGGCTGCCTATCTTCAATCGCTGCGGTAATTTCCACTTTTGTACGCGCAAAAAAACCCAGGAATCCGCCTTCTTTAATTTGGCGGGTCTGCAGAATCACTGCCTCCGACCCAAGATCCCGTTTGATCTTCCCCATTGTATCCGCCACATTGTCACCGATGAACCGTTTCACCCTCATTTAATCCAACACCACCATTCCAAGAGCCTGAACCTCTATTCCCTGTACAAGTTCATTATAAGACAAGATGACCAGGTGAGGAAGCTGACGCTCTGTCATTCTTTTTAAACTTATCCTGACCACAGGAGCACACAACATTACGGGATTGTGTCCCTGCAGCATGATTTTTTCCACTTGGGCACCTATTTTTTTTAAGAGCTTCTGCAAAACATTCGGATCAATATTTACGTAACTGCCATAGTCCGAAGGACGAAGGTTATCTAAAATCATCTGCTCAATCCTCGGTTCAAGCGTGAGTACCGGCAATTTTTTTTGAGGATTCAGGAAGGGCTGTACAATCTGGCGGGCCAAGCCTTGCCGGACATGTTCGGTAAGCCTGTCGATATCTTTTGTCAAAGGAGCACTATCCGCGAGCGTTTCCAGGATCGTCACCAGATCTCTGACCGATACCCTTTCCCGCAGCAGATTGCTGAGCACCTTCTGAACCTGCCCCAGGCTGAGCAGGTCAGGAATAAGCTCTTCAACGACTGCCGGCGACTGTTCCTTGGCATGGTCCATTAACTTCTTCACATCCTGCCGGCTGATAATCTCATGGGCATGCGTTTTAAGAATTTCCGTCAGATGGGTCGCGAGTACTGTCGGTGCATCGACGACGGTATATCCGGAAAGTTCTGCCTGCTCTCTGACCGACGCATTAATCCATTTGGCATCAAGGCCAAAGGCCGGTTCTTTGGTCGGAACGCCCTGGATGGAATCATCCTCGATCCCCCCGCTGAAAGCTAGGTAATGATCGGTCATCAATTCCCCGGAAGCAACCTCAGCGCCTTTCAGTTTGATCGTATACTGATTCGGCTGCAGGTTCATATTATCCCTGACCCTGATCACCGGAACGATAAATCCAAGTTCCCCAGCCAGCTGCTTGCGGATCAGAATAATCCTGTCCAAAAGATCCCCTCCCTGACCGGCGTCAACCAGCGAAATCAGCGCATAGCCGATCTCCAGCTCCATATGATCCATTCCAAGCATATTCATCACATTTTCAGGCTTCTTGGTCTCATCCATATCGTTTTTAACCGCCGCCGCCGATTCTATTTTGGCTGCCTGAGCAGTGCTGCGCTGAAGATAGTAACCCATGCCGGCAGTAGCTGCGGCAAACATCAGCATGGGTACCCGAGGCATACCAAAAATAGCAAGGGCTATCAATACCCCGGAAGTAATATAGAGCGCCTTTGGCGTCCTGAAGAGCTGTTTGGCTAGATCCTGGCCAAGATTACTGTCCGATGCGGCTCTTGTCACGATGAGACCTGTGGCTGTGGAAATAAGCAGTGCCGGGATCTGGGTTACCAGACCGTCTCCGATCGTCAGCAGCGTATAGGTGTATAGCGCGTCGGTGACCGCCATGCCCTTGGTTACCATCCCGATAATAAAGCCACCGATAATGTTAATCAGCAGGATAATAATTGCCGCAATGGCATCCCCTTTGACAAACTTGCTGGCCCCGTCCATCGCGCCGTAAAAATCCGCTTCCTGCTGGATATTGAGTCTTCGGGTCCTGGCTTCCTGATCCGTGATGATGCCGGCGTTCAGATCGGCATCGATGCTCATCTGTTTTCCGGGCATCGCATCCAGGGTAAAGCGTGCCCCGACTTCGGATACGCGCTCCGCACCTTTGGTAATGACCATAAACTGTACCACGACTAGGATGCAGAACACAATAAAACCGACAACCGGATTTCCCTGGATAACAAACTGTCCAAACTGCTGAATGACCTGCCCCGCGTGAGCCTCGAGCAAAATCAGTTTTGTGGTGGAAAGGTTCAGGGCCAGTCGAAACAGTGTCATGGTCAGCAGTAAAGAAGGCAGTACGGAAAACTCCAGCGGGTCCTTCGTGAAGACAGCCAGCAGAAGAATCAGGACTGACCCGGTAATGTTCAAGGTGATAAGAAAATCAAGCCAGCCTGCGGGCACGCCAAGGACCATGACGACAATAATGCCGACGATGCCGATGGCTACGATAATATCCGTATTTCTTGCTAATCTGCCCGCGCGAGTTGTCGTCGCCATTCTGCCGTATCCTCCTTTACTTAATTCTGTGTTTTCAAAAATGATCCTTGGATCCATTCAAAAAAACTTTTGGGGTAAGTCTCCGTGATATATAGCCGCTCTCGGCCGTTGCGTCTTCCTGACGCGTCGCTCCTTGCCATCCGTGGCACCGCGACATTAGGCCATCCGTGGCCGTCAAAAGGCCGCGCTGCGCACTCCATGCTCCGCTGACGCTGGCTATATATCACGGAGACCTATCTCTGAAGCTATCTTTGTTTGGGTATTCCTTCAAGAAGTTTACTGTTTGCATGTTCTCATAGTTTGGAATAGGTCTGCAAGTACATAATTCCACAATGGCATACAAACCTGCGTGAATGAGCTTACGTTCAATTCGGGGCAAAAAAGCTAGACCCTATAATAAGCATAAGATCAGTCTGCGTGCCACAGTTCCGCGGCGAGCGGAGCCTGGATGGCGCAACGCGGCCTTTTGTGCCATGGATGGCACAACGGCCGAAAGCGGAATTGTGGCACGCAGACTTGCCCCGACATAATGGTGCCAGCTCCCGCTACGCGGAATAGGATCGTCTCTTCTTGTTGAGACGGAAGACAAACGCGAGGACTTCGGCGACCGCCTTGTATAGCTCCCCCGGCACAACCTGTCCCAGCTCAACCTGGGAATAAAGCGATCTGGCCAAAGGCTTGTTTTCCATAATCACAATATTGTTTTCTTCCGCAACCGCCCTGATTCTTAAAGCTATTTCATTCTGCCCTTTGGCGACGACATAGGGAGCAGGATATTTGGCTGTATCATATTTTAAGGCGACTGCATAATGCGTCGGGTTTGTAATGACGACATCTGCCTGCTTCAGGTCCTCCATCATTCGGCGCATAGCCATCATGCGCTGGCGCTTCTTAATCTGACCCTTGATGAGCGGATCTCCCTCCGTTTGTTTGTATTCTTCTTTGATTTCTTCCTGGGACATCCTAAGGTTTTTCTCATAATCCCACCATTGATAAAGGAAATCTGCAAACGCAATCACCAGAAAGGCCAGCGCGATCTTCCAGGCCATTTCAAACAACAATCCGCTTAAAAAAATGACGGACTGCCCGACTTCAGCCCCTTGCAGCGCCGGAAATACATCCATGTTTTTGCGAATGATATCGATAAGAAAATAACCGATTACCAGTACTTTGAATAAAGACTTGACCAAATTGACCAGGGCCTTCAGCCCGAACATCCTCTTGGCCCCTTCAACAGGATTCATCCTCGAGAATTTCGGAATCATAGGTTCGGTAATGAATACCGGTCCCGTCTGCAGGATATTTACAGCAAATGCGACCACCAGCGCAGCCGCAAATACTGGAGCCAGAATCAGCAGGCACTGCCAGGAAATATCGATAACAACCTTCCAGAGGGACTGAAGATTCCAGTCCCCGGAAAAATTTGCTGTGTACGTAAAAATGTTGGCTAATCTTTGAAACACATTCGGCAGCCACATTTTCAGCAAACCGACGATAGCCAGAAGCATTACGGCCGAAGTCAGTTCCTGACTCTTCAGTATCTGGCCTTTTTTACGGGCTTCCTGCCTTTTTTTAGGAGTCGCCGGGAACCTTTTTTCTGCTATGTACGCCACCCCCTCAACAGTTCAAAAAACCACTGCATCGTAACA
The DNA here is from genome assembly GCF_000512895.1 of Dehalobacter restrictus DSM 9455. NCBI lineage: Bacteria > Bacillati > Bacillota > Clostridia > Eubacteriales > Desulfitobacteriaceae > Dehalobacter > Dehalobacter restrictus. Next base: position 2,278,160 of record NZ_CP007033.1, read on the forward strand.
TCAAAAACCCGCGATACCGTATCACCAAAGAAAGTAATCATCAAGTACAGCATGGCGAGGCCAAAGATGATCTTTACTGGGAATATCACAGAAAATATATTAAGCTGGGGTACGGTCTTCGCTAAAAGGCCGATACCGACATCGGCCAGTAAGATGGCACCAAAGATCGGCATCGCAATCTGCAGCGATAAACTTAAGACCTTCCCGGTAATGTCTATAAAGAATGCTGCGCCGTAGTTCACACCAGAAGGATTAATCGGCAGAAATTCATAACTTCTGGTCACCGCAGCAATGATATAGTAGTGGGAATTGGTAGCCAGAAGAAGCATGGTCGCCAGCAAAGCTAGGAAACTTCCTGTCATCGGGCTTTGCATACCATTGATCGGATCAACAATGTTTCCGGTCATAAACCCGAGCTGAAAATCAATCAGCTGCCCGGCTCCCTGCATAGCCATCGTAAGCAAGCTGATAATGAATCCCATCGTCAGGCCCAGGAGTATCTCCTTCACCAGTACTCCGATCAGCGGAATCCATTCATTCGGTATCATGGGGTTTTGGGCTTGAATCAGCGGATAGGCAACGACTGACAGCCCTGCGGCGAGACCAAGTCTTATCATCGCCGGAACGCCTTTGGCACCGAACACCGGCGCAAGCATGACCACTCCTGCCCAGCGGGAAAAGATAAGCATAAATAAAATAAGATTCCACTGTAAGTAATCAGACAGGTTCAAGTTACGTCCTCCATTGGACCGCTTTAATACCGGGCATATTTGGCAATCTCCGTAAAGAGCGTTGCCGTGTAAGTGGTCATCACATTGAGCATCCAAGGACCCAGGATAAGCAGAATCACGGCAACACCCAATAATTTTGGAATAAAGGACAGCGTTTGCTCCTGTATTTGCGTCATAGCCTGGAAGACACTAACAACAAGGCCGATAAGCAAGCTCACGGCCAGGATCGGTCCGCCAACAATGACTGCTACCGCTATGGCTTCTTTAGCCATCGCAAGAATTTGATTTTCAGACATTCCGTTTCACCTCTGGCAAATTTCTTGGGACCCTTTAACTGAAACTTGAAACCAGAGACTTCACCACCAATGACCATCCGTCAACCAAAACAAACAGCAATATCTTGAACGGCAGGGAAATCATCATCGGAGGTAGCATCATCATCCCCATCGACATCAGCGTGCTCGATACAACCATATCAATAATAATAAAAGGAATAAAAATCGCAAAACCCATCTGGAAAGCCGTCTTCAATTCACTGATGACAAAAGCCGGGATTAAAACATACGTGGGGATATCCCCATACGTTTTGGGCTGCTCTATTTTGGCCATATTCACAAACAACGCCAGATCTTTTTCTCTGGTTTGTTTGAACATAAACGTTCGCAGCGGCTGTTCGGCCTTGTCCAAGGCTTCCTCCTTGGTAATCTGGGTTTTCATGTAAGGCTGAAGCGCATGGGTATTAATCTCGTTGAACGTTGGCATCATGACAAAAAAAGTCAGAAACAAGGAAAGTCCGATAATGACTTGGGTAGGAGGCAGCGTTTGTGTTCCCAGCGCATTACGGACAAAAGATAAAACGACAACAATTCGGGTGAAAGAAGTCATTAATACCAGAATAGCCGGTGCAAAGGAAAGGACCGTAACAAGTAAAAGGATCTGAACGGCAGAGCCGGTCTGGCCTGCATCAAGTGTAATGTTCATTTTTTTCCTCCTTGAGAAATCTCTCAAGTTCAGCAGAAAACGGTTCATTCTTTTGTTTCTTTTTTAACTTCTTCCAGATCACGGACATCCATTCATCCATTTTTTCTTGCGGTTGTCGTGCAATTTCATCAAGAATTTCAGCCGCCACATCCAAATCATCGATCTCAGCCACCTTTGTAATATGATGGTCCGTCCCACCGAGAACCTGGATCTTCCCGGCTATTTCGACCAGGTACAGTGCCTGCTGGCCGTTTAAAACCTGCCGGTCAAGGACCCTTACCCACGGAGACTGGATACTCCGCATGGAGAAACGGTTCAGCCGTTTGATCAGCCATAAGGCCACGACAAGAATAATCAGAAAAACCACAATCATCCCGATCAGACCGGGCCAGGAAAAAGCTTCCGTTGGGGTTACCGCTGATCCCGCAGCTCCTGAAGCACCGGGATAAGGCAGTTTATCATAATCGTTCATGGCTATTTCAGCGCCTTGGCGATCGCTTCAAGCACTCTTTCCGCCTGGAAGGGCTTGACGATGAAATCCTTTGCTCCGGACTGGATGGCTTCAATAACCATGGCCTGCTGACCCATTGCACTGCACATGATGACTTTGGCCTGCGGATCCTTGGTTCTGATCTCTTTTACAGCCTGAAGCCCGTCCATTTCGGGCATGGTAATGTCCATAACCGTAATATCCGGTTTCAGCTCCATGTATTTATCGACTCCAACCCTCCCGTTTTCTGCCTCACCAACAACCTGATAACCATTATTGACCAGGATATCCTTGAGCATCATTCTCATAAAAGCAGCGTCATCAACAAGCAAAACTGTTCTACTCACGATTCTTCCTCCTCGATCTAGTTTAATGTGTCAATTCTTTCATTTGGATTCACAATTTCTGTGATACGGATACCAAAGGTCTCGTTGATCACGACAACCTCACATTTGGCAATTAGTTTTCCGTTGACAATCATATCAACCGGTTCACCTGCCAGGCGATCAAGTTCAACGACGGATCCGGGACCCAAGTCCAGGATCTCCTTAATGGTTTTTATTGCTTTACCAAGTTCAACATTGACCTGAAGCGGAACATCATAAATCAATCCTAAATTGTTCGGTAGACTTGCGAGCCCCCCTGAAGAAAGCGGTGCAAACTGCGCCGGCTGCACAAAGGTCGGCTGGACCTTCGGGGAGGGGAAATCCACGGGCGGCTGCCATTTGGTTTCCATTGGCAAAGGTGGCGGAGCCTGAGGTCTCGGAATATTCGGCTCAAGCTGTACCGGGTCGGACGGTGCAGTATACTGGGGCATCGGCTCCGGTACTGTTTCCTGAGCCGATGCCGTGTACATTTGTCCCAGAAGCTTATCGGCCATGCCTTTGGCGACGTCAAACGGAAGTACCTGAATCAGAACGCTGTCAATAATTCCTTCAATGATCATTCTAAAAGATACTCTGATCAATAATTCATCGGCATTCAGATTCTTGCTTAATTCATAGGCCTCCTCGTCCTTCTCCGCTACGATAACGCGGGGTGGTGTAATATCCACAACGGAATTAAACACCGTGGACATGGATGTGGCCGCTGACCCCATCATTTGATTCATCGCTTCTGAAATGCCGCTTAATTGGATATCGGACAGTTCATTTGTCGGATTCTTGCCGGTTCCTCCCATCATCAAATCCACAATAATGGAACCATCTTCTCGGGAAAGAACCAGCATATTGGATCCTTCAATCCCTTTTGTATATTTGACATCAATCAGTACATGCGGCACGGGATAATCTTCAAATACTTTCTTTGCTGTGGTCAAATCAACTTTTGGAGCAGTTATCTCAACGCGCTTTCCAACAAGCTGAGATAGCGTCGTTGCTGCTGTCCCCATCGATATATTCGCAATTTCTCCCATAGCGTCTTTTTCCATATCAGTAAGCTCAATATGCTGGCTGCTGCGGGAAACAGGCTCGTCGGCCTCATGGGAATCGATATCCATCGAACCGGACAGCAAGGCATCTATCTCCTCCTGCGAAAGCATTCCGTTACCCATCCTCATTCCCCCCTTTTTTTATGACCTCAGTAATCTGTACTGCCATTTTGTTTCCGAATAAACCAGGCATTCCCTTAAATTTAATGTATTCCCCGACGTAGACGGAGAGAGGATCCTTGATGCCCTGATTCAGAGGGATCACATCCCCCCGTTCCAGATTGATCAGATCCTGTATCGTAATCTGGGCTTTACCGATAATGGCTTTCATCGGCACTTTGGCCCATTCAATCTTTTGCCGGATCAGTTCTCTCTCTGCGGATGATATGACCTTTCCTCCGGACGAGAACAGCAGCAGATTATTCAGTTTTTCTAAAATCGGCTTCATAACAATATATGGAAGACAAACATTGATCATCCCCGATTGTTCTTCAATCTTCACCTCCATGGTTACAACAACCACCATTTCGTTTGAAGCAACAATCTGGGTGAATTGGGAATTTGTCTCCACATTAACCAGCTGAGGATTCCCTTCAAAAATTTCAGCCCAGGCTTCCCCCATTAATTGAACGATCTTGCCGAGCCGGCTGACAATGATTTTACGTTCGATTTCAGTCAGATCACGATTTTTGGCCGGTTCCGCACCATGACCGCCAAGCAGTCTGTCCACCAGAATGAAGGCCAGCGAAGGGCTAAGTTCAAGCAGTCCATTTCCTTCCAGCGGCGGCATGCTGAAAATTCCAAGGATCGTCGGATAGGGCAAAGAACGGATAAATTCATCATACGTCACCTGCTCGGTAGACAGCACTTTGGCATCCACGGCAGTATGCATGTTCCCAGCCAGAAAAGTCGCCAGTGAACGGCAAAAATTCTCATGAATATTCAGCAAGGAGTTCAGCTGCCCTTTGGAAAACTTGTTGGGCCTTTTAAAATCATAAACTTTTATTTTATGAGGGCTGGACATTTTGATGGTTTCTTCATCAACTGAGCCGTCCGATAACGCATTTAGTAAAGCATCGATTTCCGCCTGGGATAATACTTCACCCATCCAATCCCTCCTCCTTAAAATTATGTTTTAATCATAAATGAAATTTTTAAACAACACTTCTTTGATCTGGTCGCCGCAGACGTCATTCAACTCGGTCAGCAGCTCCTTTTTGAGTTTTTCACGTCCTTCATTTGTCCGAATATCGTCAATTCCTTTTGATCCAACCACAGAAATGATACGGTCTCTCAAGAATATTTCTTTTTCAGTGATCTTCTCTGCAGATTTTTTGTTTGCGCCTTCCAGCACAATATTCGTCTTGACCATTCCACCTCCGTCGAGGTTGATCATGAATTCCTCTTCCATTTCGATCAGCGGTCCGACTTCCTCCGTATCTTTTTTTTCGACCTGCGCGGTGCCTGAAGCGGAACCAGGAAAGATTTTATCTTTAACAATCATGCCGCCTACGCCAAGCCCGGCTCCAATGACCATAAAGATAAGGGGCACGACAATGCTTTTAATTTTCATTACTGCGGGTTCCTCCTCTGAATTCTGGATGACAGCGTCTTCGAAATGCTGCAATCTTTTCGATGAGCTCATCGATGGATTCTTTGACGACGTACTTCTTTTCAGTGGTCAGTGTAATGACCGTGTCGGGAGTAGCTTCCGCCGTCTCAATCAAGTCGGGATTTATGGTAAATTCTTTGTTGTTCAGTCTTGTCAAAAAAATCACATCAATCCTCCTGTGTTTTCCAGCCTCTGAGGTTCTGGGCGATTTCATCAATCTCAGTCTGTTCTTTCTTTAATTCCGCTATATGAAAAAGTCTTATTTTCTTTTCTTTAAGCCTTTTGTATTTTTCTGTTTTAATTCGGCATTCCAGCAGCTTTTCCCTTTGTTTTTCGACCCGAATATTTTGTTCTTCGACTTCTTTTTCCCGCTTCAGTAAAATATTCCTTTGATCATAACAGTATCTTTGCCAGAGACTCAGCATCTGCGGCTCTTCAAGACAAGCTATTTTCTGTTTCTCCAAGGCCGCGTTCAGAAGCTGCGCCTGGAGATCCTTTTGTTCAGCCGCCTCGCGCAGCGTTCTAAGCTCCTGCGCCAGTAAGCCCTGCTCGATATCCATTTCCTGCTCGGCCAGCCGGAGAGAAGCCTCCAGCCGAAATTTGAAAGGCATCACGTACCGTCCTCTTCAAAAACATTTTGCATGAAGCTCAGCATTTCGGCAAAGCTGCATTTTCCATTTGTATTCTGACAGACGAAAGCGCGTATCTTTTCATCATATTTGATAGCCTGGTCAATCCGGCTGCTGCTTCCCGCCACATAGGCACCGATGTCGATCAAGTCTTTGGCTTCACGGTAGACTGCAAGATGTTCCCGGATTTTCCCGGCGAGTTCCTGGACCCGGGGATCCGCAACATCGTTCATTAAGCGGCTGATGGATTGCAGGACGTCGATAGACGGATAATGATTTTTTGACGCCAGCTCCCTGGTCAAAACAATATGGCCGTCCAGTATTCCTCTTACAGCATCTGCAATGGGTTCATTATGATCATCACCATCAACAAGGACGGTATAGATCCCTGTGATACTTCCTTTCTCCGATAAACCAACTCTTTCCAAAAGTTTTGGCAGCATAGCAAATACGGAGGGAGGATATCCCCTGGTTGCCGGAGGTTCCCCGACGGTCAGGCCTATTTCCCGCTGGGCCATCGCGAAGCGGGTCACGGAATCCATCATGAACAGCACATTCTTCCCTTTGTCGCGGAAATACTCGGCGACCGCAGTTGCCGTAAAGGCGGCTTTCAGTCTGACGAGAGCAGGCTGGTCCGATGTCGCGACGATGATTACAGACCGGGATAAACCCTCTTCGCCGAGATCTTTCTCCATAAAATCCCGCAACTCTCGTCCGCGTTCCCCAACAAGCGCAATCACGTTTACATCAGCCTCCGAATTCCGGGCCATCATCCCTAAAAGGGTGCTTTTGCCGACACCTGACCCGGCAAATATACCCATTCTTTGACCCCTGCCCATGGTCAGCAGTCCGTCGATGACTCTGACGCCAACGTTCAGAGGCTCACGAATACGCGGTCTAAGCAGCGCGCTGGGAGGCCTATTATGAAGCGGATAAGCTTGATCCGTATTCAAAGATCTTCCATCAAGCGGCTGTCCAAGTCCGTCCAGGATCCTACCCAGCAATCCAGGCCCCACTTTGACATTCAGCGTTTCATCCTGGGGGACCACCTTATCACCGGGGGCTACGCCTTCCAATTCCCCGAGCGGCATAAACAGGGTCTTTGTTCCTCTGAAGCCGACAACCTCAGCAGGGATTGCTTTGGAGCCGGAAGCCATAATATGGCAGTATTTCCCGACGCTGACCCTCGGGCCGTCCGCCTCAACCAGAAGGCCGCTGATTTTAGAGACTAATCCCCAGGCTGAAATAGGCTCGTATTGTTCAATCTTCCGGGCCAGCGTCTTCCAGTCGGCCATACTTCAACCCCTCCCTGATGTATTTCTCTATCTTTTCCAACTGCATATCTATCCGGGCGTCAAATATCCCTTCTGAACATTCCAGAAAAATATCACCGCCCTTGAGCGTTTCATCGACAATGACCAAATAGCCCGGTTTGCTCTCCGCCGGAAGCTCTTTGTACCACTCCCAATCTCTGCCGGACAGGTGAATTTTAATACTCTGTTTATCACTGGGCAGCAGGGTAAGATTCTTGATGAGACCTAAAAGAATTTCCGGATTGATATCCAATGAGGTATGTATAATTCTGCTGCAAATCTTCAGACAAAGGTCTGCTAATTCCCTGTCTGCTTTGTTGAATTCATCCGCCAGAACCTTTTGGGCCATCTCCAGATAGTTTTTGGCCTGCCGGGTAATCACGTCCGCTTGAGACTGAGCTTCGTCGAGCCCTTTATTGTAACCTTCCGTGTAAGCGACGGTTGCAATCTCACTTTTGGCTTTTTCCTGGTACGCGGTAGTTAAGGCTTCGCTTTCCTTCCGAGCGTTTTCAATGATTTGAGCCGATGTTTTTTTTGCTTCGGCAATCAGCTCATCCGCTTCAGCCCTGGCTTTCGCCAGGATATCGGATACCTCCGGTCCCCAGTCTTCCTCTGGAAGCGCAGCCGTTTCAGTTACACACTGCTCCATGACCATACGTTCTTCCGATACGGACATTACGGCCAGGGACGACGTGGTATCATAAACATTCGTCCTATTTCTGTATTTCTCCGGGTCAGGTGACTCCAGAATCCGCGGAGAAGAAATTTCAATAACTTTGCTCTTCAGAACCGAGGTCTTAATAGATAATTTCATCTGCACCACCTCTGGAGATCACAATCGCTCCAGCTTCCTCCAGCTTACGAATTACTTTGACAATCTTCTGCTGAGCCTCTTCCACTTCACGCAGCCTAACGGGGCCCATAAACTGCATATCTTCCTTCAGCATACCGGCAGACCTACTGGACATATTCGCGAGAATCTTCTGCGTGACATCTTCATTGGAACCTTTTAGCGCCAAGGCAAGATCCTTGGTCTCCACTTCACGTAGCACCAGCTGAACAGAACGGTCGTCAAGTAGGATGACGTCATCAAACACAAACATCTGCCTCTTAATCTGTTCGGCAAGATCGGGATCATCCATCTCCAGAACGTCCATGACCGTTTTTAACGTACCGGGATCCGTCCGGTTAAGCATATCGACGACAGACTGCATCCCGCCTGAAGATGTATAATCGGTCGGGGCAAGATTGGAGATTTTATTTTCAAGGACCTTCTCTATTTCTTTCAGTACTTCCGGACTTGTTCTTCCCATCAGAGCAATCCTTTTCGTGACTTCAGCCTGGAGGTCCTGAGGCAGGCTCCCTAAAATCGTAGCCGCTTTGTCCGACGGAAGGTGCGTCATAATTAAAGAAATCGTCTGCGGGTGCTCGCCCTGAATAAAAGAAAACAACTGTTTGGCATCCGTACGGCGAACAATGTCAAACGGACGCATCTTCAGCGAAGAGGACAAACGTCCAATAATATCAAACGCTCTTTGCTGTCCCAAAGCCCGTTCTAAGACATCCCTGGCATATTCAATGCCGCCTTGCGCGATGTAATTGCTGGCCAGACACATTTTATGAAATTCATCAATCACCGAGTCCCTTTGTTCCTCAGACACCTTGCGCATATTGGACATTTCCAGCGTAAGCTGTTCGATCTCCGGCTCCGAAAGAAATTTTATGATTTCCGAAGATCTTTCCGGGCCCAAGGTAATCAGTAGTACTGCCGCTTTTTGTAATCCCGTAAAAATTCCGCTGCTCATCTTTATTGCTCCTCAGTCAGCCAGGTTTTGACTAATCTTGCCACATCATCCGGATTTTCCACCGTAAATTTTTCGACTTCTTGACGAATCTTCTCTTTTTCAATCTCTTCTGTCGTTTTGGCTTTCTTCCGAGCAAGTTTCAAATCGGCCTGCCGTTCAGCCTCAATCTGCGACGCCAGGATCTGTTCAGCTTCCTGCAGCGTGACAAATCTCGATCCATCCGCTATATCCATCGACTTGAGCGCCGATTGTTTCCTTCTAGACCTTAAGAATGCAAGCAAAAGAACAATTGCCAGCAACACACCTCCGCCAATTTCCGCATATTGCAGAATTTGGGCCTTGCGGACGGCATTTTCTATCGCTGCCTGTTCTTCAAGCGCCGTCGTCTTTTCAAAAGGCAGTCTGGCCGCCTCAATCACATCACCGCGATCCTGATTATAGCCGACCGCAGAAGAAACAATATTCTTAACATTATCAAGCTGTTCATCCGTCACGCTGTCCGAATCCGCCAGAACAGATACGGTCAGCCTTTTGATCTGCCCCGGAGTTACGACCGTTTCTTCCTGCGTCACGCTTGGTTGGAAATTTTCCGTCAGACTATTTTTCTCCGAAGTTGAGGTCGTGCCGTTTTGGCCGGTAACCGGATATCCGGGCACATTGGTTTCCGTGCCGGCAACACCCCCGTTGGCAGAAGTACTGCTGCTTTTCTCCGTGACTTCCTGACGGCTGGTAACAGCCCCGGTTTCATTTTTCTGACTGGTAATCTTTTTTTGATCAAAGTCAATGGTGGCGTTCGCTCTGACGATGGTGGTACCCGTCCCAAACACTTTATCCAGCATCGTTTGCACGGAATTCTGGATGTCGTTTTCATACGTTTGCTGAACCTGAAGCTGGGTCGCAGATAATTTTTGCGGGGAAGTACTGCTCCCGAGAGCATCGGACAAGACATTGCCGTTCGTATCGACAATCGTTACCTTATCTATGCTAAGACCTTCAACCGAATAGGATAAAAGATTTGCGATTGCCCTTACCTGATTTTCCGACATTTCCTTTCCGTATTTTCGTTTAATCGTTACAGCAGCGGTTGTCACTTCCTGCTGCTCGGTAAACAGCGAGTCTTTAGGCATAACAATATGAACCCTTGCATATTCCACACCGTCAAGCGTTCCGATCGTTTGTTCAAGTTCTGTCTGCAGCCCCAATACGTACCTCAGTTTACGGTCCTCGTCAGTTTCACCGATTCTCATTTGATTCAGGTAATCAAAACTAAAGGTACTTTCACTGGGAAGGCCTTCATTGGCCAGCTGCAGCCGGACTTCTGCAGCATCCTTTTGAGGAACCTCGATAGTTGAACCCCCATCCGCCAATTGATATTGGATCTTTAATCCTTTCAGCGCCTCCGTGATCGCTCCGGCTTCCTCGGTTTCCAAACCGGAAAACAGAACGGTATACTCGGGACGGCTTGCCCAAAAGATAAGTGTAATCAAAGCAGTCGCAACAATAACCGGTGCGGCCACAAGAATGATCCTTTGCGGGTTGGTCAGTTTTTCCCAAAAATTACGCACAGCATTCCGTATTTCAGTTAAGGAAAAATTCAACTACCTTTCCCCCTAGAATTAGATTTGCATCTGCATGATCTGATTATAAGCATCTATAACTTTATTACGTACGGTAACAGCTAGACCTAAAGTCAGGCTGGCTTTTTCCATGGCAATGACCGGCGTATGGAAATCATCGACTTGGCCCGTGGCCAGATCTGCCGCAGCCTGTTCAGCCTCCGCCTGCGTACGTTCAAGCTTATTGAGCGCGTCACTCAGAAAAGAAGAAAAACCAGTGGCACCATTGGCGTCGTTCGCTTTGGATGTTTGGGAAGTGCCTGTGTTATCCAAAGGAGAAAGCGGAACAATCGTCGTCAAAGGACCCAGCGCATTACTCATAGATTACCCCTTTCCAATTTCCAGAGCTGTGGAAGCCATCGATTTACTGGCGTTCAAGGCGGTTACATTCGCTTCATAAGACCTGTTAGCCGAAATCATGTCAACCATTTCCGCTACAAGCGTCACATTCGGATAGCGCACATAGCCGACCGGGATTCCATCTTCGGCTGTTTGGGCCGCATCCGGGTTATCCGGATCATATTCCAGCCTGAATTCATTGTCATCCTGAATAACAGCGGTGACCTGAACTCCTTCACCGCTTAAGCTGGTGCGGGCATCCTTAAATACACCTGCAAAATCCTTCTCCGATGGGCGAGAGGAAAAGACGGCGACTTCACGCTGATAAGGAATGGGGTTACCGGCCGCGGTTGTTTGTCCCGTATTGGTTGTATTGATATTGGCAATATTGTTAGAAATCAGGTCAAGCCTCAGCTTCTGAGCAGTGAGACCCGACGCGCTGATATTCATACCGGTAAACAGACCCATATTTTACTACCTCCTTTTCACACATTCGACGATTGTATTCCCGATATCGGGAAGCATTACAACTCTATCCGCGAGTTTCGCTTCAATAATGGCACGGGGCATGCCGTAAATAATACAGGTTTTCTCAGATTCGGCAATCGCATAAGCCCCTTCTGCCTTCAAGGACTTCATGCCGGCCAGACCATCGCTCCCCATCCCTGTCATCACGACTCCCATGACACCGGCTCCGGCTTCTTTGGCCAGGGACAGAAACATTACATCGACAGACGGCTTGTAAAGAGTGGCAATCGGTGATTCTACAGTGACATTCGCGATAAGCCCGCTGCTGTTTCTTGTCACCTGAAACTGTTTTCCGGCCTGTCCGATATAAACCGTACCTGCTTTCAGCAGCTCGCCGTGCTCAACTTCCTTCACTGCAACCTCACAGATGCTGTTCAGCCTGGAAGCCAGGGAGGCTGTAAATCCAGCCGGCATATGCTGGGCGACAATTACGGGAACCGGAAAATTTCGGGGCAGCTTGCTCAGAACATTCTGCAGAGCGCTTGGTCCGCCCGTCGAAGTACCGATCGCCACAATTTCTATTTTGCGGCCGGGAACGTTAACGACCGGCTTGCCTGCATCCTGTTTTCCCAATCCGGGAGTTGGCTGCATCTGCTGTCTAACAAGCGGTGGCGCAGACCCCATACTTTTTTTGTTCAAACGCGTAGGATCTACACCGGCAACACTTTTGATCTTCAAGATAATCTCTTCAGCCAGGACTGCGAGATCATCTCCCTCTCTGCCTGAAGGCTTCGCGACAACCTCAACAGCACCAAGGTCAAATGCTTTCATCGTCATCTTGGTGCCGTCAGTTGTTACGGAACTTAACACAATGACCGGTGTCGGCTGCCAGCGCATGATCTCTTCCAGCGCTTCCAATCCGTTCATCACCGGCATCTCTACATCCATGGTCACAACATCCGGTTTTAGGGCTTGAAGCTTCAATATCCCTTCTTTTCCATCCTGTGCAGTATCCACGACTTGAATAGCCGGATCACTGCTCAATATTTTTTTCAAAGACATCCTGATGAAAGGTGAATCATCGACAACCAGGACCTTGATCGGCTTAAGCAATTTGTTCATTCATACCATCTCCACTTATCAGTTGATCCAGCTTCAGGAGGATGAGCAGTCTTTCACCTATCTTGCCAACTCCGCGGATGTAATTTGAATCCATGCCAAGTGCTATCGGCGGGGGCGGTTCTATCGCTTCACTGTCCAGCCACAGCACTTCTGTCACGCTGTCAACCCGAATGCCAAACACCCTGCCGTCAATTTGCAGAACAACGATCCTGCTTAAATCGGTTTCTTCCGCGGCAAGCATACCAAACCGGGACCTGAGATTAACAATCGGAATGACGTTTCCGCGCAAATTGATGACACCCTCAATATAGCTGCGGGCCTTTGGTACTCTGGTAATAGGAGGGATCCGGATGATTTCCTGGACCTTCATAATATCCACTCCAAATTCTTCCGAACCTAACGAAAAAGTAACCATTTGTTCTTCCGCCATAATTAGAGTACCGCCTTTCTTAATGCTTGATTAAAATATCCTGTAGAAGAGATCCGATGTCCAAAATCAATGTTACTTTGCCGTCTCCGAGAATGGTTGCCCCTGCAATCCCCGGTAAACCGTTCAGATAATCTCCCAGAGACTTGATGACAACCTCCTGTTGGCCCTGTAGTTCATCGACGATAAGTCCTACGGTTTTATCGCCCAAACCAACCACAACGACATAGACTTCATCATGGATGGCTGCACTTTCGGGTAAATCAAATTTCTGTTTTAAAGAAATCAGCGGCAGGGTATTGCCCCTGAGCTGAACCATCGGCAAGCTTCCGACACTCTTAATATCACACTTGTTGACAAGAAGCGTCTCAACCACGGAAGACAAGGGTACTGCATAGGTCTCATTACCCACTTCAACGAGCAGCGCCTGAATAATAGCCAGCGTCAGCGGCAGCCGGATAATCATCGACGTTCCGGCACCCCTACTTGTCTTGATATCAACGATGCCGCCTAAATTCGTAATGGCTTTTTTCACAACGTCCATACCGACACCGCGTCCGGAGATATCCGTTATTTGATCGGCGGTGCTGAATCCGGGCAGAAAAATAAGATTGGCAATATCGTTTTCAGATAAGCCTTCCCTTTCACTGATCAGGCCTTTTTCTACAGCTTTTTTGTAGATTTTATCGAGGTTAAGTCCGGCGCCGTCATCCGAGACGATGATGGCAATATGGTTTCCTTCATGGTAGGCATCAAGGGTAATCGTTCCTGCTTCAGGCTTTCCGACTGTGAGCCTTTCTTCTGGCGGCTCTATGCCGTGGTCAACCGAGTTGCGGATAATATGTGTCAACGGGTCACCGATCATTTCGATGACGATCTTGTCCAGTTCTGTTTCTTCACCGTGAATAACAAGTTCGATCCTTTTACCGGTCTTCCGGCAAAAATCCCGGACAAGACGCGGATAACGGCTGAATATCGTGCCAATCGGCACCATACGCAGCCTCATGACACTTTCCTGAAGATCATTCATCAAACGCCCAAGGTAGACATTTGCTTCATTAAGGTTTGAAACAAGCGGATCGGACTGGTTTTCCGTCTGCAGGTCCTGACCGATTTTCACCAGTCTGGTTCTGGTAATCACCATTTCTCCGACAAGATTAATCAGGTTATCCATTCTGGCTGTGTCCACACGGATCGTATGCACCTGATTAACATCTTTCTGCGGCTGTTCATTGTTTTGTTCAACAGGCTGATTCGCTTGTTTTGAACGGCTCATGGAAGCGGGTTCTTCGACATTCTTCTCTGTCCTGATAGGATTTACATCTGATTCCGGCAATGTGTAATTCATGACCCGGACGTCGAAAATTTCGGATATTTCTAGAATGTCAGCCCGGATGTCTTCCTGCGATTCATTGGTCACAAACAGCATATTGAACTCCAGTGCATCACTAACTTCAAGCTCATCAATTGAAGGGATGATCTTCACAACATTGCCGAGCAGCTCCAGCCTTTGAATAGTCATGACCGCCCTTACCGCTTTCATCATGGTATTCGGTTCAAGTACCACGTTCAGCCGATAAACAGACTTGCTGGCAAATGCCGCTTCTCTGACCGTCCCGGTTTCCTCCGGTGACAGAGCGAAGGCAACCCCGGGCTTGTCTTCCTTTTCTTCTGCCTGATTTTTTCCGGCGAACGGCTTGCTTTCTTGCGCCAGGGCTCCGGTCTCGGTGATGGTCTTCATCTGAGAGGTCAGATCCCCATAATCGACTGAAATAGCTAAACGCTGCCCGACCTGCGCCAACATCATTTTTACTTTATCGGTTACCGCCAGCAGCACATCAATAATCTCATTGGTTACCAGCATTTTTCCCTGTCTCAGTTTATCGAGCAGATCTTCCGCGGCATGCGTTAATTCGACGATCGGGGTAAATCCCATCGTTCCCGAGGCGCCTTTTAAACTATGCGCACTTCGGAAAAGATCATTAACCAGCGAAATATTTTCGCCGTCTCTTTCTAATTCCAGCAGGCCGGAGCCAAGCTTTTCTATTTGCTCCTGAGAATCGAGTAAGTAGAACTCCAGAAAGTCATCAAGATCAATCCCCATATTTTTTTTATCAGCCTGACTCATAATTCACGCCTCCATTATTATTCCTTATAAACCAAAACGATAAAAAGCAGGCATCTGTTATAAAGTATGTCAAAAAACAAAATTCGCCATTTCTTATGGAAATCCTCTTAAATGACTGAATTATGCACAATTTTTCCTTAAATTTTTTGTTGAAAATTGTAATGAATCATTTGGGAAACGACAAATTAAAAAATTCCTTGGCAGGAATTTTTTTGGGGATTGGCATCTATTTTAATTTATTAATGAATCTTGCTTCTGCCGTTCCTTTTTGATGATACGCATTGCGTGTTGTCAGAACGTTTTGAAACCGGTGAAGTTCCAGTTTAACAGCTTCCAGCTCCATTTGTAATCTCGGTATAATGATCCTGTCCAGTTCCAAGACCTCCTGCCTATGCCTCTGCAAACTTTGCCCTGCCGCAAGCAGTGCTTCATAGCTTAGTTTACTTATACGAGGCTGTAAAGCCAATAGTCCAAAAGTACCATTTCCAGTCTCGGAGCAGATCTTTTCTTGAATCGTCTGGGACTTTACCGCTCTTTCCCGGAAACGAACGAAGGATTCATCCCGGTAAGCGGAAAAAGCGGATAACGCCTGTTCAAGGCGTTCATCTAACCTTTCTTTCATCTCCATATTATCCAGAAAGCTCCTGAAAGTATTCATTTTCCCCAGGAGCTCCTGGTAATCCAAAAAATCCTCCGTATATAATTCAGTCAGATCCTTGACCAGTTTTTCCAACATACTTATGCCCCCATACGGACGATCCTGGCAGTTTCTATCCACATATCCCTGAAAGCTTCGAAGAATTCAATCACCGGCCGCAAATAGTCAGGATCTTTTTTGATATTCGCTTTGACGACTTCACCATAATAGAAATCATACAACGATCTGAGGTTGACGGCAATCTCTCCGCCGGCCTCCATATCAAGGGTTGTATTAAGCTCATTAATGATATCGCCAACACGAACCAAGCTGTTGTTCGCTTCTTCGTATCTGTTCTCTTCAAGCGCCTTCTCCGCTAAACGCAGGAACTTGATCGCACCCGTATAGAGCATAATTAAAAGTTTATCCGGTGAAGCTGTTTCCACCGCTGCCTGCCTATAGGCCGTCTGAGGATTGCTGAAAACATTTGGTTGCATGTTGCTCATGATGCCACTCTCCCTTGTTAATGATGCAGTCATACGCTGTGCTACTGCCGTAAAAGCACAAAATCTGTAAGCTTATTTGTCACTGTTACTGCTTGTCGACATCGATTTCACCATTGACGTCAGCCAGTCGCTCTGACTGCTGATCCCAGCCAGCTGCGTTTCCAGCTTGGAGAATTTCAGCCGGGTTTTTTCCTGGTAGTCGGCGATTTTCGCTGTAAAATCTGTAATTTGTGTTTTGATATCTTTAATCTGATCATCATACGTGCTCTTCGTCTTATCCATCGTGCCGCCATACATGATCAACGGATGGAGATACTCCTCCATGATATTGGCAAGACCCTCGGCCTGCTGAGAGGCGGTTGACGCATCCACGGGCGTTACCGCTCCTGCCGGGGCCCCAAACAAGTTGGCGACACTGTTGGCATTTTCCTTCATGGCCGTGTTAAATTTTGCCGTGTCAAATGTCAAGGCGGCACTTTTACCATAATTGTCCGCCGAAGTCGAGATGCCAATATCAGACAGGACTTTATACGGGCCGGTCGGGTTGTTAACCCCATTGGAAACCATCTGCCTCAGCCTGCTTTGAATTGCCTGCAAGGCCGGATCCGCATACAGATCCCCTTTGCTCTTTGTTGTATCATTAAAAGATACCTTGGTATCAATAAAATTCATCACAGAGTTATACTGATCGACAAAAGACTTGACCGCTGCTTCGGCCTCTGAATAGCTTGCTGTTACCTTCACTGTCACTGTCGTATCGGGATCTTCACTGTTGATGTTCAGCGTGACCCCGGGAATAGCCGACGTAACGGTATTACTGGCACTCTTAATATTGGAAATTCCGTTAATCGTCAGCTGGGCATCTTTGGCTTCCTGACTGACATTCAGGCTATCGTCCGCCTTGAGAATTCCAAGCTGATGCAGCACCGTCCCACTGACTTCAGAGAAGGATGCCGCATTTTCCTCCCCGGTCTGCTTGGACATGACCGCCAAACGGTAACCGCCTTCGACCTGAATGACCGATGCGCTGACACCCACCTGGGCATTATTGATGGCATCCGCAAGATCTTTCAGGCTTTCCCCGGCGGCCACATTGATATCTGCCGTCTTTTCACCGACGGTGATCTTAAAACTCCCTGCACCCAAAGAAGTTGCAGAAGTGGTATCCATTACGGTCTGAACCTCACTGACGGCTGTTTGGGCTACTGCTGCCTGAATCACTTTGATGCTGTATGTCCCCTGAACCGCTCCGGAAGCCCCGGAAGCAGTCAGCAAAGAAGTATCACTGGAAGAAGCCGAAGTCGAACTCCAAGTAGCAGCCGACTGCAACTTGGTCAGCGTATTTTCGAGACTGGATAATCTTGTATTGACATCCTGCCAGGCACTCTGTTTCGTTTCCAGTGACGTCTTCCGTTCCTGCATCGTGGTTAACGGCTGGCTGTAGCTGGTTACCATCGTACTGACAATGGAAGAAAAATCATATCCGGATAAACCGGGCAAATTTACAGACATTTTCAATCCCCCCTACGGGCTGCACATGCCGAATACCATTCCGGTATGTTAGACCTTTTTATCAACCAATAATCCTACAAAATTATCCAAGGAACTCAGCATATCTAAAAGCTTTTTTGACGGAATTTCATTTAAAACCTCGCCGCTGTCTTCATCGATGATCTTAACCATCACCCGGTTGGACTGTTCATGAATTTCAAATTTCATTCTTTTATTGACCAGACCCAGGAGCCGGTTCATTTTTTCCGCAGCTTGTTCCACTTCTTCTCTCGGCGCATCTTCCTTAGCGGACGAAGCATTGTCTTTCTTGTCAACGACAAACTGGGGCAGCTCATCATTACCCCGCTGGAGCTTCTGTCCGGAAAAAGTGTCTGCAGGTATTACGGGCAGCTGGTTGGCAACAGGTTGGATCGGCGAAACCACCTCGATCGCCTCCCTTTCTTATTTTCGTTCTCTTTGAAATCTATTCGATTTGCCTTAAGCAAATATCTTTCCATTTGTCCCTTATACTGAAGAACCGGCCGGCAGAAGCCGACCGGTTTTTAAGTTCACACAAAGTTTAAAACCGGCAAACTTCGGGCGAAAAAGTCTAAAGTATCAACCCAAGAGTTTCAGAACAGCCTGCGGTACCTGGTTAGCCTGGGCCAGCATCGCAACACCGGCCTGACTCAGGATCTGGCTCTTGGTGAAGCTGGACATTTCCTGAGCCATATCGACGTCTTTAATAGTCGATCTGGAAGCAGTCAGGTTCTCAGAAGCAGCCTGCAGGTTGTTGATGGTGTGTTCCAGACGGTTCTGCATAGCACCAAGGGTGGAACGCTGTGCTGAAACACTTTCCAGAGCGTTGTTGATGGTTGTAATCGCCGTGTTGGCAGCTGCTTGGGTGGAGATATCCGCACCTGCTACAGTTACGGCCTGCGCCAGTATCGTTTTGTCAGTATTAAATGTAGCAGCGGAAGATGACAGCATCGTTACGACCTGCGTAGCAGTTCCATCAGTTAAACTACCTAAGCTTGCAGAATTAATTTTCATTGTTCTGCTGGATGCAGCATCCCCAACGGTAACAGAGCTCATATCGTTGTAGACGGTAACAGCAGCTCCAATATTAGTTCCAGCGGCATCTTGCAACTGGATTGAATCGTTGGCTGCGGTTAGGGTATATTGGGCGGTCTGACCTACAGCATTACCGGCATTGTTTCCAAATGTGAAAGTTGCACCTTTATAAGCAAATGCATTGGCAGCAACCGTTGCGCCCGTCCAAGTAGTCCCACCGTCGAGTGAATAACTTGCTGCTGTAACATCACCAGCTGCGACAGCGTCAACTTTGATCATCAAATTTTCATTTCTGTCTCCATTATATGTGCCAGCTGTAATACTCACGCCTCCTGTAATACCGTCGGCTATTTCAGCAGTTGAAGCAGCAGTATTGTTTACTACAATTTTATATGTCTGGGCACTTAGTCCTCTGCCTAAAGAGCTAGCTTCAATACTCCCAGCTGCTAATGTTGTTGCACCGGCACCATACAAGCCCAGTTGTGCTCTTGAGGTCGATACCCCTAATGAAAATGCATCCATCGCACCAATTGAGAGGCTTACACTCTGTCCGGCGTTAGCACCGACATGGAAGGTGTCACTCAGTCCACCGGCCAACAGGTTCTGGGTGTTGAATTCAGTAGTATTGGTAATACGGGTGAGTTCCCCGGCAAGCTGGTCAACTTCAGCCTGAAGTTTGACACGGTCACTTGCTGTGTTGGTATCAGACGCGGACTGAACAGCCAGTTCTCTCATTCTTTGCAGAATGCTGTGGGATTCGCTCAAGGCACCTTCAGCAGTCTGCACTAAGGAAATTGCACTGGAAGCGTTGCTGATGGCTTTGTTCAAACCGTTGATCTGTCCGGTCATTTTCTCAGTAATGGCCAGACCTGCTGCATCATCGGCAGCCTTGTTGATTCTGTAACCTGAGGAGAGTTTCTCCAGAGATTTCTGCATAGTATTCTGGGTACTATACAGACTGCGCTGAGCATTTAAGCTCAAAATGTTGGTATTAACGATCATGATTATCCCTCCATGAATTTTATTCGTTCCGCATCCTTGCAGAACGTTCCTGATTTTGTTTCCAGGCCGGTCCGGAAACCATTTCAGTTATCTTATCGGAATAAGTCTTTTGCTTCTTTACAAGCATATTCGATCAAAATATAGGACTTATTCACAATTATCTCTTGATTTCGCTTTATTGCTTTGTTTTTTAGCAAATTATCTTAGGTATGCATTTTGTTTAAGAATGCTCAAAAATTGATTTATATATTAAGAAAAGCCCAAATTCCTAGACTATAAATGATTTTACAATCCTAAATTATATAATTAATGACTCAACTTTCCCACCATTAAATAATGGTTAAAGCCATGATTTTTCTGACACATCAGGTTGCAAACAACAATCGTTCTTTGAAAGACCGTGGAATAGTGCTAAGAAAAGTATCCATAATCATATTGGCTAATTCCTGGCTTATGACAGGAAAATTGCTTAGAACACGCCTGAGAGTGTCGATTAACAATACTAATGCTTGAGAAAGTTTGAGATCTTCCATTTCATCACTGTAATAGTAAAATAGTTCTCCAATTGTCCTATCATCCTGAGTATTTCTGCTTTCAACTGCTAACATAATGTATCTTAGGGAACCACTGATTAATAACGTTTTTTATCATCCCAATAAATAATAAAGTGGGATAATCCCAAGTTAGCGGCCCTATCGCCGCCGATTTCAGCTGCCTTTTCCGAGTAATTCTCGAAAAAAGGCGTACTTATCCCCGGATTACGCGCATTGGCTTCGCCAGCCGCCGCTTCGGGCGCACATCAGCAGGTTTGCGCTGGCGGCCAGCATATACAGTCTATTCAGATTCTTGGCAATTCCTCTATAACAAACCTTTTTGAAGCCAAATATGTTCTTAATGATATGAAAGGCGTGCTCCACTTTGGCTCGGACAGACGCTTCCCGAAACTCTATATGGCAATAAAAATCCCGTGCAGGGCCATTGTCCATGCTGCGTTTCTTTCCGGGACGCTCAGCGATACGGTAATCAATTTGTGATTTGTGAGGGTCCTCTGTGATTTCCGGTCGTTTATTTAGTCCCAAATATCCGGCGTCACCGTAGAAAACCTCGTCTTCCGGCCTCATTAGCTTTGACGCTTCGGCTATGTCATGCACATTTGCGCCTGTTGCCGCTATACCATGAATATAACCGGTCCCTGCGTCCACACCGATATGGCATTTCATGCCGAAATACCACTGATTACCCTTCTTTGTTTGGTGCATCTCCGGATCGCGGCTACCGCTTGCGTTCTTCGTTGAGGATGGCGCGCTGATCAGTGTGGCGTCAACAATGGTTCCACCTTTCATGATATGTCCGCACTGTTCCAAACAACGGTTGATCGCCTCAAGAATGCCTTCCCTAAGCCGCTTTCCTCAATCAAATGACGGAATTTGAGCAGGGTGGTCGCATCCGGCGCCTGCTCATGTATGAAGTCTATTCCCATAAATTTTCGCATGGCGTAACTGTCGTAAATGGCATCCTCTACACCTTCGTCAGAAAGGCTAAACCATATCTGCAGCAGATACATTCTCAGCATTTTTCCAATCCCGAGCGGTGGACGACCGCGCTTACCGTCAAAATAGTGCGGCTGTATAAGCGCCACCCATTCGTCCCAGGGGATGATCTCGTTCATTATTTCAAGAAATTCTTCTCGTTTCGTTTTCTTCCGTCGGTTTGAGTATTCTATATCCGAAAAGGTTTGTTGCCCCATTTTTACCACCTGTTACTGTTTTCTTTAATTTTACCATTTTTTGTCCGGGGGGCGATTTAATCAGTGTTTCCTTAGAAATACGATGGATGTTGCGGCTACCTGAGCATCATAGTTTCGTCCTTGGTATTCTTTAGCCAGAGCCAAATACGACTTGCATACTTTGAAGAAAACTTCTATGTCCCAGCGTTTGCCGTAAATACGGACAATTTCTTCTTCAGATAGCTCCAAGTCCGTACTCAGGAGGGCCAGCCAGTTTTTCGATCGCCTGTCCTGAACAAAAACAATTTTCACATCGGTTAAGTCTTGAATATTTTTGGTCTCACGTATTTGAACTGTTATTGAACCGATGATCCCTGTTTTAGCATCAGCAATATCACCTGCCAATTTACGAAGTTCCTGAAGGGGCTGCCATTTTCCGTTATAGTGGTAATGAATTTTCTCTGTAATCTTCAACATGCAAATAACATCGCGCTTTTCTTGTTTGACCCTTAAGATCGTCTTAGGATGGGCAAACCAGCTGTCAAAAAGAACGTACTTAGCTGGAATATGAGCAGCACAGTGGAGAAGATTAATCAAAGCATCGGTTGTACTCCCCATCGCCTCGGTTCTTCTTTTGTAAGCAATCGTTCGCTTATCCAAAGGCTTGGCCGGATTCAAGATCTTCTCCGGTTTCTGGGAACTTAAGAGTGAAAAACCAATAGGCAGAAATGTGTTTCCATCGGACCAGCCCAAAGTCAGCATTCGAAAGCCTTTCACAAATTTATGGGTTGTGTGGTCAAAGACCCGAGTCATCAGTTCAACTTTCTTACTTCGACTTCTGCTGTAAAGAGAATCATCAACAATGAGTACCGATTTCCGATCATCACTGGTCAAACCATTAACAAAATCAATGACCTTAGATGCTAGTAACAACAGGAGTTTTGACCAATTATAATGACCGGAGTTTAAGAAGCGATAGGCTGTATTTTTACGGAAAGATAATTCTTCGGGTTTCATTTCAAGTGTTCTAAAGAGATTCTTTCCGGTAAAAACAAGGGTGAAAAGTTCTTTTAAAATAGTCACACACGGAATTCCTGATTCTTTATAAAAATTGCAACGTTTAAGGAGCTTGGAAAATGAATTCTGGATAAAATATTGATCGATTCGTGAGGAAACAGCATTTTCGTTACTCGTCAAATCTGGTATAATACTGGTCATAGGAAACCTCCAAAGTACTGGTATTATTGGGTTTGTGGTTATTCTCATTATACCAGATTTGGTGGTTTCCTTGTTGTATTTAACCATACTTTCAAAGACTTTCAAGGTTTCAACCTACCCGACAGGGTGGGAAAGTTGAGTTAATGAAAAATAATTATAAGACTTATAATGTAGGTATTATTTATGTTATATTTTGTATAAATAAACAATTATTTAAAGAGGAGGAAATAAAAGTATGATATCAGAAAAAAGTAAAAATGTTATCAATTCTGTTAATGGCGATCATGTTGCTGGTTACAGTTGTCCCTGCTGTTTTGCCACAACTGAAGTAACACTTAATCCTTCAGATAAAGGTGGTGGGGTAGCTTTAAGTAACGGTAATCTAACTGTTTATGAAGGGGATACTAATTACAATCAAGGCGTCAGAGCTACAAAAAGTGTTACTAATGGAAAATGGTATTGGGAAGTTACATCAGTTTCAGGTCCAACGAATACAGGGATTGGAATAGCTAATAGTTCAGCAAGTGTTTCTAGTTGGTCTTGGCAAGAACAAAATAGCCGAGTTTATTATGGAGATGATTCGGGATATCCAAGCATTAAAACAGAAGATTTAGGAGGTGGATATTTAGCTGTCGGCAATACAATTGGATTAGCTTTGGATATGGACGAAGGAACTTTAGAAATATATAAAAATGGAAACTTGCTTGGTACATTGTGTAGTGATATATCTTCACTCGGGGCTGTTTATCCGTTTTTTGTTTCAGCAACAAATGCTACCTCTGTAACATTTAATTTTGGAGCAACTCCATTTACGTTTACTCCCCCTAGTGGCTATCTAGCGTATAACCTATCTGTTTTGCCTAATGCACCAAGTAATTTAACAGCTACTTCTGGTAATTCCCAAATCTCTTTAAGTTGGACCGCTGATTCTGGTGCTACTAGTTACAATGTTAAAAGGGCAACTGTAATCGGAGGTCCATATACAACAGTAGGAACTTCGACAACAAACTCGTATATTGACACGTCAGTAATAAACGGAACAACCTACTATTATGTCGTCACAGCTGTAAATAGTGCCGAGGAAAGTTCAAATTCGGATGAAGCATCAGCAACGCCGTTAGAAGTTGTTACTGGAAGAGCTTTACTCGTAGTTACCATGATAAACGGAACAGAAAAGGAATATGACTTAACCATGACCCAGGTAAATGATTTCATTAACTGGTATGATGGACGAACTGAAGGGACCGGAAGAAATTATTATATCATGAATAAAAACTTTAACCTTGGTCCCTTCCAAAGCCGGAAAGACTACCTAGTATTTGACAAGATCATGAATTTTGAGGTCATGGAATATCAGGAGCAAGAACAATAAAATCAGCAAAGCCCGGGGAGATTGATCCTCGGGCTTAGTTATTTATTCAAAACGGGGAATAATTAACTGCGAGCATTAAAAACACCCCGCTTTTCGTACCTCAACGACAAACGCGTAGTTACATTGCGTGAATGGGGTGTGTTCGTTGCTTAACCATAAACGGCGCATCACACCCGAGTTGAGCGGGTAAAAATATTCCTTAATGTAACTAAAAATAGTTGCATTTTTTGAGGATTGAATATAATATAAACAGGCGGTTCAAGAGTCGCTTTCTCCAACGGAGAAAATGATTACATCCGACTGCACAAGCCGCATCCGCGAAACATCCTCAAGCCGTATCAAGTAGAGGATATTATTACAGCCTTACAAGAAAGGGGATTGTTATGAGCAACTACATTCATTATCGAGACTACACCGGGAGCATTGAGTTTTCCGAGGAAGATGCAGTATTTCATGGAAAGGTCATTGGCATAAAAAACATGATTTCTTTTGAAGGTGACAGCGCAAAAGCCCTCACCGAAGATTTTCATAATGCGGTTGATGAGTATTTGGAATTATGCGAGAAAAGCGGCAAACAGCCCGAGAAGCCGTTCAAAGGTTCTTTCAATGTCCGCATTCAGCCCGAATTGCACCGCCAAGCCGCCCTTGCTGCGTCCGCTCGCGGTCTGTCCCTCAATGCCTTTGTGGAGTATGCCATAAGACACAATGTGAATCAACCTTAACAGCCGCACATCTGAAAAGTTCAACATCAAAAGAAGTTGCGACCGCTCCGGGAGGGTTGCGACTTCTTTCTTTTTCCTATGATTAAACTTTACGGTGCCTGACACCAACTTATTCTTAACTGGTATGATGGACGAGCTGAAGGAACCGGAAGTAATTATTATATTGTGAACAAAAACTATAACCTCGGCCCCTTCCAAAGTAGAAAAGACTACCTTGTATTTGACAAGATCATGAATTTTGAGGTTATGGAATATCAGGAGCAAGAACAATAAAAAATAATCAAAGCCCGGGGAGATTAATCCTCGGGCTTAGTTATTATTCAATCGATAAAATCCGATTTCTCAGAATAAAGGAAAGGTGATGGCGTAAGAAGCAAAGCTCCGGGTCATATTTGTGAAAACATGTTCTGCGTATAGTCCTTAATATTTACGGGGGTGAGCATGCGATATTTCTCCTTTACAGATGAGAAATACTCACCGATAGCCTGTTTCGTAATGATTCTGTTGGACGATACTATACCCCTAAGCGATACAGAAAGCGAAAAACGAGGTGCTTCATAATGAAGTGCCTCGTTTTTCGCTTCTCTTGGTCAGCTAAGCTATGCCGACTGGCTTTCATGCACTAACCCAATTCCCGAGCCCAAGGCCCTCAACTCGCTCAAATTCACGGACATTATTCGTGACGATAATAAGTCCTTTAGCCTTCGCATGTGCTGCACAATATATCCATAGCTCCAATCGGAGAAAATCAGGAATTAACTCTGAGCGGCTTCTTCGGGGGCGGCCACACTTTAATTGTCTCTGCCATATAATCAATCAGCTGGTTGGCCGCTTTTCTTTTTTCTTCTTTCAGCTCCGGATCGATATGAGCCAGATTGGTGAGCGCTGTCGTCAGATCGAAGAAGGTATCGGCGATCGTTTTGGAGCAAGCGTCGCATTTCTCTACATACTTGATGTAAGCGTCGGGGTTGCGTTCGGTTTTAAGGTTATGGGTAAAAGGGGCTGTCGTTGCAGAGGGGACATCACCGGCAGAGGAGGTATCGTTGGCAGATAAGGCTTCTGCATTGACATGTTCCGGATTCGTTGGCCTTGGCAAAGCCTTAGCGTGCTCCTTTTTTAATTCGGAGATTGTACTATCGATCGTCTCCAGCCCTTTTTTGAGTAGCTGATTCTCCTGAAGGGCCTGGCCCTTTTCCTGAAGCGCCTGCTCCTTCGCTTGATTGGCCTGATCTCTGTCCTTCAGAGCCTGCTGCAGCTCCTGTTTCGTCATACTGCCGACGTCATTGTGCGTGATGAATTCCTCCCGCTCCTCTGCCGGTAAACCCAGTAAGAGGAGAGCCTGGATGTAAGTCAGATGGGACACTGGTGTCCCATTTGAGCTGTCGGATCCTTCAGGGAAGCTAGGCCCATACTCTTCGTAGAGCTTTATCAGCCTGGAGGCAGTTCGGCGAGAATAGTTCACAGACTCTTCCAGCCACTTAATCCATTCCCCGTGTTTGAGCATGGCCTTGGCTTCCTGCAAATGACGGCCGATTTCAATGGCGCTGGTAAGCAATATTTTTTTAGTTTGGCAGGTTATCATCTTTATTTCAGCCGCTATGACAAGCGGCGTGCGTTCGGTGGCCGGATTATCCATACCGCCCATCCGTCCTTTCATTATGAGTCTAATTACAGCATATGTAGATAGGCTTCGGACGGTGAGGGCTTGGCTTTTTAAAAAACAGAACCCGGCCATTTTCGAACCGGGTTTCTGCTTGATTTTTTTAAGGTATTCATTTATCATTTCCTAATTTTTAATTATGGCAGCGATATAAGGAAGCTGAAAAAAATACCTCCCGTTTAAAAAGAGTATAGATATCGTTAATATAGGAAGGAGTATGTTCTACCGTTCTTGAGAAAGACTGAAACAGCTTAATAATTATTTCATCAGTAATACCTTTATGATAAGCGGCTATACCTACAAGCAATAATGAAACATAAGCATAGTGAAGGATCATCATGCAAAAGGACTCAAAAAAAGTAGAATCATTGCGCAGAGGGACTAACTCTTTAAACACATAGTTAACCAAATAATTCTCAAATATATATTCATTTTTCTCCAGCCAGGGCTTAACAATATCCTGCAACGTTTTATCGAAATCGCACAAAATATCATCCCAATTCCTCCCATCTGAGAAATTTAGGCCCATAAGAAACTCATTGTAGCATTCCAGATATCTGCTTCCGTAAATTTGACCTTTATGAAGATATCTCAGATCGATGATACTTTTAATGAGCTTTACTTGGATATGATTTGCAGCGGGGATACCTGACAAGATGTTTTTTACGGTATTACAATCCGAAAGCAGCCTGTCGTATTCATCAATAAAATTTTCAATTTCTTTATAATTATTCGAAACTTGATGCGTTCGATTATAGAATATACTTAAAAACATTAGTCTTTCCCATAATGTATACGATCTATCCTGTAAAACTTTGATGGTGAAGATTCTTAACGGCCAAAAATACTTTGTTACTGGAGAACTTTTAGTATCTATAGACGAAAGGATGAGGTAATGAATATGCGGCCATTCGTCTATGTGATCAAATTCAATCGTCTGAGGGTTCAGAAGTATTAATCTGGCCATTTCCGGGCAGCCCAGCGTTCCTGAACCTTCTAAGACTCCATCAATTAGATTAGCATGTCTGGGAAATACTGAACATATTTCTGACAGGTAATCCTCCCCCAGCTTGCATTGGATATTGCACAATTTATTTTCATTGAGAAAAGGGCACCTGCCTCCTTCCAACGTTTTCAATATTTTATAATGGCTATTTGTCTGGCATTGGTCATCTTTAACAATGTATTCTTCCAATAATGGTTTAAGTTCAGGATCCGTAACCTTTAAATATTTATCACTCGTTTTCTGGTCAATTGACACTATCCACCCGAAACAACAGCAGCAATCCTCGCATTGAGAACCTTGACAAGAAAAATCATGCAAATATTTTGGGATTAACACAGACTGATATTCTTTACCGCTCACATTTACCCCCCATATCAACGTATTGCAAGTATGTATTTGTTATTGACTCAACTTTCCCACCATTAAATAATGGTTAAAGCCATGATTTTTCTGACACATCAGGTTGCAAACAACAATCGTTCTTTGAAAGACCGTGGAATAGTGCTAAGAAAAGTATCCATAATCATATTGGCTAATTCCTGGCTTATGACAGGAAAATTGCTTAGAACACGCCTGAGAGTGTCGATTAACAATACTAATGCTTGAGAAAGTTTGAGATCTTCCATTTCATCACTGTAATAGTAAAATAGTTCTCCAATTGTCCTATCATCCTGAGTATTTCTGCTTTCAACTGCTAACATAATGTATCTTAGAAATACGATGGATGTTGCGGCTACCTGAGCATCATAGTTTCGTCCTTGGTATTCTTTAGCCAGAGCCAAATACGACTTGCATACTTTGAAGAAAACTTCTATGTCCCAGCGTTTGCCGTAAATACGGACAATTTCTTCTTCAGATAGCTCCAAGTCCGTACTCAGGAGGGCCAGCCAGTTTTTCGATCGTCTGTCCTGAACAAAAACAATTTTCACATCGGTTAAGTCTTGAATATTTTTGGTCTCACGTATTTGAACTGTTATTGAACCGATGATCCCTGTTTTTAGCATCAGCAATATCACCTGCCAATTTACGAAGTTCCTGAAGGGGCTGCCATTTTCCGTTATAGTGGTAATGAATTTTCTCTGTAATCTTCAACATGCAAATAACATCGCGCTTTTCTTGTTTGACCCTTAAGATCGTCTTAGGATGGGCAAACCAGCTGTCAAAAAGAACGTACTTAGCTGGAATATGAGCAGCACAGTGGAGAAGATTAATCAAAGCATCGGTTGTACTCCCCATCGCCTCGGTTCTTCTTTTGTAAGCAATCGTTCGCTTATCCAAAGGCTTGGCCGGATTCAAGATCTTCTCCGGTTTCTGGGAACTTAAGAGTGAAAAACCAATAGGCAGAAATGTGTTTCCATCGGACCAGCCCAAAGTCAGCATTCGAAAGCCTTTTCACAAATTTATGGGTTGTGTGGTCAAAGACCCGAGTCATCAGTTCAACTTTCTTACTTCGACTTCTGCTGTAAAGAGAATCATCAACAATGAGTACCGATTTCCGATCATCACTGGTCAAACCATTAACAAAATCAATGACCTTAGATGCTAGTAACAACAGGAGTTTTGACCAATTATAATGACCGGAGTTTAAGAAGCGATAGGCTGTATTTTTACGGAAAGATAATTCTTCGGGTTTCATTTCAAGTGTTCTAAAGAGATTCTTTCCGGTAAAAACAAGGGTGAAAAGTTCTTTTAAAATAGTCACACACGGAATTCCTGATTCTTTATAAAAATTGCAACGTTTAAGGAGCTTGGAAAATGAATTCTGGATAAAATATTGATCGATTCGTGAGGAAACAGCATTTTCGTTACTCGTCAAATCTGGTATAATACTGGTCATAGGAAACCTCCAAAGTACTGGATTATTGGGTTTGTGGTTATTCTCATTATACCAGATTTGGTGGTTTCCTTGTTGTATTTAACCATACTTTCAAAGACTTTCAAGGTTTCAACCTACCCGACAGGGTGGGAAAGTTGAGTTATTGAATTATTTCTTTTCTTTCCCTATTCTCCTAGTTTGAAGCATTTCTTCTAAGACCGCTTTTGTATTTTGTTCATCTCCGGCAGTGGCAAGAGAAGCTTCCTGATTCTGTTTCTCGATTTCTTCCAGCACTTCACTGCGCAGAATCTTGACATCCTTCGGTGCGTTGATACCAATGCGTACCTGATCACCGGAGACAGACACAATCGTGATTTCAATGTTATCGTTAATGATGATCTTTTCATCGATTTTCCTGGACAATACGAGCATTCAGCCAACAACCCCTTCCATGGTACCTTCATTACAATCAGTCTCGAGTTCAGAAAATAAAGGTTGTCTGGATAATAAGCTGTCCTTACTCAGGATAAACTGCGCGCCTTTACCGGTTCGGCGATTAATAACGATTGGCGCGCGCAGATTGATGGTTGTCTTTTGCATATCCTGTTGACACAGCGTCAGGATCGCCCAGACTTCGAGCTTGTCGTCCGGAGTAACTTCCAGAAGCTCTGCCTCTTCTTGCCCCAAATCAACGGTCGAAAGATAATCCGGAAAGAAAATTTGCGGTCTGACAATGATGAAACGGGCATGGACATCCTCGGCTGACAGCAATTGTGTTAGCAGGGAATTCTCTTCTTCCATCAGGTGGTATTGGAAATATCCTTCAAATCCCGGAATTCCTTTGGGAAAACGGATCAGCGTCCGGCTCATATCGTTCACTCCTTCATGATTTATCTGGCGTTCTTCATTACTTATTTTTTCACATCAAACATTTGACCAACGGCCTTAATCTTCAAGTAAGGCTCTTGTTCCCAATAGACTTTCATCAGCGGCAGGGAAAAATCCTCTATCCTGACGCCGCCCCAATCCTCGAGCTGTGTATCCGTTCCTCCGAGCTGCGCCCGAAGTTCTAAAGTCCCAGGCTGGCCGATCATTTGGATGGAGGGAAGCGGAACCACAGCGAGTTGTTTCTCCGGCGGTTCCATGGAGCGGATGACAATCTCGGGGATGGTCGCTTGATTGGAGGTATCGGCGAAAGCATAGCCTGTCTGAACCGTTCTCTCAAGATTCGCCAGATAGCTGCTTTCTGCTTCATCGGCAAACGCAAAGGCCCGGAATTCCGGACCGCCATAACCCAAAGACTGCCGTACGGCAGAAGTATCCACCTGCACATCCGGATAGGTGCGCTGCAGATCGATTTCCGCTTCTTTTTGCTGAACGGAGACTTCTGCTTTTCTGATATTCAAGTCGTAACTCGCTTTTTTCAGATCCAGCCCGAGCTGGGCAGGCTGCCGGTGAATCTGCAAATCAATCATTTCGGCACATCCTTACGTCACTTACCGCATGAAATCAACCAGGGAAGGCTGAATGATCTGAGCGCCGACCGACAAAGCCGCCTTGTAGGTATTATTAACCGAGTTGAATTCCATGATCGTTTCAGCCATATCGGCATCTTGAAGGTCGGAAAGGTTCTGCTTCAGGTTAATCGTATTATTGACAAGCTGATCGCTGATCGTGCTCATACGGTTGGTTCTGGCCCCTAATTCGGACCGCAGAGCCAGGAAGTTATCCAAATGGCCGTCGATCTCATCCAAAGCTTCATTGATCTGGGTCTCATTGCCGCTGCTAAGCGAGGTACTTAATTTGTTCAAGGTATTGAAAAAGGAAGAATTTTCTGTATTGTCGGCATTGTAGGTAATCCCAAAAAGTTTCGTTCCTTCAATAGCGACCCCAATATTTACATTGGGTCCAACCTCAAATTCAATCACTTTATCGTTTCCGTCCCATTGCGTCAAAGTAAAAGGTACGGTTGCACTGCCGGGAATCGGCGGCGTATCAATCTTGCTGCCGGAAAAAATATATTTCGAGTTCACCTGGCTGTTCGCCATGACCTGGAACTGCATATTAAGCTGATCGACTTCTTTGGCAATCTGGGAGCGGTCCGTATTGGAAAGGGAACCATTGGCACCCTGTACCGTCAGCTCCCTGATCCGCTGTAGCATGGCCGTCATACCGCTCAGTACACTTTCACTGGATTCCAGGTAGGAAGTCGCTTCACTGGCGTTATTCTTCCATTGTTCCATCGAGGATATCGTGCTGTTGATGCGAATGACAGTTTCTGTCCCTACAGGATCATCCGATGGTTTCGTAATTGTATTACCGCTAGAAAGCTGATTCTGCAGCAATACCATTTTCTTATTCGATTGCTCCAAATTTCTTAATAGATTATGCGATAGAATATTATTGCTCACCCGCATCTTTACTCACCTGCTCCTGAATTATTTGGTGGTTCCCATGGCAATAAGATTATCAAACATGCTGTCCAGCATGGTTACAAATCGGGCTGCTGAACTGTAAGTTTTTTGGTATTTGATGATGTTGGTCATTTCTTCATCAAGGGAAACGCCGGAAAGGATTTCTCTCTGGGTATACATCTGTTCCACAAGGACCGATTGTCCTTCCGTCATTCTTTCGGCCTGCTGCGCATTGACTCCCAGATCCGTGATCATCGCACCGTAGAAATCCCCGAAAGAAGTAGCGTCGACAGGATTTGCTCCATTTTGACCAAAGACATTCTGTCCGATAGCGGTCTTCAAACCCGTCCAGCTGTTGGCAAGCGAAGAAATCGCCAAGGCAACACTGCTGTCTCCGATTTCCAAAGGATTGGTTTTTATCCCGGTGGCAATTCGATTGTAATTAGCTTGCAGCACTGCATTAATTTCAATGTTGGCAGCCGTAATATCCGAGCCGTCGCTTGACGTAAAAAAGTCAATTCCCGTGGTCTCCAGCTCAAGCCCTTGGCCGGTGCGATGGAGAACATTAACGGCATTGGCGATGCCTTTCGCCAGGGTATCTAAGCGCGAGCGGACGCTTTCTATGTAATGATCGCGCATGTCCAGGTTGGCAGCAAGCTGCCCCATATTCGTACCGAGGTCTACCCAGTTGCTGGCGACGTTGGTCGAAAAGCCTAAGCTCGTCATGCTGTCATTTACCGTTAGGTCAAGGGTAAATGTGTCGCCATCGGCAGGTGCTCCGGCAACCGTTAAGGTGATTCCGGCCATAGAAAGGCCGGTAGTGGCGCCTGCAGGAATCCCATTATCCGATAATTCCCAGGTACTGGTCGTTCCATTATACGTAGCCGTCAGCGTATTCCCTTTACCTGTATACGTTCCCAAGGCCGTCATACTCGTTACAGATCCAGTATTGGCGGGATCAGCCGTCAGAGCGGCCGGATCATGAAATGAGCGGCCCAGGCTGCCGGTGACATTCTCCAACGCGATAAGCGAAGTGCCGCCGGACGTGCCCGAGGTAATGGTCAAATGCCCCCCGGTGTAGGCGATTGAGACATCGGGCTGTCCCGAAACATTGTTAATAGCGGTTTGCAAATTAGCGGCCAAATCTGTCAAGGTATAACCGGCTGTTCCGTCATAGGTTCCGCGTATACTTGACAGATCGACTGTATAGCTGGTTCCGTCAATATTGATTGCAATCTGGTCGCCATCGCTGATCGTTAGCGGCGTACCAATCGCTGAACCGGTATCAACCACTGCAGAAGCTGAATCAGCCCAGACGACCCTGCTGAATCCATCCACGGTCGGAGGCGGATTCTGAAGATAGCGTATCGCCTGAAAGTCAACCAAGACATTATTAGGATCGTTTTCATTGCCGATGATCACTTTATAATTATTGACCTGGCGGTCTGTAAAAGCAGGATCCCTCGATTCGATGACCCGTACCGGCACAATTTTTGATAGGTTATCGACAAGACTGTCCCGTTGATCTTTCAAATCATTGGGATTATCCCCTGCAACCTCGGAATTTTTAATCTGGATATTCAGCGATCGGATCTGCTCGGCAAGGGTATTAATTTGCGTTACTGCCGCTTTGACACTGCTGTCCAGATCATTCTGAGTTTCAGAAATCTGTATCTCCATATGGTGGAACGTATCCACCAGCGTCTTGGTCTGTTCAATTAAAGATGTGCGTACTCCGGCATTTTGCGGATTATTGGCCAATACGCTCCATGAATTCCAGAATTTGTTCATGTCGTTGCTAAGACTGTAGCTTGACGGCTCGTTCACCATACTTTCCACTAAGCTTAACGTGCTCTGCCTCCCCGACCAATATTCATATTTGGATGTTTCAGACCTGAACTGAAGATCCAAATATGAATCCCGGGCGCGGGTCACCGTATCCATGGCTGATCCCGTCCCCAATGTCAGAAATTTCCCTCCGGCCATAACGGTCAACGGGATTGCTGTCTTGAGATCCGCGATCTGACGGGAGTAACCGCTGGTACTCGCATTGGAAATATTATGTCCGGCAACGCCAAGGGCGGCCTGCTGGGAACTGAGTGTCCTGTTCGCTAATTCTAAGCCAAAAAAGGTTGAATACATAACGATTTCTCCTCTGCACTGTATTCAATCGCGTTTCATTTTACGGATATCTTACGGATAGCTAATTATCGTTAAGACCGTTAAACAACTTTAGCCGGCCAATCAGTTATTTTAAGTTAAATACTTTTATCGATGATTTTTACACCGGTTTGATGGCTCTTATTGGCTTTGTCACCGGGATTGCTGTAAGTCGCCTGTCGATCGTTCGTCAGCAGCCGGACCGTGAAATTAACAAGTTTGACAGCGTTCTCCAACAGTTGGGTATTCACTTCATGCAAACTCTTTAATTCACCGATAACGGACTCCAGTTCCAGTCTTACCGATTGTAAGGCCGGAAAACTGGAGGATAAATCCGCTAGGGTAATATCTTCAATGTTTTTGTTGGTTTCTCTGCCAAAAAAATCTGCCCAGTAAAGTCTTTCCTCTTCCAACTGTCCGACTTCGAGCAGAATTTTTTCTTCCTGAGCGGTGATGCTTTCTATTTTCTCAATCACATTGTCTACGAGCGCTTTCTGCTTTTCTTGTTCTAATTCGGTCAACTGGCGATAGAAAGCAATTTGCTGCCGTAGGTTATTTTCCAGACCTGCCACATATTCCGCCACTTATTTCCCCTCCATCCCGTTTGGAGAAAGAATTCCTTCGGCAATAGAAGCCGCATCAAGATTAAATTCACAATTTGCAATTTGTTCCGAAATTGCCGTGACCTTGTCTTCCCTGATGTCCGGCATATCTTTTATTTTTTGCAACAGCTTTTGAAAAACCTGCGCATTTTCGGATACGGCCAACTGATCCTGTTGCGAAACCGTATTGACCTTACTTATCTGAGATACCCGGGTAGCAGCCTGGACACTGCCAACGGGGGAAATCGAAGCACTATCTATTTTCATTACATTCACCAACCTGACTGTTTTATCTTTTTTTAATGATATACAGTTTTCTTATCGTCCAGCAGCTCAGCAATCTGAATACCTTTTAGGGTTGATTATGGTCAATTATCTCCGAGTAACTCTTAATATATCTAAATATCAAGCTATTATACCCAATAATAAAAATTGGTATAATCTTTCTCGTGTCATTATCCGGCAGAATGCTGTATAATATTGGTTGGCTTGATAAATGACGATCAAAAACCCTAATGTTTTCGGTTAAGAATTACGTTATTAATAGTATATAAACGTATATGAAGAATTATCTGCAAAGCAGTTATTAATGAAGATTGCACAGGAGGAACATCGGTCAATGGATATAACTACCATCTTGGGGCTTGTCCTGGGATTTTTCGGTATCTTATTCGGTTTTGTCTTAGAAGGCGGGCATCTTGGTTCTTTGTTTGCTGTATCTCCCATATTTATTGTTGTTTTCGGCACACTGGGCGCTACGGTAATCGGTATCCCTTTAGACGAGCTTAAGAAATTGCCCAAATGGTTAAAAATTGCTTTTATGAATCAATCCTTCGGTGTGGAGAAAGCCTATTTCACCCTAGTGCATTTTTCCGAGAAAGCCCGTCAGGAAGGACTTTTAAGCCTTGAGCAGGAATTGGAAACCGTCGATGACAAATTCACCAAACAGGGCATGCAGCTGGTTATTGACGGTACAGACCCGGAGATCACCAGAAGCATCCTGGAATCAAATATTGCTGTTTTGGAAAACAGACATAAGGTTGGGATCACCTTTTTCGAGTCTGCAGGCGGCTACAGCCCGACTTTGGGGATTATCGGAACAGTCATGGGGCTAGTTCACGTTCTTGGTAATCTGACGGACCCCGACAGTCTTTCCGGTTCGATTGCCGCAGCCTTTATTGCTACCCTCTACGGTGTTTGTCTGGCTAACCTGGTCTATCTGCCGATCGCAGCCAAGCTGAAAATAAAAAACCAAATGGAAGTGCAGACCATGGAAATGATTCTTGACGGGATTATTTCGATTCAATCCGGGGAGAACCCCGCGATCCTGAAAGAAAAACTCAAAACTCACCTCGGTTATATGCCCGAAAAAGAAACCAAATTTGAAGGTGCATTTGAAGCCAGTGAAGTGAATTATTAATAAAGTACTAAAAGCATTAGAACAGAAGCGGTGATAAAATGAGAAGGCATAAAACACAAGATGGCCACCCCCCTGGTCAGGAACGGTGGCTTGTCACCTACTCGGACCTCATTACGCTATTAATGATTTTTTTTATTGTGATGTATTCAATGAGTCAGGTTGACGCCAACAAATTCAGGGCAATGGCCCAATCCCTGAGCATAACGCTTGGCGGTGCGGCACCTTCTGCGGTTAACCTGTCGGAAACACAGGCCGGGGATTCTTTCATTGAAAGCGGGAGTACTGAAAGTTCAACTTCGACAGGCCAGGACGACCAGCAAGGAGTAGAGCAGGAGACCACCCCTTCAGAAGGAACTGGTCAAGGAGATACGGATTATCAGGAAAGCCTTACAATAGAGGGGATCAAAGCCAAATTGGACCAGTTTGCGAAAGAAAATGGAATTGAAAATAAACTCGTATCATCCATTGAGGAACGAGGCCTGGTCATCAGTATTCAGGACACCTTGCTGTTTAACAGCGGCTCGGCAGAAATATCAACGAATTCGCGGGCCATCCTGAAAAAAATCAGCACGGTCCTGTCCGCCTCACCGAATTATATAAAAGTGGAAGGACACACCTGCAACCTGCCAATCCATACCGCAGAATTTCGAAGCAATTGGGAACTGTCCGTACTCAGGGCGACCAATGTCGTCCATATTCTTGTCGATGACGGTGAGATCGATCCCCTTCGGCTGTCAGCAGCAGGGTACGGTGAATACCGCCCGATTGCCGATAACAGCACAGAACAGGGAAGAATCACCAACCGCAGAGTCGACCTGATTATCCTGCGTTCCAAGTATGATCTGCTCGAACCGGGCAGCAGCAGTAGCAATACGACCACAGGTGCCGACAGCAACGGAAACAGCAGCAACTAGCTGTTACAGGACTCCGAATCGTTCTACTAGCACACTTACCGCTTTAGTAAGCCAGGCTTTTGATGGCTCTATAGATAATATTGCACGTCATTTCCAGTTTCTCTTCGTTGACTGCGGATATTTTGTCTTCCGTCGTATGATTGTTCACCAGCCACTCCTTGCCCAGAATGGTTACCGCAGGAATGCCGGTGCCTGTAAAGGATATTTCATCGCTGTGATGGCTACCGCCAGAAACGTGCTCAAGGACCGCCCCATTTACTCTACCGGCTTCTTTCATGGTCTCAATCAAAGTCTGAGAGCTTTCACTGGCTGACCAGAGAATATACTCGCCCACGGCCCCATTGGCAACTGTATCAGCGTTAATCACAGCTATGATTTCGGAGAGCGGGATCAAAGGGTTCTGTACAAAATATTTGGAGCCCAGAAAGCCCATTTCCTCAGCACTCCAAAAAGCCACTGCAATATTGATTTTAGGCGCAAAACCGTCCTGTGCTTCCTTCACCAGTTGACGCATGACTTGAAGAATGCAGCCTACACCAGAAGCATTGTCATTCGCACCCGGATAGACTTCCCCGTTATAAATACCGAGATGGTCAAAATGGGCAGAGAGGATAAGTGTCTGTTCCGGGTTATTCCCGGTAATACCAGCTAAGATATTAGCCGCTGGGACCCGAAGTGTGTCCGTTTCATCCGGTCGAAAGAGCGCTCTGCCGTCAATCATCTTTTCTTTCATCGAAGGAATTGAAAAGAGCTGCCAGTAGTTGTCCGCGCTAAAAGACTCCAGCAGCAAGGCCTTGAATTGTTCTTCCAGGTAAACAAGCGCTTTGGTCTCTCCCGCAGTTCCCGCCCGGCGGCCTTCGAGATTGGCATGAGACAAGTACTGGACATCTTCGATGGCTTTTCTGGAAATCGCTTTGGTTGAAGGCACCCAAACAGTACCTTCGCCTGAAGCAAATTCAATACTGGAAGACGGAATTCCCAGAAGGCTTCCGAGTTTCTGCCCCCAGGCCCCAGGCAGGACCGTCCAGGGGATAACAAATGCCGCCATTCCGGCTGCAATTTTTAGAAAAGTCCGGCGTGATTTCATATTTTATAATCCTTTCACGGAGGGAGTAACATGTCACTAAAAATCAACAGTTCCACCCAAAAAAATAACTTTGGGATTGACCTTCATCAAACTTCAGAAAAAAAGGAAAGCAGCTTCAGCAATATTTTATCACATTCCCGTCAACTTCAAAGCCAGGAAATGCAACTTTTTCTGGAACGCCTTGAAAAGCAGGGGCAAAAGCTCTCCGAGAACAGATCGTTGGAAAATCTGACGGAATTTAAAACCATGGTCAAAAGTTTTCTTCAGTCAACCTTTGGAAAAAGCAGAAATATGCAGGAGGAAACCTTTTGGGATTACCGAGGTCAGCCGAAAGTCATGGCCAGGGTAACGAAGATCAACAAGGCACTGGAAGAATTGGGTGAACAAGTACTCTCTTCTCAGTCTGAACCTTTAAAAATCCTGGAAAAAATCCATGAGATTAAAGGACTTATTATCGATCTATTCACCTGATATTAAAAACGAGTTGGTCTTTACAATATTTTGAAAAGTATTTAAAATGTTGTACCAGCGAAAGGAGTAATAAAAAGAATGATGAACAGCACTGGCATGATTACGGATTATCCTAGATTCGTTAAATCCTTCCAAAATGTCAGCGGTCTTGACTTGAACTATTATAAAGAAAACCAGATGAAAAGGCGAATCCTGAACTTCATGAGCACCAGGGGGTACCAGGAAGATTATACGGACTTCCTGAAAGATCTCAGTCTTAAACCTGACCTCTACGATGCGTTTTTTAAACATCTAACCATCAATGTCACGCAGTTTTTCCGCGATGTCAAGCAATGGGATGTCTTTAGGGAAAAAATTATCCCCGACCTGTTAAAGACCAGATCTTCCTTAAAAATATGGAGCGCGGGCTGCTCAGCAGGCCAGGAAGCGTGCACCATGGCGATCGTCATGGCAGAATATTTTCCTGGAATAAACTTCAGTATCCTAGGAACAGATATTGACATCAACGTCTTAAAACAGGCCCAGTCGGGTATTTATGACGAGCGTGATTTTGCCAGCACTCCCCCCCATCTTCTCGATAAGTACTTCAACAAGTCTGAAAAGAAGTTCCAAATCAAAAACACGCTGACCAGGAATCTGACTTTCAAGGCGCAGAACCTGCTTACCGACAAGTTTGACCGAGGCTTTGATCTGATTGCCTGCCGCAATGTCGTCATCTATTTTACCGATGAAGCGAAGGATGTGCTGTACAAAAAATTTGCAGACTCGTTGAACCCGAAAGGGATACTTTTCACAGGCTGTACAGAGCATTTATTCGGCCAAAGCCAGCACGGCCTTAAATCCGTTTCCTCGTTCTTTTATCAGAAATTATAAAAAAGCTGCTCCCCTCTAAAATCTTACTAAACCTTAAACGAGAGCACAAACCGAATAAGATGCTGCTAATAGTTTACAAACTCTTGGCAGCATCTTTTTGAATTCATCCCAGCGGGTTTTTGCTGTCAGATTTATCCCACCAGGCTCGGTTGTCCCGATACCATTGAATCGTATCCCCAATTCCCTCGTTAAGATGATACCTGCATTGCCAACCCAGCTTTGTTTTCAGCTTCGTGCTATCCAGCGCGTATCTCCAGTCGTGTCCGGCCCTGTCGGCAACCTGAACCAGTGCATCCACCGGTTTACCCAGCATGTTCAGTATGGTCCGGGCCATCTCTAGGTTCGATGTTTCCTCCCCGCTCCCAATATTATACACCTCTCCTGGTTCCCCGTCCGAAAGTATCTCCGCAAGCGCCGCACAATGGTCCAGTACGTGGATCCATTCACGTTTATGCGACCCATCCCCATAGACAGTCAGCGGCATATTCTGTAAAACCTGAATAATACTATGCGGAATAAATTTTTCTTTATCCTGATTGGGTCCGTAGTTATTGCAGCACCGGGTCACGATCACCGGAAAACCGTAAGTTCTGGCAAAAGACCTGGCCATTAAATCAGCAGCTGCTTTGGAAGCCGAATATGGGCTGTTTGGACGAATCATGGAATGCTCCGAAAACTGTTCTGCCTCATTATCAAGACTTCCGTATACTTCATCGGTGGAAACCTGAATAAAGCGTTTTCCCGTAAAGCCGTTCTTCTCCCAATGTTCCTTGAAACAATGAAGCAGCGTTAAAGTCCCCATCAAATTGCTTCGGCCGAAAACCAGAGGATCGGTAATACTTCTGTCCACATGCGATTCGGCAGCAAAATTAATCACATCATCGGGGTCACATTCCTGAAGAATGCGTTTAACTTCTTTCGCAGTACTGATATCCCCTTGCGTAAAATAATACCTTGGATGAGCTGCCAGGTCTTGAAGATTTTCCACCTTTCCTGCGTAAGTCAGTTTATCAAAATTAATGACGATAACATCCTGATTGCGCTGCAAAATATATTTAATAAAATTGCTTCCGATAAAGCCTGCGCCACCGGTAACCATAAGAACTCTCATATTCTACACCTCAAATTATATTCTTTCGGCCAGCTCAACTGGCAAACTAGAGATCGATCTGACAGTGGTCCCCAAGAAAAAAAGTACTGGCTGAAGAGCTGTTTTCGGGGCTGCCTTGAATGGAAACCTGGTTTCCGATTAAGCTTCCGCTGATTTTCTTGGAGACATTGGCAAGTTGCGTATCCTCTAGGATAATACAATTTTCGATCTCACATTCTGTAATCCGGGTTCTCCTGCCCACTGTCGTATACGGTCCGATAAAGCTGTCCGTAATGATAGCATCATCGTCCAGATGAACTGGCCCCTGAATAATACTGTTCCGAATGGTCACATTGTTTCCCATTTGGATTTTTTGGGCCAGCGCTGCATCAAACATCAAGCGATTTGCTTCAAGAATGTCGTCTAATTTTCCGGTATCCTTCCACCATCCCCGGACCAGATCGCAAGTGACCCTGGCCCCGTTTTCCAATTGATTTTGGATTGCATCGGTAATCTCAAGTTCTCCCCGACGGGACGGTTTGATTTTGTCAATCGCTGCAAAAATGCTGTGGTCAAAGGCATAGACCCCTGTGATGATCAAGTTGCTGATATACTTCTCAGGCTTTTCGTAAAGCGCTGTTACAAATCCGTCTTTCACCACCGCAACCCCGAATTGGGAAGGATTGCTGACCGTATGAAGCAATACGCTGGTGTTGGCCTTTTGCTGGTAGAAATTTTGAATGAAGCTATCCAGCTCCATATTGAAGATGTTGTCTCCAAGGATCATCACAAAATCATCGCGGCCAAGAAAGTCGGCCGCAGTCCGAACAGCATGGGCAAGCCCCAGGGATTTATGCTGATGAATATAGGTGATTGCCGTGCCCCACGTTTCTCCGCTGCCGACCGTTTTTTTTACTTGTTCCTGCGTATCCCCAACGATAATTCCAATATCATGGATACCTGCCCTGGCTATCTTTTCAATAAGATAGATCAGAACTGGTTTGTTGACCAAGGGAAGAAGCTGTTTCGCCTTGGAATAGGTCAGCGGTCTGAGCCTTGTTCCGGTTCCTCCGCTTAAAATCAGAGCTTTCAAATTATTCTCCTGCCTTTAGCCGGTAAGATTTTCTATAAAGAGAGGGTTGTCTTTCTAATATAATATTGCGCAAGAACCGCAATGGTGTAACCACGGACAACTCCTCCCATATAATAAAGTGATAGTTGCCCTAACAGAACCTGAAGGGATGATCAAGTAAAAAGACGATTAAGTGGAGGGAGATATAGAAATGGTAGCGCCACTCCTAAGTTATGTAACCTTTAACCGCCTGGGCCAGACAATCAGGAGCCTTTCAAGTGTCCTTGAAACGCCGGAAAACTTTGAATTAGCAATCGTTGATAATAATTCCACAGATGGTACCTGGAAATATATCCAAAGTCTGAAGGACAGGCGGATCAAATTCAAAACAAGGCTCCCTGTCAATCTAGGACAGGTCTACGCCTCAAATCTAAATCTGTCCAAGAGAAGAGATGATCAATATTTTATTGCTGTCGATCAGGATGTTGTGATTGAAAGCAAAAATTGGCTGACCTACATCCTAAGGGTGTTTAAAAATACTCCGAATATCGGTTTACTCAGTATTCATGCCGGGTTTCCGCCCCGAAATATGCCTCCGACTACCCCAGTCATCAAAAATGATTTGGTTTATCTGGAATTAACCAAGAACAGGTCTGATTATTCGCAGGATTATATGCCCGGTAGCATCCTGGCCTTGAGCCCTGATCTTATCTCTAAAATTGGCTTTTGGAGTGAAGAAAATAATTTTGGCAGCAGGGAGTTGTTTCTAAGGGCTAATCATTTTACAGCGTTTAAAACAGGAATTCTGATGAACGTGAACATTTCTATCCCGCAACAAATAGTTTGCGGCAAATGTCCCGGTCAATCCTTCTGCCGTCTGTCAAAAAACGGAGAGACCAAAACCGGAGAAACCTGTTTTACCATCTACGAGAAATTAAACCAGAATAAATTATTCCGAGAACAATACCACTGGAAATTTGACGAAACAGTTAAGGATCTGCAGAGCGGTGCCCGTTCCCCATACTGCACTTCATTATTCAGTTGTAACTCCACTGCGGAGGAAACCTACAATCTTGACTGGGCAACCGAAAACTTTCAATTCTATGCATCCAAAGCCAACTGAATATTTGCCAGGGGAGAAAAAAATGATAAACAATGATGGTTTTTCTGAACCGGTCTATGTTACCGAACCTTTGCTGCCAGACTTGGCGGAGACTTACAGCATGCTCGAAATAATATGGCAAAGCAGGCAGCTCAGCAATAACGGAAAGATGGTCCAAGAACTGGAAAGAAAACTGGCTGCTTTCCTGGGCACCCGATATTTATCGGTTTTTGCAAATGGCACGAATGCCTTGCAAATTGCATGCAAAACCCTGGATCTGTCCGGGGAAGTCATCACCACCCCGTTTACCTTTGCCGCTACGGCCAACGCGCTGGCCTGGAATCATCTTACGCCGGTCTTCTGCGACATTGAAGAAGCCACGTTCAATATTGATGCCGACCGTATCGAGTCCCTGATTACGAATAAAACCACTGCCATCCTGCCGGTACACGTTTTCGGCCATCCGTGCGAGGTCGAAAAGATTGACCGGATTGCAGCAAGGCATAACCTGAAAGTACTTTATGACGGGGCCCACGCTTTTGGTGTGAAAATAAAGGATAAACCGGTCGGCTCCTATG
This sequence comes from Dehalobacter restrictus DSM 9455, assembly GCF_000512895.1. Lineage (NCBI taxonomy): Bacteria > Bacillati > Bacillota > Clostridia > Eubacteriales > Desulfitobacteriaceae > Dehalobacter > Dehalobacter restrictus. The sequence goes on from NZ_CP007033.1 coordinate 2,321,263, forward strand.
GAGATATCACCATGTTCAGCTTTCATGCCACCAAAATCTTTCACACCGTCGAAGGCGGTGCACTTATCTTTCGGGATCAGGACCTCCAGCAGAAAGCCAAGTGTTTGAGAAATTTTGGTCTAAAAGAAGACTACAGTGTGGACGAACCGGGTATAAACGGCAAACTGAACGAATTGCAGGCTGCTGTCGGCATTTTGCTCTTAAAAGAAGTGGAAGCTGAAATAGCCCAAAGGAAATATCTTACCAACCTGTACCGGCAAGTGCTGGCTGATGTCCCTGGGATAACCGTCTCCCAGGAGGCTGAAGAAATTACAGCCAATTATCCGTATTTTGTTATCCGGGTTGATCCGACCGCATACGGTATCTCCCGGGACGAGCTCTATAGCCGATTGTTAAGCTTCAATATTTTTTGCCGAAAATATTTTTACCCGCTCTGCAGCAATTTTAAGTGTTTTAAAGGTCTTCCTTCCTCCTCCGCAGACAATCTACCCACAGCCAACAAAGTCGCAGAAAGTGTTCTGGCTCTGCCGCTTCACGGCAGAATGTCAGCGTCCGACGTTCAAAAAATAGGCGGCATCATCAGGGAAATAAAAATTAAAAATAAAAAGCAAATCAACGAAATTTTCAATTGAATTGGGCGTGTGATCATTGGCTATAAAAGATCTCATCATTTTTGGAGCCGGCGGCTTTGGCCGGGAAGCTACCGAGCTCGTTGAAGATATCAATACAGAAAAAAAGCAGTGGAACCTGTTGGGCTATATCGACCAAACTCCGGCCAAACAAGGAAAGGTTATTAATGACTATCCTGTTCTGGGCAACCTGGACTGGCTCGAAAAAAACACAGGGCACCCTCTCTGGATTGTATGTGCGATCGCGAGACCGACGGATAAATACCGTCTGATCGCCAGCCTGTCCTGTTTTCAGCTATATTTTGCCAACCTGATTCATCCCGCTGCCCGAATAAGCCACTCCGTTCAATTGGGCTGCGGCAATATCATCTGCTGGAACAGTTTTCTGTCGACGGATGTCAGGATAGGTAGTCACGTAGCCTTAAATCCGGGCTGCAGGATTGGCCACGATACGGCTGTCCGGGATTACTCCTCTTTATACTGGGACGTCACCCTGGCCGGAAACGTGCAGGTCCATGAAGGTTGTGAAATCGGTTCCAAAACTGTGGTGATCCCCGAAAAAGAGATTGGCAGGTGGAGCATCATCGGGGCTGGTGCTGCCGTCACTCGCAACATCCCGGAATACTGCACGGCCGTCGGTGTCCCTGCCCGACCGGTTAAACATTTAAAAGAATTGGTTGAAACCCATTCCCCTAAAGGACTGATGATATGAAGGAACTTTCTTCTATTTTGATCAAAACTGCGATACAGCTTGTTCTTGAAGCCATTAATCAGGCTCAAGCCTCTGCCCTGCAAAAACGCGTCAGCCCCTTCCCTGTTCAGGAAGCCGCTGACACCCCTACTGCGGAAATTTCTCAACAAGCGGTTCCAAAAAACATTGACTGGGAAGAATTAGACGACGCCACCATCCTTCAACAGATTCTAGATCCTGGGATCCTGGAAGAAATCATTGAACCTTCTGTACAGAACCCGACAGACAGCACCTCCCCTCCTCCTTTTATCAGCTATGTTACCTTCAACCGTCTCGGGCTTACCATGCAGAACCTAAACAAGATTTTGGATTCAGACGAAGATTTTGAAATGCATATCATCGACTGCAACTCCAAAGATGATACCTGGAATTATATCAAAAGCCTTCAGGACAAAAGAATTAAATCCAAAACACGCTTGAAGGTTAACCGGGGGCCGATCTATGTCCTGAACTACAACCTCAGAAAGAGAAAGCCCAACCAGTATTTCTTCACGATTGACAGCGATGTCTATATCAAGACCAAAAACTGGCTGACCAGGTATATGGAAATATTTGAAGCTTTTCCGGAAGTGGGTCTCTTAGGAACCATGCGGGATAACCCTTATCCGAGATTTCTCCCTCCCGTCATTCCTCAGGTCAAGAATGATCTATCCTATCTTCAGCTGAGAAATGCCGGCATTGATGTAATCATGGATTTTATTCCGGGATGTCTTCAGGGGTTACGGCCTGAGCTCATTGACCGGATCGGTTATTGGAATGAGGAATGCGGGTATGGCGATGCTGAATTATCACCAAGGATTGTGCATTATACTCCTTTCAAAGTCGGCTTTGTCACGACCGTGGAAATTGATATGACCCAGTTCATCGGCTGTGACAAGTGTCAGGCCCAAAGCCTCTGCACGCTGAACAGAAGCATAAAAACCTGCTTTATGCTGGCCAAGCAAGCCAACAGTAACGAAAGCTTTGCCAAAAAGGCCAAATGGAAATACCTCGAAATATTTCAAGAGCTAGCCGATGGAAAAAGAACAGCCTATTGCACTTCACTTTTGGACCCTGCATCCCGGGAAGGGAATTTGTACCATGATGCCTGGGCACTCGAGAATTTTGAATATTATTTGAGAAGATCGAACTGATCTTTACAAAATATGAACGGAGATGCTATACTTCTTTTCTGGACACAATCCAGTTGATCAGGATTTTTCAGATTTGCAAATAAAATATAATATGATTTTTAATGTGTTGGGGCAAACTTCACGAAAGTGAAGGACGCTAAAGTTATGGGTCTAAATCAGGGAATTTGAAATGCATGCAATACAAAATGAATGGAATCCAAATGCATTTCCAGGATATTCTGACAGGATTGCCAGACTACAAGGATTTTGAACTTCTCAGGGAAGAGCAGTTCCTTTTATGGATCTGCTCTTTTTTATTTCAACTATTTTGGTATATTCTAACCGGTTAGGCCAATAAAAATTGACCACACTAATGATGGAGGTGCACGATTCATGACCTTGATTCTGACCCTTGTTATTTTTGTAGCTACGTATGCACTAATCGTAACGGAGAAAATCCCGCGGGCTGTCGCCGCGGCCCTCGGTGCCTGTCTCCTGATTCTTTTGGGTGTATTCCCGCAGGAAACTGCTGTGGAACACATCGACTGGAATACGCTGGGCTTACTTATCGGCATGATGATCATTGTCGATCTGACCAGACGTTCCGGTGTCTTCGGCTTTCTGGCTATTTGGGTCGCCAAGAAAGTCAAAGGCAATCCAATCAGACTGCTGATCTCTTTGGCTATACTGACTGCCGTTTTATCGGCTTTTCTGGATAACGTGACGACTGTTTTGCTGGTCGTTCCGGTTTCCATTGTGATTGCTGAAACCTTGAAATTAAACCCAATACCTTTTTTGATTACCCAGATTCTAGCCAGCAACATCGGGGGAACCGCGACCCTGATCGGTGATCCGCCGAATATCATGATTGCCGGACCGGCAGAGCTTACTTTTATGGATTTCATGGTGAACCTGGCACCTGTGACGATTGTGATCTTGGCTGTTACCCTATTGGGCTTTTATTTTCTTTATCGCCAAAAGCTAAAGACCGATAAGGAATCCATCGCCCTGCTGCTGTCGCAAAATGAATACGACTATATTAAAGACTGAGCCCAGCTCAAAAGAAGCCTGGCCGTGCTCGCTCTGACCATTGTCGGTTTTATGCTGCACGCCGTCATCCATGTTGAGACCGCTACGATTGCGCTGGCCGGAGGCATGCTGCTCATGGTGCTGAGCCATGAGGAACCGGAAGAGGTATTTCTGGCGATTGAATGGCCGACGATCTTCTTCTTTACCGGATTATTCGTTTTAGTTGGAGGATTGGTCGAAGTCGGCGTCCTGGATAAGATTGCTGAATGGAGCCTTGGGCTTACCGGCGGTGTACCGGTCGTCATGGCGATGCTGATTGTCTGGCTTTCCGCTATTTTTTCAGCTTTCGTCGATAATATTCCATTCGTGGCCACCATGATTCCGTTGATTCAAAAAATCAGGGTCCTCGGCGGGCTGACCCCAGAACAGCTCCAGCCGCTCTGGTGGTCTCTGGCTCTGGGCGCCTGCCTGGGCGGAAACGGCACAATTGTCGGTGCCTCGGCCAACGTCATTGTCTCAGGGATTGCCGAAAAAAACGGCTATACGATCAGCTACAAAAAATACTTCCTGATCGGATTTCCGTTCATGATTCTATCCATTGTGATCGCCTCGGCGTATATTTTGCTGCGGTACTATTAGATTCTTTCTCTCTCTTCAAAATGAGTATGAAGCAATCTATGGGCAGTGTCACTGAAAGGCTGGCCCAGATATTCCTGATAAAGTTTTTGGATTTCTGAATTCTCATGAGATTTTCTGATCTTTTTATTTTTATCTTCCTGATAGATGGCTTCCTGACGCTTGCGGACAATTTCAAAATTGCCGTGATGGTAGGGCTGCCCACCTCCGGCAACACAGCCTCCGGGACAAGCCATAATTTCAATGGCTTCGTATTGATTCTTACCGTCTCTGATTTCCTCAAGCAGGGTCCGGGCGTTTCCGAGCCCGCTGGCAATGCCTATCCGTAGCATCTTGTCGCCGATTTGAACTGTGGCCTTTCGCAAGCCTCCATCTCCCCGGAGCTGCTCGAACTCAACTTTCTGTAATTCATCACCGGTCAGCCACTCATAAGCTGTCCTGAGCGCAGCTTCGATAACCCCGCCGCTGGTCCCGAAGATCACTGAGGCTCCTGTGGTTTCACCCAATGGTTTGTCATATTCACTCGAAGGCAGATTGATAAAATCCAGACCGGCTTCCTTGATCATTAGGCCAAGTTCCCGGGTCGTGACGACAATATCGACGTTATTATGCTCATCCTTAGTTAGTTCCGGACGCTTGGCCTCGGCTTTCTTGGCAATACAGGGCATGACGGAGACCACCACGATATTGTCCGGATCAATGCCATTCTTCTCGGCATAATAGGTTTTGACGATTGTACCGAACATAATATGCGGTGACTTGCAGGTGGAAGGCACTTCCAACAATTCAGGGAACTGATGCTCAATAAATTTGACCCAGGCCGGACAGCAGCTCGTAAGTATCGGAAGTGTTTTATTGTTCTGCAGACGGTAGATCAGTTCTGAGGCTTCTTCCATAATTGTCAAGTCCGCTCCAAAATCCGTATCGAAAACTGCGTTAAATCCGATACGCTTTAAGGCGGTTACAAGCTGGCCGGTTGCAATCGTCCCTGGTTCCATATCAAATATTTCTCCGATGGCTACGCGGATAGCCGGAGCAGTTTGGACAATCACATATTTATCCGGATCATTTAAAGCTTCCCATACTTTATCGGTATGATTAATTTCCGTAAGCGCTGCTGTAGGGCATACCTGAACACATTGACCGCAGTAAGTACAAGAAGACTCTACCATCGGAATGTTAAAGGCAGGGCCAACAAAGGCTTCAAATCCGCGGCCGATCCCTGACAGGATACCGCAGGTTTGGACCTTATTGCACATCGTTTCACAACGCCGGCAGTAAATGCACTTGTTGGCGTCTTTGACGATCGCCTCACTGGATACGTCCTTCGGATAATTCATCCGTTCACCTTCCCAGCGGATATGCCGAACCCCTAATTCTGCAGCTAAGGCCTGAAGCTCACATTCTCCGTTTTTGGGACAGGTAAAGCATTCATTGGGATGATTCGATAACAGGAGTTCAACCGCCATTCTTCTGGCTGTAATCGCTGTAAGCGTATGCGTGAGTACTTCCATTCCATCCGTAATGGTGGTTACGCACGCCGGGACAAGTTTATTCCGGTTTGTCTTCTCATCGATTAGCTCAACCATGCAGACCCTGCAGGAAGCCGTCTGATTGACCATTTTGATATCATGCAAATCCAGATGACATAAAGTTGGAATCCGAACTCTTGCTTTATGGGCGGCTTCCAAAATGGTGATGCCTTCAGGGACCCGTAGATATTGATGATTAATTTTAAAATCAATCATTTTTTTAGCAGGATGCGTTTGTTGAACGTGGGTCATGGTTAGCCTCCTTATGATTCCAGACCAATTTTATTCTTTGCTTGATAATGGCCTTCCCCCTGAGGATGGTCGATGTCTTTGATCAGGGCCAGGTATTCGTCCCAAAAATATTTCATGGTACTGATGACCGGGCTGGGCGCAGTCTGCCCAAGCCCGCAGAGCGAACTACCTTTAACCATGTAAGCGAGCTGTTTGATGGCATCTAAATCCGCCATCGTTCCTTTGCGGCGGGTAATGAGATTCAGCTTTTCATATAACCGCTTGGTACCGATCCGGCAGGGCGTGCAGCGTCCACAGGATTCATCCATCGTAAACTCCAGGTAAAACTTGGCGATATTGACCATATTATCGGTTTCATCCATGATGATCATGCCCCCTGATCCCATCATGGACCCTATACTGAGCAGGTTATCATAGTCTAAAGGAATGTCCAGGTGTTTCTCCGGGATCACGCCTCCGGACGGCCCCCCTGTTTGAACGGCTTTAAATTTGTGGCCGTTGGGGATACCTCCGCCAATTTGAAAGATAATTTCTCGCAAGGTTGTTCCCATGGGGACTTCGACCAGGCCAACATTTTTGACTTTACCGACCAGCGCAAAAACCTTGGTCCCTTTACTTTTCTCAGTGCCAATGGAAGCGAACCAACTGCTCCCTTTGAGGATAATCGGAGAAATATTGGCAAACGTCTCCACATTGTTTACACAGGTCGGACAGCCCCAATATCCTTCTTCCGCAGGATAAGGCGGTTTAAAATTTGGCTCACCGCGTTTTCCTTCACAGGAGTTAATGAGCGCTGTTTCTTCCCCACAGACAAAAGCCCCGGCTCCATATTTCAACTGGATATCAAAGGAAAAAGACGTGTTGAAAATATTTTTGCCCAGGAAGCCCAATTCTCGGGCCTCCCGCAAAGCAATTTGCAGCCTAGAAATTGCCAACGGGTATTCGGCCCGAATGTAAATGAATCCGGTGGCGGCGCCAATCGCATAGCCACCGATCACCATGGCCTCTAAAACGGAATGAGGATCGCCCTCCAGAATGCTCCGATCCATGAAAGCCCCGGGGTCACCTTCGTCTGCATTGCAAATAATATATTTGTCCTTGTTTTCTTGATTCTTTGTAATTTCCCATTTGAGACCTGTGGGGAATCCTCCTCCGCCGCGGCCTCGCAGCCCAGATTTTTTTATTTCGTCTATGACCTGATCCTGGGACATTGTTGTCAGCACTCTTCCCAAGGCCTCATAGCCTCCGACCGCAATATAATCCAAGATATTTTCCGGGTTAATCAGACCGCAATTGCGCAGGGCAATCCGGTACTGTTTCAGATTCTTTGCTGTTTCTGACATCATAGCCTCCAAATAAATTTACGTACTTTGTAATCTGCGCCCGCTTTTACACCCGGTCAAAGTTTATTTCCAAAGAGAGACTTTCAACTGCTTTGCCGTTTTTAATATGCTGCTCAATAATTTCCCGGACCTTGTCTTTGGTTACATTGCCATAGAGAACCGGTTGTTCGTCCGATTTATTTATCTGAACAGTTGGTTCCGAGTGACAGCAGCCAATGCAGCCAACTGGAACAACTTTGGCATTGGTTATGTTCTGGGCAGTGATCTCATCCAAAAAAGTATTGTAGGTCTCCCTTGAACCTGATGAGATGCCGCAGGTGCCCATCCCCACAAGAATTTTGATTTGTCCTTCCGGCTTTTGGCCGCCTTGTTCTATATTTATATTTTTTTGGTATTCTTCTTTAATTCTTTTTAAGTCCTCCAACGAACCAACTTTCATACCAGTATCTCCTTCCGGCGGTATGATTCGAGGATGGTATCCAGGTCCTCTTCTCTCACCCGGCCAAATACTTTGTCATCGATCATCATAACGGGAGCCATGCCGCAAGTGCCGATGCAACGGACATCTTTCAGACCGAAAAGACCGTCAGGTGTAATTCCATTGGATTCAATGCCAAGCTTTTCTTTCAGTCTTTCCATAATTTTATCCGCCCCTTTGACAAAGCAAGCAGTCCCCATACAGACACTGATCGTATGTTTTCCCTTTGGCTTGGTTGTAAAGTAGGAATAAAAGCTAACGACTCCGAATACTTCCGCTCCCGGAATTCCTAATTTCCGGGCAATAAAAAGTTGTACATCCCTCGGTAAATAGCCGAAAATATTCTGGGCTTTATGTAAGATTTCAATCAGAGCGCTTTTCGTTGTTGGTAAACTGTTAATAAAAGCTTCCAGTTCCTCGAATTTTTCTCTGGGTAGATTTTCATTGGTTGGTTCCATAACATCGATTGCCTGTGGCTTAGTCATAGCAGGTACACGATCCTTTCCGATAACAGCAATGATTTTTTTTGATCGTTTCAAGACGCAATTATTTTTCATGGCAAAGAGCTATTCAGTAATAGTTTGGAAAAATAGCATAGATTTATTCAGACAAGAGCCCGGGCATAAAATAATGCAATGAACTTTTGCATATTCATTGCATTTCGGGTCAGCCATTATCTTGTTTTCTTCATTACTCATATCATCATTTTTAAATTACTTACGTTCCATTACACCGGCACAGCGAATAGAAAGATCTGCCCTCCAAAGATCATAGCAGTAAATATCCCGAGGGACAGAAACGGTCCGAAAGGAATCTCTGATTTCAGGGATCCTTTTTTGACTGTGATCAGTAACAGTGCAGTAAGACCTGCGTACAACGAACCAAGGAATAACGCCAACAGCACCGGTGGGCCCATAAAAAGCCCTGCTGCAGCCATCAGCTTGATATCTTCTCCGCCTAGGCCATCGGGAAAAAATAAGCTCAGAAAAAAAAGCGGTACGGAAGCCGCAAAAAAACCAATGACCCAAGTATACCACGCAGCTCCAAAATACACGCTCTGATAGACGCCGTGCAAAACACTTAAGCCCAACAGAAAAACGACCAGCTTATTCGAAATCACCCTTTTCTGCCAGTCAATAAACGACACGACAATCAGCACAGACAAAAGCATTGCCAGAAAAGCACTTTCCAGGCTCAGTCCATAGGTGAACCAGACAATCAGGTACAAGATCCCGTTCAGCAGCTCGACCGCGGGATAGACCGGGGAGATCAGCCCCCGGCAGTTTTTGCAGCGCCCCCGCAGAAAGAGATAGCTGAAAACAGGGATGTTCAGATACCACGGAATCAGCGTATCACAGTGCGGGCAGTAGGATCTCCCGCCAACAACGCTTTTCCCGATCGGAATCCGGTAAATGCACACATTCAGAAAACTGCCGATGACTAAACCATACAGTAGCACAATGAAAGAAATGATAATATTTTCGATCAAGACGGCACCACCTTTTTAATGCTGGAATTAATTAAAGGCCTAATGTGGATAAACAATCTCCGCCACAGTCCAGAAGATAATCAGTGATCCTACGAGTATTGGCAGAAACACCAGGATCGCCCTTTCCTTTTTCCCAACGATTGCAGCAATTCCGGCAATAAAGCCTGCTAATCCCAATGCAGCTACTGCAAACGTCGGCAAAGGCAATGCGCCCATCAATTTCAGCACGATCAATACAATAAAAGCAATGCTCAGTCCAGCCGACCATCGGCCGGAACGAGATTGGGGCCATAACTTTGTCTTCATATGATCATCCCTTCCTGTCACTTAACGCCTTCAACCTTATTATTGTATATATTCGAAAATTATTTTGATCGTTTCTAATCATTGATAAATAAGCTGTGCAGCAGAAGAAACAGAATCGTACAAAATCCCAGAATGATGGATATCCTGACGAGAATAGCGTTGTCTTTATGTTTACGTACCGCTTTTATTCCTGTAATAAAGGCTGCGATACTTGCTAAAAAAACGAGTACGGTTACATCCCATCAAAAGAGATGTTTAGCTAAAAAACACGTTCGCAGCGACGCCGCAAAAACTCAGGATATAATACACGCCGATCAGAATCACCAGAAAAACCAGAACCGACCGCTCTTTCTTCCTGATAACAGCTTTCAGTCCAATAATGGCCGCTGCAATGCCTGCGGCAAAGATCAGAACGGTAATGACAACCTGAAGGGGATTATGCGAGATCAGTTCTAAGCCGGAGTACCCTTCCTTGTATGGAAGTACGGAACCCACGACAAACAAAATCCAGCTGACAATCACCAGGATGAAGGATTTTCTGCCGGACTTGCTTTTGGGTAAAATCGTGATTCTCATGACATTCACCCCTTTTTATAAGAAAACTTGGCTGGTGCCAAGTCTTTGGCGGCTGCTTAGTTGCACTTAGATATACCAGAAAATAATTATACTTTCTGATATACAACAGCCTATGTACACTATATAGCATTATAACGTCCCTTTCTCATTCTGGCAAGACGGGCCTAGCACATGCCGACGAAGATTTTCTGCAAGCCGGCGATGTAAATAATCTGGTGTTCTAACGCTGATGTAATAAGAGCTGAAATTATGTTAAAACAGCAGGGGAACTTTTTATCCACCGTAACTATCTCTTATACAGAATTGAACGAATCAGCGAGTTAACAGGGCTGGATTTGGATTCTTCCGATATCAGGCTTCATATTCTAATGTCTATCGGATCGAACGGTTGAGTAAAATGAGCTAAAGTGTATTAAACCGCAAAAATCCGTAGAAACAAAACTCTTGGTGGTAACTGTATAACGCCCCGGAATTGATGATTCCGGGGCGTCATTCCCACGATAAGAACGATATCAGCTCCATAGAACCCTCATGCCGGTTCTATGATCACCATTATTACTGCTTTTTTAGCCAAGCAACAGCCTCTTCAAAGCTTTCACAATAATGAAAATCGATTAAAGACTTGGTATATGTTCCCAATTTGTTTAAAACTTGCTTCTGTATAATATTTTGAGGTAAAATTTGTGCTATCTTAGTAAACCCGGCTCTGGCTGCTTGGGGAATGTAAACTTCTTCCAGCCATTTTTGGTCGTCTGGTCTTATTGTTGTAAAATTTCTGTTATCTGTTAAACATTTTTTTGCTCGGTACTTTAAGCCACATTCTATGGTTTTTTCGAATGCTTCCCTGAGCTGCTCGCTGCTCATATAACCCTTAAATATTACTACAACAGCACGATTAACTTCATCCCAAGATATTTCAACATACTTTTCTGAAAAATAGATCATAACAAAACCTTCTTTCTTACCAATTCTGTTGCTTCAGACTTGCCAGGGGTATGGCATACCTCTGGCAAATCTATGAAGGTTATTTCCGCGTTTTAGTCAGTAACTATTCGTTTACTGTCGCATGCTTCGGTTTCGGCAAAGGATTGACAAAGATAAATACAATACTCGCTACTGCAAGTCCGATCATGCACCATACCATCGGCATTGCAAGCATATCTCCGGTAACAGCACCGACAAAAGAGATAAAGTAACCTGAAAAGAAAGCAAAGATATTGACGGCAGCCAACAAGACAGATGTGCTGAGCGCGACTTCCTGGGGACTGGCAATCATGCCGGCGATCATATAACAGGCCGGCAATACGATAGAGAATGAAGCGCCGGCTATCGCCATGCCTATCGCAACGAGAACGATATTTCCGGAATAGATGACCAGCGCATAACCAACCGCACCGAGCAGCAAGCCTAACGCCACGACATATTTTTTAATGGCTTTGAACAAAGGACCATAAACAAAGCCGCCACCCATACCGCCCAGGGTGAATACCGACAGCACCATACCGGCAACAGCAGGACCGCCTAAATTATTCTTTTGCAGAAATCCGGACATGAGGATGGCGGACGGGAATATTAAAATGATATAGATGCCGAGTAATAATGCTGTCAGCAAAACGCCTCCGCGAATTCTGACCTTTGGTTTCTCCGCTCCCGCAGGCTGTTCAACCTTGGGCGGTTCTGTCAGGAAGATCAGAACAAGGATCAAAGAAAGAATACCCAACGCGTGTGAATAGAAACTGTATTGCCAGCCGATTTCAGCCAGTGCGCCGCCCGCAAACTGCATGACGATTGCGCCCAAATTCATGACCATTGATCCCATTCCCAACATGGTTGCTCTTTTGTTACCCTCGTAGACACTGAGAACAAGCGCATTGCCCATAGGTGTAATGAAGCCAAAGCCTATACCGAATATAGCTCTTTCGATCAGAATGACGGTCATACTATTTGCAAATACAGGCGCAAGACCGCCTACAAGATAAAATAACATACCAATGATTATTATAGTTTTGTATTTAACTTTATTCCCTGCCAACGCACCAGCGATCAATGATGCCGGAATCATCAACAAAGACGGCAACGTTGATATTAAGGCTATTGTCGACATGGGCACGTTTGGAAACGCCGCCGAGATACTGGCCAGTGCTGCCGAAACGTTACCGGCCGACATGGTGATGACATATACCGACATAATTGCAAATGCGACGATAAACGGACTTTTCTTTTCTTTTTCTGATAGCATAATTTTCCCTCCATTTTATGTTACATATATTTCAATGTAATTCTTGCTAGCTGTCAGCAATCTTTAGAACATACGGTATTTAAGCCACTCATCCTTCAATGCGCCCAATCGATCATCCCCAACGAAGACGCTGTTGCCGCGTTCGTTAATAATTGAAGGCCATAAAAAAAATCCTGGTTTTTTGTACTCAGTCAAGCAACGCCTAACCTCAGCGCGGATCATCTCTTCGTCTGCGCCAATATAGGACGGGGGTCCCGACGAATCCCAACCGCCTTCAACTGCGAGCTGTCCCCGGTACTTATCAAGAATCCCGGCCAGATCATTCATTGGCTGCGCAGACTGCCAAAAACTCACACCTATTTCGACCATATCCGGAATAATGTCTTCGCATTTCCCGCAGTCATGAATATTGAAAAGCACGCCTCGCTTCGTCACAGCCTCCGCCATTCTTGCCCAATAAGGTTTTATAAGCTTTCTAAATGTCTCCGGGGACATGAACAATCCGCGCGCCGTAGCATTGTCATCTCCAAGACAATAAATATCCGGGTTGTAAGCATCGATTGATTTGTTAATATAGGCGATCTTATATTCGGTAACGGCTTCAAAAAAGTCCATGCACGCCTGCGGTTCCATCACAAGAGCGCAAAGTGCTTCTTCAAAGGTCATAAAAGACACCAACCGTTGAAATGGTCCTAAGCCATCCATAATCTCAACGAGTTTCTCTTCCCCGTCACTCGGCGGCCTCCTATTTATTTCCGCCTCAGCCATAGCCTTAAAGTCCATAGAGGCGACATCGGGGATTTTTACGTGTTTTTCCCATTCTGTAACGTCGTCAAACAACATAAATCCTGGCTTTGGTATACTGCCTTCCTTCGTTGCTACCCAAGGAACGCCAAAAATATCAGTACCATTTCTCATTAACGGCGCTTCCTGATCAAGAGAGGCCATGCCGGCTAATTGAACATCTTCGTGAGAAAGCGGCACATATTCCGGCTTTCCGCCGTAGATAGATTCCAGCGCATTCTGTTTTGGGGTCATCATAATTTTTCCTCCGTCATATTAATTTTATTGTCGATCAGAGTTTCGAGTACCTTTTCGTCTAAATCACACGGATAATAGATGAAGCGTTAACGGCGTCGACAATTCTCTGTTTCCCAAATTCGACGGCTAGAGCGATATCGCTGATTTCCGAAATATGTCATTCCTCCTTTGATTTTTCAGGCAATTTTTTACCTGCAAGTCTAATATGTTTGCTGCATGACGTTATGATTCGCCACCCAGCATTGCCTGTAAAATATTAGCACCAATTTCCGCTATACCACTTACGCGATAATAAATCGCATTTCCATTGATTTCACGCGCGTCTTTCTCCACCGCTTCCGCTTCTTCCGGACTCACAAGATCTGTTTTGTTTATAAGTACTGTATGTGCGCCGCTCAGCTGACCAATAATCAGATTCTCCAACGGAATGCGCAGCCACTGCCATCGGCCTGCATCAATGATTACAGTAATCTGAGCATTAACTCTAAGGTGTGTAGATAGGGCCTCCGAGACATTGCTCGGAAAAGCGACACCAGTTGTTTCCAATGCCAACTTGTGAAAAATGCGGATATTCAGTATAATTTAATAATAACTTGGTGTCGGCTTATATGCTATATATCGAAACGACAATTGTTGAGGTGTCTTTCATTTAAGAAACTGTATCGCGCGTACAGTGAATATCGGGAGGCTGTATGAAACTGAATATTTGGATGCTCGCACAATGGCTGAAGGAATATGACCCCATTCTGACCATGACTGGCGGCGCTGATGAAATCGAGGGAATGCAGTTTTTGTCCAGTTTTTCCCCGAAGGGCCGTCGGCATATCTATATCGGCAGGGCAAAGGATTTTTTGAGCGGGAATACGTCCGAAGAAGTTTTGCTGACACATGGCAACGACGTCATCAGTTTACGGTCCTTGGATATGGACGAGATATCCAGCAAAATCATCGATTGCTTTGAGTTTTATAACAATTGGGAAAGTATGGTTTTTGAGAGCGCGCAGCTGGAGCATCCCGAGCAGCGCATAGTGGACGCCTGCAACAACCTGATTGGCCCGATATTAATTGTAGACCTGAAGCTGAATCTCATTGCATATTCCAAAAACTATAAACCCGGTGAAATCAACCAGTTTTGGGACGAGTATATCAAATTGAACAAGTCCTCCCTAAAATCCATACACATGATGAATTCCAGCAATTCCATAAAGCTGATTCCCGTTCGGCATAATCGACTCGTATATGAGGAACCCGTGGCTGCGCCTTACTCCTACGGAATCATGGTCAGCTACTGCGATAAAGACGACAACCTGATTGGGCAATGCGTGTTATGCATGAATCACCCGATCACGCCGCGTGAACTATGCCTGGCCAAAACGATCGAAGCTGCGCTTGCCTCGATCGCTCAGAACACGACTGGCAGCACTTTCATTAATTTCGCACAGTCGATCGTATTCGAAGCCTTGTCCTCAGGGAGCCTGGCGGAATACAACCAAAAAAAGCTCATTGCACTGATGGATTGGGATGAGGATGTCTCTTATCAGGTGACCGTTTGCAAAATAAACGGAGCGCCAACGAACGGCAACCTTATGATGTATCTCAGTGGCCTGAGCGAGTGCTTTAAAAAGACGATCGGTCTTATTTTTCAGGAACAGCTCGTTTTCTGTCATCAGGCGGACGCATTTGCAGAGGACCAGCTGTTATCGACAATTCCGAGTGTGATCCCGTTATTTGTAGGTGTGAGTGCCCAATTTGTCAATCTTGGAGAGGTGGCGATTTACCATAGGCAGGCGTCAATCGCGGTAAAACGAGGAATTGAACAAAACAAAAGCTTGACACACTTTCGCGACTGCGCGATCGATGTGCTCGTTTTCGAACCGGACAGGGATTTCTGCCGCCATTGCGTCCATCCTGGAGTCCGGTACCTAAAGGATTACGACGACGAATATGGGACGTCGTATAGCCTGACGCTGCGCAACTACCTGCAGTCTGAGCGCAGTTATTTATTGACGGCTCAGCAGCTGTTTATCCACCGCAACACTGCTGTATACCGCCTTGAAAAAATCAATGAATTGTACCGTTTTAATCTGGATGACCCAGAGGAACGGGAGCATATTCTGTTCTCCTTTCGCTTGCTTGGATGCTAACGGATGATTTTGCTACGGTCGGAGACTGCGCACAGGCTCGCAATCCCGTGTTCGCAACTGGGAAGGTTTCCTCGTTGCGTTGCATCTGTAATCTTCTGACTTTTGCAAAGCGAGGACAGTCAGAGTGACCGTCCTGGCTTATTTGCATATTAAACACAATTGTGATGGAATCTCCGAAAACAGGAATTATCAGACGGCAAAATCACCGAAGAAGAATATGCCGAGTGGAAATTCAACTGGTCTGACACCGCTGATGATTGCTGCAAATTCCAGCCCAAGAAAAATTGGAGAAGAACATAAAAACGTCCTCTGAAAACTCGTCGTTTCCAGAGGACGTTTTATCCTTCTGTAATTTGTAGGTGGTTACGAAGTTAGTATCAAATCAGCATCAACACTGATTTCACCCCTTTAAAATAATCAGTATTCTCAAGGCTTCCTGGACTTCGCGCCATTATTCCCACTCAATCGTTCCGGGGGGTTTAGAGGTAATGTCATAAACCACGCGGTTCACACCGTGGACTTCATTGACGATCCTGTTCGAGATGACTTCGAGCAGTTCGTACGGCAGCTTTGCCCAGTCGGCCGTCATCGCATCGTCACTCGTGACCGCCCTTAAGACGATGGGATAACCGTACGTGCGTCCATCTCCCATCACGCCGACACTGCGGATAGAGGGCAACACCGCAAAGTATTGCCATACCTCCATGTGGAGTCCGGCTTTAATAATCTCTTCCCTGACAATTGCATCCGCTTCTCTTAAATGATCCAGCTTTTCCGGCGTGATTTCGCCGATGATACGGATTGCAAGCCCCGGGCCTGGGAATGGCTGGCGCCAGACAATCTCTTCCGGCAAGCCAAGTTCCAGTCCGACTTCCCGGACTTCATCCTTAAAAAGCATCCGTAAAGGTTCGATCAGTTCGAACTGCATATCTTCAGGCAGCCCGCCAACATTGTGGTGCGTTTTAATGGTTTCAGCCGTTTCGGTGCCGCTTTCTACAATATCCGGATAAAGCGTACCCTGTACCAGAAAATCAATCTGGCCTAACTTACGGGCTTCATCTTCGAACAGCCTGATAAATTCATTGCCAATCCGTTTGCGTTTTTCTTCCGGTTCGGAAATTCCTTTCACCTTAGCCATAAAACGTTCCGAAGCATCGACGAAATCCAGATTCAGGTGAAACTTTCCAATAAACGTATCCTTGACCTGCTCCGATTCATTCTTGCGCATAAATCCATGATCGACATAAATACAGGTTAGCTGATCCCCGATCGCTCTATGAACAAGCACTGCGGCAACAGAAGAATCGACCCCGCCGCTTAACGCGCATAAGACCTTTTTATCTCCGACTCTCTTCCTGATCTCCTGTACCTGGGATTCAATAAAGGATTCCATGGTCCAGTTGCCCTGGCAGCTGCATACCCTGTATAGAAAGTTCTCAAGCATTGCCTGTCCTTCCGGGGTATGTTTGACTTCGGGATGAAATTGGACGCCGTAAAAGTTCTTTTCCGGACAGTAGATTCCCGCAACCGGTGTATTGGCGGTAAAGGCAGCCCGGATGAAACCGGCAGGCAGTTCCAGCACTGAGTCCCCATGACTCATCCAACACTGACGAGCACCTTTGAGTCCGTGCCAGACCCCTTCATTATATTCAATCGTGATCTCTGTTTTCCCATATTCATGGGCTTGCGGTCTCTCCACACGTCCGCCTAGCTGTACGGTCATCAGCTGCATACCATAACAGATTCCGAGGATCGGTACCCCCAGTTCATAGATTGCCGGGTCAATGAAAGGCGCGCCCTCCTGATTGACACTAGCGGGACCTCCCGAGAAAATGATTCCTTTCGGGGCCATGGCTTTAATCTTCTCTACAGGGGTCTTATATGAAATCATCTCTGAATATACTTTTGCTTCTCTGACCCGGCGCGCAATCAGCTGATTATACTGTCCACCAAAGTCAAGAACCAACACCAGTTCACGTTCCACTTGCATCATCCTTTCAACATTTCAACATTTCAGTACTGAGACTTATGATATGATTTTTCTTAACTGGCAGTAAAATGGAGTAATCTCTTTTGATTTTATTTCTCATAAACCTCGGGCTTCAAAACGCCAATATACGTGAGGTTCCTGTACATTTCGTCATAATCAAGCCCATAGCCGACTGCAAACTCATTTGGTATCACAAAGCCATTGTAATCAGGCTGAATATCGACCTGTCTCCGCTCCGGCTTGTCCAGAAGCGTGACAATCTTCAGGCTTAAGGGTTGTCTCCTGAGAAGGTTTTCCTTCAAGTATTTCAGCGTAAGCCCTGTATCAACAATATCCTCAACAATCAGGACGTGTTTGTCTTCGACACTGGTTTCCAGATCCTTCAGTAGTCTGACGGCTCCTGAAGAACGGTTGGAGCTCCCATAGCTTGAAACGGCCATAAAATCATATCTCAACGGAATTCTTATTTGCCGGATCAAATCTGCAAAAAAAGGCACAGCCCCTTTAAAAATACCAATGGTCAGAAGATCCTTGCCAAAATATTCGTTGGTAATCTGTTCACCCAGTTCGGCCACCCTTTTTTTTAGCTGTTCCTCGGTTATCAGCACCTTCGCAATCTTTCTTTCCATTCCTACCACTCCATTAAGCTATTACCACTGAATTATATCACAAGTTGAACAGGATAAAAAAGAAGATACTGCAAAAACTGCATTCGAACAGCGTTTTTGCAGTACCTTCTTTTATGAAGCCAGACATTTACTCTGCCGTTTCAGGCGGCTGGATTGAAATCTTTCTTCCGATATCCTTAAATTCCAGGATCAGGGTCATCGGTTCTCCGGTTTCTTTGTTTTGCGCTCTCACTTCAACCTGCGTTACAGTTTTGGTGCTTCTGGTGATATAGAGCGTGTACTCAAAACCGGTCCATAGAGTTTCCATCATCTGATTCTGTACACTTGGTTTTAGCGTGCATACCCAGCATTTCTTGCTGTTTAGTTCTTTCTCTCCTTTAAGCATCACCTCACCGATCTCTTTCAACTGCAGACTGGCCAAAGGGTTAAGCTCCACCAGAAAGACTTTTTGGGCAACTGATACATCGCTGAATTTTACCCACGCTTTGCTGAAAGGGTCCTTGTTGTAGAGAACATCACCCACCTTAATCATCTCAACTTTGCTTCCCGCCAGCTGACCCTGAATCTGAATGTTTTCACCGCTCTTATAGCCGGTAATCCTCGTCAGTAACCGCGCTTTGCCATCCACTGTCTGCTGCTGCGTTAAAGCATAAGAAAATGAATTGGCTTTGTTCAGGTTTTCCAGGCCCAAGATAACCAGCTGCTGCGGATCGGGCTGACGCATTATGGTAATCATTCCTCCAATGACGAACAAAAAAATGATGATGGAACCGACAATGATTTTCTTTTTCATACCTTGCCCTCCTGGCGGAGTTCTTACTTAATATTATGACCGGCTAAATCAAGGTATTACTGGTAATTCCTGTTTGGGCTGAATTATCGATTATACGATTGCCTATTGGCAAATCCGAAATCAATGGATCAAAAGCCGGGAGTCGCCATATCCACACCGGAAATTCGATGTCGGTGGCCGTTGTCTACGGTCGTGTAGAAATCCCAATTATGCGCATGCCATCCATTCTTCAGCGGAATTGAAGGGCTCGAAACAGCTTTGTAGTAATGCGTATGTCCATGCTCATACAAAACGAAATTTTCTGAATGATGAACATGACTATCACCGGTTGAAATAGCTATTCCCGAAATATCCAAGCATTGATGAGAATGCCCGTAATCGCAGGATGTATGCGTTGAACTTCCATGATTATGGTTTGGCGGGCTTTTCGCAGTTTGCACCATAAAAGATAACCTCCTCTTTCTATAAAATATTTTCAGAGGAGATTTTTTGAGCATATTCTATTCTTCCATCTTTAACCAAATAAGTATTTAAGGTGCCATCCCGCTTTTTATATGACTAAATTAGTAGGCCAAGTTCCTCTGCAAAGTTTTTTTGCGAGGAAAGATATTTGGCCATTCCTAACCTGTCCCCGAAAACAACGGAGATACCCAAAGACGTTCACCGAACTCTCTAAAAAGACCATCCATCTCGGACAGTCTACTTAATTCTTAAGACAAACATTTTAAGTCTAAACTTGTATAACTAGCATATATACTACTACAAATATATTTAGAATAATAAATTTCCAAAGGTAAAGCAACCAATTCTTCTTGAGAGGAGGAATTGGACTATGACAAAACTCTATCAGACAATGATGATCATTTTTGGTTCCTGTTCCCTTCTTGTAAGCCTGATCGCTTTGATTATCCAAATAATTAAACTATGTATTTAATTAAAAACTTGCCTAGATCTAGCCTTATGTGTAAAAAGTAGCCGCCTACAAATTGAACTACTTTTTACACCAAGCAATATGGTTGCTTTGCCCATCTATAAGGGAAATTCCTTATAGATTTTTTGTTCACAATTTTATTTTATGAGATTGATTAACCATTTATGATAAGACAAAAAAAAGAAAGAGGCTTCCCAAAAGTTCAGCAAACTAATGAGAAACCTCTAACCGAAGGATTTATTATAACCCCTATACCAGGAGATTATTTTTATCACCTTCACGCTACCCCGTAGGGGATATTTTTTATCAGCGCATGATATATCAATGGGTTTGGTCTTTTCCTACATCATGCCGCCCATTCCGCCCATGCCACCCATGCCGCCCATGGCAGCTGCTGGATTTTCTTTCTCAGGCAGGTCGCAAACGAGGCACTCTGTGGTTAAGAGCATAGCGGAGATCGAAGCTGCGTGCTGCAGAGCCGAACGGGTTACTTTCGCCGGGTCAACGATACCGGCTGCAATCATATCCTCATAAACTTCAGTCATCGCGTTGAAGCCTACGCCTCTAGAGCTGTTGCGGACTTTTTCCACAACGACGGAACCTTCGAGACCAGCATTATTAGCAATCTGTCTGACAGGCTCTTCCAGTGCTTTACGGATAATAGCCACTCCGGTTTTCTGATCGCCGGATACGTCAACGTTATCAAGTGCAGCAATTGCATCAAGATAAGTTGTGCCGCCACCGGCAACAATGCCTTCTTCGACTGCGGCGCGAGTAGCTGCCAGAGCGTCCTCAATGCGCAGTTTCTTTTCTTTCATTTCAGTTTCGGTAGCTGCTCCAACCTGGATGACGGCAACGCCGCCGGCCAGTTTAGCCAGACGTTCCTGGAGTTTTTCTTTGTCATAGTCGGAGGTTGTTTCTTCAATCATTTTCTTGATGGATTCAACACGGGCACTGATAGCCTGTTGGTCGCCGTTGCCATCAACGATGGTCGTTTCTTCCTTGGTTATTTTGACCTGTCGGCAGCGTCCGAGCATATCCAGCGAAGTATTTTCCAGTTTGAGGCCGAGGTCTTCAGTGATGACCTGTCCGCCGGTCAGAACAGCAATGTCTTCGAGCATCGCTTTGCGGCGGTCTCCAAAACCGGGAGCCTTAACGCCTACGGCCGTAAAGGTTCCGCGGAGTTTATTGACAATCAGGGTAGCCATAGCTTCGCCTTCCAGATCTTCAGCGATGATCAGGAGCGGTCTGCCAGCCTGAACTACTTTTTCCAGAACAGGAAGGATATCTGCAATCGCACTGATCTTCTTGTCGGTGATCAGAATGAATGGATCGTTTAAGATAGCTTCCATTTTATCGGTATCGGTGATCATATAGGCGGAAACATACCCACGGTCAAACTGCATTCCTTCAACAACTTCCAGTTCAGTGGTCATGCCTTTGGCTTCTTCAACAGTGATAACACCGTCTTTGCCGACCTTTTCCATAGCCTCGGCAATCAGACTGCCGATCGTTGTATCAGAAGCGGAAATCGAAGCAACCTGAGCTATGGCTTCTTTGCTTTCTACAGTCTTGGCATTTGCTTTAACGTCAGCAACAATCGCTTCTACAGCTTTTTCAATACCGCGTTTGATTTCCATCGGATTAGCGCCGGCAGCAACGTTCTTCAGACCTTCACGAATAATGGCCTGAGCCAGAACGGTCGCTGTGGTCGTGCCGTCACCGGCTACATCGTTTGTCTTGGTAGCAACTTCTTTTACAAGCTGTGCTCCCATATTTTCAAACGGGTCTTCCAGATCAATATCTCTGGCGATCGTCACACCATCATTGGTGATTAGCGGGGAACCAAATTTTTTATCCAAAACAACATTGCGGCCTTTGGGTCCCAATGTAACGCGGACAGCTTCCGCAAGCTTATTGACACCACGCTCCATGGCATGGCGGGCATCTTCGTTAAAAATGATTTGTTTAGCCACCTAAATGTTCCTCCTTTAATTCTATCAAAAAATACTTTGGAATGTTATCTGATAAGTAATACTGGGCTGTTACTTAACCAATGACTGCCTGAATATCGGCTTCTCTTAAAATCAAATATTCGTTTCCGTCATATTTAACTTCTGTGCCGGCATATTTAGAATAAATCACGCGGTCGCCGACGTTAACTTCCATTGGGATTCTTTCCCCTTTTTCAACTTTTCCAGGACCTACGGCAATCACTTCGCCTTCCTGAGGCTTTTCTTTTGCGGTGTCGGGCATAATGATCCCGCTCTTAGTTCTTTCCTCAGACGGGACCGCTTTAATAATTACCCTGTCAGCCAACGGTTTGAGTTTCATAAAATAATTTCCCTCCTTGAAACCTTTATATTTTTATATTTCGCTTTATTGTTAGCACTCAATCAAGATGAGTGCTAATACCTAGGTATAATAATATGCAACGTCTGGTAGTATTGCAACCCCATCCACGCATAACTACGGACGATTAGAATTGATTATCACTTATTTTCTTCATCAATCTTTAAATTGCTATAACGCTTAATAAATACGTTATATAGAATAACCGTAATTTTCCTTATTTATTCATTACTGTTAGCAGATTTTAATCAAGAAAATTTTCTCCGGTACGGATCCGGCGAAAGTCCTCAACAGCGGTCACCCAGATGACGCCGTCGCCAAATTTACCGGTTAGGGCATTCTCCCTGATGGTTTCCTGAACGCTTTCACTTTCCGAATCATTGACAATGATTTCGAGTTTGACTTTGGGCAGCAGCCGGACGGATACTTCCGTTCCGCGGTAAACCTCGGTGATATTCCCTTTCTGCCTTCCCCAGCCAAGTACCTGAGATACGGTAATCCCGCTGATTCCCAAATTACTAAGCGCCTTTTCCACTTGGTCAAGTTTATTGCTGCGAATTACTGCCTCAATCTTTTTCATTCCAGCCTCCCCAAAGCATTATTGGATTTTTTGTAAAATGAGTTCCCACTCCTGAGGCGTATTGACATTCAGGAAACTTTCCTCGATCATTTCCTTCAGCATGCTGCCTTCCATCTCCTCAGAAATATTCACGATCTTATGCCTGCATTCATCAGCAATATCAAATAGACGCAGTTTGTCCTCTTTAATCCGTTTCTCGACAACTTTAAGCACTTTTTTGTGGTAAAAGGCGTGCAGCGGATGTAGTCTGTCCCGAACATACGGGAGAACCAACTTATAATCCTCAATCCGTTCATAAATATAGGCAATGGCTTCACTGTTTAAGAACGGCATATCACAGGCAGCCACGAAGACATAGTCATACTTAGCCACCGGAAGGACGGAATACAGCCCGCCCATCGGCCCTTTACCTTTGATTTGGTCGGCAACCGCCTGATAACCGTATCCAGAATATTGTTCAGGCTCCCTGCAGCTGATAAGGACTTCACTACAGATACTGTCCAGCACTTCCAGATTTCTTTCCAGAAGCGGTTTTCCGCCTATCTCAAGGAATGCCTTGTTCTGGCCCATTCTTTTGCTTTCTCCTCCGGCAAATAGCACTCCTGTGATCTCCAGCTTTTTCTTTTCCACGCCCATCTACCTTCAAACATATTCAGACGTTACTATTTAGACGTGCCCTGCGAAATACCTTCTAATACTTGTAAACCCTAAAATAATTATAATGGTATATCAGGTACTAAGTCTGTACTTAATAATCTACCATATTTTCAGTGGAAATTACATAAATTATTTTCCTCAATAAAGCTGGAAGATCTTAAAAATTAACTATTTTATGTCTTAGAAAAATAGATTCAAGTTTGATTCCTCAGACTTGGCAAGCATTGTGGCAACACCGCCGATTTCTACGCCATCGATCAGTTCTTCCTTCTTGATGCCCATCACATCCATCGACATGGAGCAGGCTACGATCTTAATACCCATTTTCATCGCATTGTGCAGCAGTTCTTCTAAACTATCAACATTTTTCTTTTTCATGACATACTTGATCATTCTCGCACCCATACCACCCATATTCATATTGGAGATAGGCAGTTTTCTTGGTCCGCGGGGCATCATGATGCCAAAGGCTTTCTCCAGGGAATCCTTGCTTACCTTAGGCGCGTCATGTTTCTTAAGAATATTCAGCCCCCAAAATGTGAAAAACATCGTCACTTCTTTACCCATGGATGCCGCACCGGTTGCAATGATAAATGAGGCCAAGGCTTTATCCATATTCTGCTCGAATACAATCAGCGTCGCGCTCTTGGGTTTTTCCTCCACCACAACGTTTACCTGCGGCTGGTCGGCGGGCTTCACGCTTCCTTTGCGCAGATAGGCTTTCAGATAATCCCCGTTTAATTCTGTTTTAAGCAGCGTATTGCCGGTCTTGCTGCACCAGGCCTCAATATCCCTCGCAAAGCCGGGATCCGTAACCAAGATTTCCAGGACCTGGCCTCCTTCTAGGAGTTTCATATTTTCAAATACCTGTTTGATCGGTCCAGGACACTGTAGACCACAACAGTCGATCACTTTATCCGCTGCGATTTTGGCCTCCGGGGATTCGGTAAAAGCTTTTCCGGTATCATCAACTTTTACCGCTCCTTTATCCTTCTTTTCAACCGCCCAGTAAACACTGGTATACGTCCGGAAACCTCCGTCAAGGTTGATCGGGTCATAACCATGCTGTTGAAGGATCCTAGCCGCAATATATCCCCTAAGGCCAATCTGGCACGTCAGGTAAACCGGCTTATCTTTCGGCAACTCCCCAAGCCTCTTTCTGAGCTCCGGAAGCGGGATATTGATTGACCCGTTGATCTTGCCCAGTTCTACTTCTTCAGGTTGCCTGACGTCAACCAAAATGTTTCCAGCAGCGACAATATCGTCGATTTCATGGTATTGAACAGTCTTGACCATATGATCCAGCAAATTGGCCGCGGCATACCCAATCATATTGACCGGGTCTTTCCCTGAGGAATAAGGCGGTGCATAGGCCAATTCCAGATCCTGAAGGTCATAAACCGTTAAATTGCCTTTGATAGCCGTTGCAATTACATCAATTCTCTTTTCTGCACCCTTGCGCCCGACGGCCTGCGCACCAAGTATTTTGCCGTCTTCAGTAAAGACCATCTTCATATCGAGCACTGTCGAACCTGGATAGTATCCGGCATGGGAATTGGGGTGAATATGAATGACCCTATACGGTATTCCCATTTTAGCTGCTGTTTTTTCATTGATGCCCGTGGAAGCGGCCGTCAAATCAAATACTTTGGCAACAGAAGTTCCTAGAGTCCCCCGGTAAGGCTTACGGTTGCCATACAAATTGTCGGCCAGAAGCCTGCCCTGTCTGTTTGCCGGCCAGGCCAGAGGTATGTTTGTCGGAAGTCCTGTGACATAGTTTTTTACTTCAATCGCATCACCGATTGCATAGATGTTTTCATCACTGGTCTGCAGATATCCATTGACCCGGATAGCTCCTCTTTCGCCGGTCTCCAGGCCGGCCTGAACAGCGAGCATGTTTTCCGGACGAACGCCGATAGCCATCACGATCATATCTGCTTCAATCTCCTGGCTGCTCTGAAGATAGACCTTTGATCCTTCAAGCTTCACGACACTGTCCTTAAGAATCATCCTGACACCTTTTTCGCGGAGATGGGTGTGCAGAAGACTCGCTATTTCATAATCCAGTGAGGGCTGTACCTGATCGGTAGCTTCAACCAGATAGACATCAAGGTTACGTTCTTTCAGGTTTTCGGCCATTTCCAGGCCGATAAATCCGCCGCCTACAACGACCGCTGTTTTGGCCTGATTTTGATCAATATAACTGTCAATGGCTTCGGCATCGGGAATTGTTCGAAGCGAGAATACCCTCGGGTTTCCGGTGCTGCCCTCAATCCCCGGAACGATAGGACTCGCTCCGGGCGAAAGAATTAGAATATCATAGCTTTCCTCATAGACGACACCCGTGTCGAGGTTTTTTACCTGGATCTTTTTATCCTGCCGATTAATCGCGATTACTTCTGATTTTGTCCGGATGTCCAGATTGAATCTGTTTGTCATTCCTTTAACGGTCTGGACAAGAAGTTTATCCCGTCCTTTAATCACGCCTCCAATAAAATAGGGCAGTCCGCAATTCGCAAAAGAAATATGTTCCCCTCTTTCGAATATAACAATTTCCGATTTTTCATCGAGTCTTCTTAATCTTGCAGCAGTGGTTGCTCCTCCAGCCACCCCACCGACAATCACAATTTTTTTACGCATTAGATAACGACCTCCTCGACCCTATATTATTTTCAATAATTTATTTTTTAGTTTAATTGGCTTAATATTCAAATTCAAATATTTAGCATCATTCGAAAAACATCAGATGGATCAGCTTTTTCACTAGCGGATTCTGAACCGAGTAAAAAACCTCGAGTCCTTCGCGTCTACCCCTTATGATCCCCTTATTTCTCAACGCAGATAGGTGCTGAGAAATTGTCGACTGCGGAATACTCAGACAATTCTGCATGCTCATTACATTGTTTTCCCCATTTTCCATCAGGCCTTTGACAATGCAAAGCCGGACAGGGTGGGAAAGTACTTTTAATATATCCGCCTTTTCTTCGAAATAAACCAGATTATCCTTATAAGTCAACAAGCAAATCCCCTCCATATTCTTATATTTGAATATTAAGATATATAAATATATTTGTCAATTCTATCATTACCGTTATTCATTCTTTTCTTTCCTCTATCCGTAAATTCTATTTTTGTGATGCTAAAAAACCGCACCTCCTACTGAAGATGCGGGGCGAATCATCATAAACGGGTCTGCTTCCCTATCCGAAACAGCTTATTCCTATGCAGCCTGCGCCAGCGTGAGTTCCAATCACAGGGCCCAGCGAAAATACCACAATTTCTTTTGGCACATATTCTTTGAGAATGATCTGTCTAAATTCCTCCAGACTCTCAGGTGCTGCAGCCTGCGCAATACAAATTCTCTTATTATTTAAATCCACATGGTTGTTTTTTAGGTTCTCCAGAATCCAAAAGAAGGCTTTCTTTCTTCCTCTGGCTTTTCCTACGACAATGACCGCTCCGTCTTTGATAGAAATAATTGGCTTTATACCCAGGATACTGCCGGCAAATGCACTGGTCGCTGATAGTCTTCCGCCTTTTTTCAGATTCTCTAGATTGTCAATAACGCCATAGAATTGAACCTGATCTTTCAGAATCTCAATTGTTTGAACAATATCCTCCGCACTTTTACCTGCAGCAGCCATCTCGGCTGCCTCAACGACCAATAGTCCAAGTCCGAAAGTAGCGCTATTAGAGTCGATTACATAGATTCTGCCCTTATTTATGATCTCCCTGGCCATTACAGCGGAATTATACGTTCCGCTCAGCTTGGAAGAAATAAAAATACCGATGATTTCATCGCCTTGGTCTACATGTTTGGTAAATTCCTCGACAAACTCACCCGGATTCACCTGGGCTGTCGTCGGTAGTTCTTTATGTCTTGCCATTTTGGCATAAAACTCTTCGTTGGTAATATCAACGCCGTCTCTATATTCCTCTTCCCCAAACAGGACTTTCAACGACACGACAATAATGTTATATTTCTCTATCAAATAGCCGGGGAGATCACTTGTACTGTCCGTAATAATTCTAACTGACATTCTTTCCAACCTCCCGTGTCTGTGCAGCTTGCTCTGTTATTTTTCTCTTTTTTTCAAATTGTACTTGACCTTAAAATACCCGTTAATATTTTCGAGAGCCGAGACAAGTACTTCCATTTCCTCATCCGAAAGTCGGGAAATGGTTGTTTGGATCATTTCATCATGAAACCCGGCGTGATGCTTATAAGCCTGTACACCTTTGTCGGTAAGAGAAACTAGCACAATCCGTCGGTCATCATCACTTCTGATCCGGTTCACATAGCCTTTCTGCACAAGGTTGTTAACCGAAAAGGTAAGAGTCCCGATCGTAATATCCAAGTCTCTGGCTACAGAAGACATGTTGCGCTTTGTGAGGCCAATTGCTTCAATTACATGTATTTCTGTAATAGAGAGGTCGCTAAATTCATTCTCCTTAAGGGACAGTTCTTCGATTTGGAGAATGTCGTTGAATAGTTTTACCAGGAGTTCATTTAAAGTCCCATAAAGATTATTCATAAAGCACCACTTACCATCATACTTCTTTGTTTTGACGCTCAAACTAAATTAGTTTTACTATATGTCAGGCCAATGTTTTTGTCAATTCGAAATATATTTTTTAGAAATAATTTTTAAAAAATACCATAAAACCCCTTGGATTATGAACATACCTCAGACAAGCCGAATAATATAAAAAGACAAGTCGATGCTGTGACACAAGAAGAAAGGGGACCATACAATGCTTCAACAGGTTATCCGTACGCAGGAAGTAGATTCGTCAGAGTCTTTCCCTGTCCTCAGATTGATTGGTGCAATTGCTGCCGCTGGTCTGGGGTTATTTTTAGTTGCCTGGCCTTCAATCGTTAACCCAATCGCGATTCTGGCCGGTCTGATCTTGCTGCTTCTCGGAGTCGTCATTTTCCGTTTGAGTTTCTAAAGGGATATGCAGTTTGCGGCTGTCCAAATATTTTTGGGGCAGCCCATGTTCCTCTTATCTTATTAAAGCCCTCTGGGCCCTATCTTCATCTTAAGAGGAGGAATTTCAATGTCATTGCTTTTTGATCAACGGTTGGGCGGCTGTTGCTGTAATCGTTACCCTTTCCCCCCTGGACCACCTTTGCCCCCTATTCCGCCTGTTCCGCCACATCCACCTGTTCCACCGATTCCGCCAGTCCCCCCACCGCCTGTTATTGGTTTTATCCCGGGATTGATAGCCGGAGTTGTTTTAGCAAGTTTATTCCTTATTATTAACTTTTTTATCTTTTCTCCGGTATTAATCATCGCCTTTGTCATCTTGCTTATTGCATTGATCATTTTAGCCCTCAGATAAGCGCAGTTTCGGAATAGGGAACACAAACAGCAACGTCTGGTCTTACGGAGGATTCCTTGCCAGGAACCCTCCTCTTTTAATATACACAAACCATGCCAAAGAAAGTCCATTTCAAAAAGCGCCGGATTTGCGAGCAATTCAATAAATGCCGGTTCATTCGCGGCAGTCAAAAAACTCTGGTATGTACGTCAGGTACAAAACCAGAGTTTGAATAACTGCGCTAGAACTTTACTTGAAGTGTTTCGAGAACCTGATTAATCGGATTAATAATTGTACTTTGATTTGAGCCGGCAAATAGCAGACCTACAGCCCTGTTTCTGTGATCCACAACCAAGGATCCACTGTCGCCCGGTTCAGACATTTTGGAAGCAATGATCTGTTTTTCAAATAACAGAATTCTACCTTCTCCATAATTGACTTTTACTGTTGAATTAATTGCTCTGATTTTGCCAATCGTTAGTCCTGTAGTTCTCCCTGATTTTTTTACCGTCATGCCGGATGCGGCCTCAGTCACACCCGTAACTTTACCGATCTCCAATATTTCCGGACTCACAGCGGCGGCACTTACCGGTTTGGCCACAGCGCAGTCCACGCAATTCGGATTAGGGTAAACATTTAATGCCGCATACCTTGCAAGATAACCGATAGCCTCATTTGAACCATCTATTCCTGCCGGTTGAGTAATTAGATCGTTGATTGAGGCCCGGGCATTGCTCATCATCGATGTGTTCGCCAAGACATGATTATTGGATAAGATCAGGGGCTGGCTGCTTTTTTGATCATAGACTAACGCTCCAAAGGTTCCGGCTCTTCCCTGATAATGACCAATACTGACACCCGGGACTGCAGGTCTGATCAAAGAAGTCCTGCTGACCGCCGAAGAACCTCCCCGTTCTTTAATTAGCCATCTCCAGAGGCTCAGGAAGTCACCAGCATTTATTCTTTCTTTGGTTGTAGCTCTTGCATTAAAATTGGAGGTCAGGTTTTTGTGCAGGGTTTTGGGGAAATTTTTCGCGGGATTCCCCACGAGGTTTCGAAGGAAAACAATGAACCCTTGTGCTGCTGCGCGCCTGCCACTGGCTTCATTGTGAGCAAAAATTTCCCCAATTTCGATGACATCGGTGAGTATATTGTTAATCAAATTTGGTACACATTCATTGTCCCTGAGTTCCGAGCGGGGAATCTTTTTCTCGACAAAAACAAGTAATGCTTCCGTTCCCGTCGGATGACCATTGGTTTCTTTAATCCCGTTACCAAAGCCTATGACTCCGGGCATTGCCAACATTTCTTGCAGCTGATCGTTCATTGGACACCTTTCCTTTTTTCCATATCCTATGAGAAAAAAGGACAATCGGTGACAGGCTTCCGTTACTTCTCAACAATCTCTGAACTCAATCTTGCATAACGGGCTGCAAGCTGTTCTGTCAGATTACTGCCCAGGATTTCTGTGATCAATGGGTTGACCAGGTTTAACAAATAGATCTTGGTCTTTTTGATGACAAGGTTTGGATCACGGAATTCTTTTTCTATCAGGCAGTTCTCCGTCAAAAGGTACTGGATAAAATCTTTGACTTCAGAGGCCGTTCTTCCTAGCTTGGTACTTAAATACGACCGAGCCCTGGTGGAAGCAACATAGGGCAGTCTCATCTGCATCTCAGCAATTAATTCGATTCCTATCGGAAAATCATCAACCGGCATATACTTGGCAGAATCCTTATTGAGAAGATTAAAGAAAACATCCAGACTTTCACAGTAAGGAATCAGCAAGTGATTGATTTTGTCTTTAACACCGATGATTCGGACTTCTTTCCCCCAGGCACGGATTCTTCGGATAATAGGCAGGAAATCGCCATCACTTGTAAATAAAAGAAATAGTTCTGCAGATTTCGGTCTGGTCACCAGAATTTCCTGAACCTCCAGCATCAGTTCCGTATCCGCCGCATTTGCACGGATTTCGGTGTTCACATAGTTATTTTTCCCATAGACATGACGCGTGAAGATGTTTTTCTTTTCAAAGGCAGTTTGGGTCCTCCAGAATTCTTCCTTGTCAAAATTCGCATACAAATAGACGGCTTTTAGATCCACTCCAATATGATCCGCATAGTCCTCCAGGAGCTGAATAAACTCCTCGGGCATCAGCCTGTAGCCGTATTCGTGAAGGCCTTCCCAGATATTTTCGTAATCAACAAATGCTATTGCCTTCAATGAAGATACCCCTTTTGCTCATTGTTCCTCTATCAATATATGTCTGCCTCGGACAAGGAGTGACAGGCTTATGTTTATCAAAAGTCTATGATTTTCTTTCTAGAAAAAATAAAGTCTTCCCTCAGATTTAAACTCTGAAGGAAGACTTTTTTAGTCGGTGACAAATTTTTGTATTTTTTGCCTTTCAAGCATATTCTTTAAATTTACCTTGATGATACAATAATTAGCAACTGCCCGTATTGTTTTACTTCGAAATTCTAACTGCACACACCTTGTATTCGTACGTACCCGAGACCTTATCGCAAGCTGCGTTCGTCAGAACGTTGACCGGGGAGTCCACATAGTGGAACGTCATGAAGATCATTCCGGGCGGAACTTTGTCCGTTACCCTGACCTTTGTATCCACTTCACCCCGGCGTGAGGAGACCCTGACCTTCTCACCGTCACAGACATTTAGGTTCCTGGCATCTTCAGGGTTGACCTCGGCGAATTCTTCTGCCGAATAAGCACTTAACACGTCTGAATAGCGCGTCGAGATGTTATAGTGGCTCAGTTTGCGTCCGGTACTGAGCAGGAAAGGATAATCCTTATCCGGCAGCTCATCCGAAACTCTGGCTTCAATTGGCATAAACAGCCCATTGCCCCGCGTGCAGCCATCCATATGCAGGATTGGAGTACCCGGATGAGTCTCACAGGTAACCGGCCACTGCAGGCCATGCGTTCCGAGACGTTCGTGCGAAATACCCGCGTACTGCGGTGCCAGTGAAGAAACCTCATTCATGATATCTGCCGTCGAATGATAGTTGAAATCAGAACCCATTCTATTGGCAATGGCACTGATAATCTGCCAGTCTGGTTTGGCGCCTTCAGCAGGCTCAACCGCTTTATTGACCATTTGCACGCGGCGTTCGGTATTCGTAAATGTTCCGGTTTTTTCCGCGTAGCTCACGCCGGGAAGCACGACATCGGCCAGTTTGGCTGTCTCGGTAAGGAAGATATCCTGGACAACCAGAAAGTCAAGTGCCTGTAGTCCCTTGCGTACATGGTGGGCATCCGCATCCGTTGAAACCGGGTCCTCACCCATGATATACATTGCTTTCAGCTTCCCTTTAAGAGAGGCTTCAAACATATCCGGGATCATGTACCCTTTGTTCGGGTTTAAAGGTACTCCCCAGACCTTTTCAAATTTGTCTCTTGCTTTTTCGTCTTCCACTTTCTGATATCCCGGGAAGAAGTTCGGCAGCGCGCCCATATCACAGGCTCCCTGGACATTGTTTTGTCCCCGCAGCGGATTGACGCCGGAATTTTCTTTGCCAAGATTGCCGGTCAGCATGGCAAGGTTGGCCAGGGACATCACATTGTCCGTACCGGTGATATGCTCGGTAATGCCCAGTGTATAGAAGATCTGGGCACTTTCGGCTGTAGCATAGATCTCCGCAGCCTGATAAAGAAGTTCCTCCTGAACCCCGGTAACCCTGCTGACATACTCGGGCGTATATTTGGGAAGGATCACCTTCAGTCCTTCATATCCTTCCGTTCTTTTTTCAATAAAGGAACGATCTTCCCATCCCTGATTCAGAATGATATGCATCAGCCCGTTGACCAGCGTGATGTCTGTTCCGGGCCGCAGCCGCATCCAGACTTCGGCGAACCCGGTCAGCTCGATTCCCCTCGGATCGGCCACAATCAGTCTGCAGCCGTTGCGTACTGCCTGCTTAATCTTGCCGCCGATGACGGGATGAGCTTCAGTCGTATTGGAACCGATCACAAAAATAACCTTAGAATGCGGTATTTCACCAATTGAGTTCGTCATAGCTCCCGAGCCAAATGAAGTGGCCAGACCGGCCACAGAGGGAGCGTGTCAGGTCCGGGCGCAATGATCGATGTTATTAGTTCCGATCACTGCGCGCATCAGTTTTTGCATCAGGTAATTGTCTTCATTGATACAGCGTGCTGAGCTTAAAGCACCCAGCGAATCAGGGCCATTTTCGGCCTTGATTGCCGTGAATTTCTCTGCGATAAGATCAAGGGCTTCATCCCAGTCCGCTTCGACCAGTTCACCGTCTTTTCTGATCAACGGAGCTTGCAGGCGGTTCGGACTGTGGATCGTATCATATCCAAACCGTCCTTTCACACACAGTGCCCTGCCATTAACCGGTGCATCGGAACTGGAGGTTACTCCGATCACTTTGCCGTCCTTGACGTTCAGGTCAAAATTGCAACCTGTTCCGCAGTAAGGACACGTGGTCCGAACTTTTTTGATTTCCCAGGGACGTCCTTTGCCGATCATTTGTTTTTCAGTCAGTGCGCCAACCGGACAAACGGCCAGACATGAGCCGCAGAATACACAATCCGAGTCACCGTACGGCAGGTTAAAAGCAGGTGAGACCTGAGTTTCAAAACCGCGTTTGGAATAGTCTAGAACATTATTGACCTGAATCTCGGCACAAGCCCTTACGCATTTGCCGCATAAAATGCATTTATTCATATCCCGAAAAATGAACGGATTGCTGTCGTCCGGGTCAGAGCAGCGTTTCTCTCCCTGAAAAGTATTTCCTTTAACCTGATATTCATAAGCATAACGGGAAAGATCGCAGTTGCCCATCTTTTCGCAGGTTAGGCAGTCAATATCATGGTTCGCTAAAATCAATTCCAGGATAGTTCTGCGGGCTTCCCTAATTTCCGGTGTTGAAGTCCTTACGACCATCCCCTGTTGTACTTCCATCGTACATGCTGTAGCCAGGTTTCGCATGCCTTCTACTTCGACCATGCACAACCTGCAAGCGCCCCAGTTGGTCAGTTCGGGAGCATGGCACAGTGTCGGAACAGAAATCCCGTTTTTCCGGCAAGCTTCCAAAATCGTAGATTTTGCTGAGGCCAATACAGTTTTTCCGTCAATTTGGAGTTGAACCTTTTCCACACTCTCACTCCTTTTTCACTTTTCATCCAAGCAAACAATACAAATCACTCGACATTCAAATAAACGAATACCAGATCAGCCATTCTTAGGCTTATCTGGATAGCCATTTGAAATACTAAGCTAAGCTAATTGCATTAAATTTGCATTTTTTCAGACAAG
The DNA here is from genome assembly GCF_000512895.1 of Dehalobacter restrictus DSM 9455. NCBI lineage: Bacteria > Bacillati > Bacillota > Clostridia > Eubacteriales > Desulfitobacteriaceae > Dehalobacter > Dehalobacter restrictus. Next base: position 2,355,382 of record NZ_CP007033.1, read on the forward strand.
CCCCGCATTTAATGCATTTCTGCGTATCGATCACATAGGGTGTCTCTTTATCCCCGGTGATGCAGCCGACCGGACAAACTTTGGAACATTGCCCGCAGCGCTTGCATTTTTCATTGTCGACCGTATATTCCATCAGCGCGGTACAGGCATGTGCCGGACACCGTTTCTCAAAGATATGGGCTTCATATTCGTGACGGAAATAGCGCAGTGTCGCGAGCAGCGGATTCGGGGCTGTCTGACCAAGACCACACAGTGATGTCCGTTTGATAACTTTGGCCAGATTTTCCAGCGTATTCAGGTCCTCAGCTTGCCCCTCACCCTTGGTGATCCGAACCAAGATTTCCAGAAGCCGCTTCGTTCCTTCCCGGCAGGGTGTACACTTGCCGCAGGATTCCTTCTGGGTAAAGCTTAAGAAAAAACGGGCAATATCGACCATACATGTTGTATTATCAAGGATAACCAGTCCGCCTGAGCCAACCATTGCTCCTGCGGCGGTCAGATTATCATAGTCGACTTCAATATCCAGCATTTCCTCGGGCAGACAGCCTCCGGAGGGCCCCCCGATCTGAACAGCCTTAAATTGGTTCCCGTCCTTGATCCCGCCACCGATATCAAAGATGATGTCCCTCAGCGTGATCCCCATCGGCACTTCCACCAGGCCGGTGTTATTGACCTTGCCGGTCAGAGCAAATATCTTGGTGCCTTTGCTTTTTTCAGTGCCGAATTGCGTATACCAGTCTGTGCCATTCCGTAAAATATACGGTACATTGGCCCAAGTCTCGACGTTGTTGATATTGGTCGGTTTCCCCCAGAGACCTTTGACGGCAGGGTAAGGAGGCCTGACCGTCGGCATCCCGCGCTTGCCTTCGATGGAAACAATCAGGGCCGTCTCCTCGCCGCAGACAAAAGCGCCTGCACCGGCTTTGATCTTTAGTTTGAAGTTAAATCCGGAATTCAGGATGTTATTGCCCAGTAATCCGTTTTCCTCAGCCTGGGCAATCGCGGTTTTAAGCCTGTCGATCGCGAGCGGATACTCGGCCCGGCAGTAGATATAACCCTCGTCAGCGCCAATCGCGTAAGCTCCGATCAGCATTCCTTCAATCACCGCATGCGGGTCTCCTTCAAGAACGCCCCTGTCCATGAACGCACCGGGGTCTCCCTCATCGGCGTTGCAGATCACATATTTTTTGGTGCCCTCTGACTGGCGGCATAGACTCCATTTAAGCCCTGTCGGAAAACCTGCACCTCCGCGGCCTCTCAATCCTGATTTTTTGACTTCCTCCACAACCTCGTCCGGGCTCATGGTTTGAATCGCTTTGGCCAAACCCTTGTAGCCGTCTTTAGCGAGATAATGGCTGATTTCCTCCGGGTCGATCTTGCCGCAGTTATCAAGGATGATCCGTTTCTGTTTGGCAAATAAATTCACGGTCTCAAAATTTGCCGCGAGTTTCCCCGATACCGGATCCTCGTAAAGAAGTCTTTCAACTTTTTCATCACGTATAATATCTTTTTCGATGATTTCGGAAATGTCCTCCGCTTTAACCTTCGTATAAAAAGTCTTGTCCGGTTCAATGATCACGGTTGGCCCTTGTTCGCAAAAACCATGACAGCCCGTAGAGCGGACGTCAGCCGTATGAATGCCCCTTTCAGCCAATCCTTCCCTGAGTAGATCGATTAATGTCTGGGAACCCGAAGAAAAGCATCCTGTTCCATTGCAGACCAGAACCTGCTTATTTTTTCTGTCTGGTTCCAGGATCAAAGACATCAGTTTCTGCCTCTGCTGTTTGCAGGAAACATCGTCATGGCACAACGGCCCTTCCGCCCTGCATTGAACATAATCGGAACAGGGAGTGGATGCTGTATGATGACATTTTTCACAACACGGGTTCGCTAAAACCTTCATCGTTTCCCCTCCCTTATTTAAATCTTTTCAGAATATCCGACACCAGGCCGGAATTCATATTCCCAAAAACCTGACCGTTGATGGTCATGACAGGAGCCAGGCCACAGGCTCCAATACAAGCAACGGTTTCCAACGTGAATCTTTGATCAGCGGTAGTCTCTCCGGCAACAATTGCGAGTTCACGTTCAATCTCAGAAAGTACTTTCTGAGCGCCCCTGACGTGACAGGCCGTTCCCATACAAACCCGGATCAAATTACGGCCTGTTGGTTTCAGTCTGAACTGAGCATAGAAAGTAACGACGCCAAATACTTTTGCCTCAGGAATCTTCAGTCCTTTGGCAATGGCCCGCATGACGGCCTCAGGAAGATAACCATACACTTCCTGAGCTTCCTGGAGAACCGGAATAAGAGCACCATCATGACCCTGATAAGCAGAGAGGATCTCATTCAGCCTGTGTTGGTTGGAATCAGCAAATACTGCCTCTTGTTTGGAGTCACAACACTTACACATATTCACTCTCCTTAAATTGTCATAATCTTCGCAAATATGATTATGGAACATAGATTACACCATTTTCTGTAAGCAGTAAAGACATTTTAAAATCGTGATCGTCTGCTGCAATTTTTTCAACCAGCTGACAATCGTACGCCAAACCGACGATGCAGACGTCTTTCCTTAATTGAGGCAGAAAACGGTCATAAAAGCCTTTGCCAAAACCAATCCTTTCGCCTTGCCTGTCGAATACGACACCCGGAACTAGAATCAGATCAATTTCTTCTGGGGATACCGGATGCAAGCGGTCGGGACGCGGCTCTCTGATCCCAAAATTCCCTGACTGCACATCATTTTTAACATTTCTGATCTCACACGGAATGATGGTTTCCCCCTGACATAACGGAATGATCAGCTTTTTTCGTGCTTTGAGCGTTTCTTCGGCAACCTCGGTAGTTTCTGCTTCATCCCAATAATTTAAGTACATCATAATTATCTCAGCGTTCTGATAATCTGGCAAAGACATTATATTCCTCTGAATCCGATCATTTTTTTGCCTACGTTCATCAGCTGTCATGACCCTCCTGATTTGAAGAACTTTTTTTCGAAATAAATCTTTTTCTTTTTCGTTCACGTTCTGCTTCCTCCTGGTCATATGTCTGCATTATAGAGCAAAATTAATCAAATTTTCGACATTAATCACTTCTAAAATTGCAATTTCCTAACAATGATGTTCGTTTAGCATTTTTCTCCTAAGAAATTATCCCCATCCGCAGTAGCCAAAGAACAAGTTTTTTCATGGTTTATCCACATTATCCACAATCGTTGTGGATAAATATTGCATCCTATGTTTTTCTAATACCTATTCTTTTTTGTCGATTTTTTTACCATAATAAATAAAAAATATAAAGTTTTTGATAATTTTGATAATTATTAATGAATAATTGAATATAAACTGATGTAACTGCGTCCTCCAATTTTACAGATTTAAGCCAGGAACTGCATTTAACTTCCATGAAGCATAATCATCATTCATAAAGCGATAATAACCGGCCAGTGCAATCATCGCACCATTGTCGGTACAGTATATCGGCGAAGGATAAACAAAAGAGATCCCGCGGTGATCCAGTTCCTGCTGCAGCGCTTGCCGCAAATTGCTGTTTGCTGCAACCCCGCCGGCCAGGGCCAAGGTCTTAACCGGATATTTTTCCAAGGCCCGGAGGGTTTTCTGCACAAGCACCTCCACAACGGCAGCCTGGAAAGAAGCTGCCAGGTCGGCAGTATTCAAAACTTCGCCCTTCATCCGGGCACTGTTTAAGGTATTAAGAACTGAGGACTTTAACCCGCTGAAACTAAAATCAAAGCTCCCGGTCTCCAGCATCGCTCTGGGAAAATCAAAAGCTGCTGCGTTTCCTTCGAAAGCAGCTTTCTGGATATTCGGACCGCCCGGATATCCAAATCCGAGCGCCCGGGCTACTTTGTCAAAGGCTTCCCCGGCAGCATCATCCCTGGTTCTGCCGATCACTTCATAGTCTAGATGCCCCCTAAAAATAATCAGATTGGTATGTCCGCCGGATGCCAAAAGCGCCAGCAGCGGGAAACGTAAGTCCGGATGCTCCAAGAAATTGGCATAAACATGCCCCTCCAGATGGTTGACGCCGATTAAAGGAATGTCTGCTGCATAGGCCATGGCTTTGGCAGCAGATACTCCCACCAGGAGAGACCCTACCAGCCCCGGGCCGTACGTCACTGCAACCGCAGAAAGATCTTTGAATCCCATACCTGCTTGTCCGAGGGCCTCTGCAACTACCTGGCTGATATGCAGACAGTGTTCCCGTGATGCTATTTCCGGGACAACGCCGCCATACTTTTGATGGGTCCCAATCTGAGATGAGATGATGTGGCTTTTTAAATCCGTGCCGTTGGCTAGGACTGCCGCCGACGTCTCATCACAACTCGTTTCAATACCTAAGATTATTACATTCTTGTTATTGTCCACAATACTCCTCCAACGAGACCAGTTAAGTACCCGTAAATCCTTAATTTTTAATTCTAAGGTTAACAAATCTAGTACAGCAATTTCTAAATAACATTAGTAGCTTGCACTAGCTGCAGACTAAGTCTCCGGAATGGATGGCCAACGCCAAGCGGAGCACGATACGAAGTGCGGCTTTTTGACGGCAAAGGATAACGCAATTTACTAATCGATCTACTAGAGACTGGCCCACATAATCAGTGCATCCTCCTGGTTGTCGGAATAGTACCCTTTGCGTACTCCGGCGGCCTTAAAACCTAATTTCTCATACAGATTCCGCGCCGCCTGATTGGATACCCGGACTTCCAGTGTAAACCGCAGCACGCCTTTGGCAATCATCTGATAAATCACGTTTTTCATAAGGTATTCACCCCAGCCCTTACCGCGGCATCCTGGCCAGATTGCAACATTTGTAATATGGCCCTCTCCCATGACGATCCAAAGCCCTATATAGCCAATAACCTTGTGATCCAGCTCTAGGCAAAAATAATTGGCTAAAACATTATTTTTCAGTTCTGATGTAAAGGACTCCGTTGTCCATGGCGTGGCAAACGATACTTCCTCAATCGCCACAATGGATGGGATATCCTCAAGCTGCATAGGACGAACGATAACCTCCGCCTCAGGTTCCCTATTCTGTTCGGCCTGACCTCTTTTTAACATTTTTATCACCTGAATATCAGTATTCTTTTTAATGATGGTTCAGAATTATAGTATGTTGAGAATACCAATATGACTACTGCATTATACCTTGTTTCTTAAGATAATTGGTTTCAGCTTCTGAGAGACGAATATAAATGGGTTCCAGGGCCTGAAAATTCCCGTCAAAGCATCTTGCCTTCCACTGTTCCCAAACCTCACATGCTGCATAGGCTCCTCTGGGCAGGTACTGGTATTCGGACAGCAGAACGGCCTGGCTGCCGAGTTGTTCCTCCAGAAATTGTCTGGCTCCGGTAACCGCATCCCCAACAAAAAAACAAGGTTTTTGAAGTTCCTTCAACTTCACTGTGAGCGCCTCCGGCGTAACAGCCTTCGGCCCGTCCAGGCACTCTCTACCTTCCCGCCAAATATAGCGGGCATAATACCATTCATTTTTACGGGCGTCAAGGATCACAACGGTTTCTTCCGGCCTGCCCTTTCCGGCCCAGGCTAGCGTATCCAACGAAGTAATTCCGACCAAAGGGATATTAAGGACCTGTGCAAGTCCCTGGGCTGTGGCGATTCCGATCCTGATGCCGGTAAATGACCCCGGACCCCGAACTGCTCCGATAAAATCAAGATCCATGGGTTTCCAGTCGGCAGCATTCAGCAGCTGATCCAGCATCGGGATTAGTCTTTCAGAATGGGTTTTTCCAGTGTTCAGAAATCCCTCTCCGACCAGCCTGCCATCCTGACCCAGGGCCAGTGCAGTCATCTTTGTCGTTGTATCGATTGTCAGATATTTCATAAGCCTCACTGCTCTTAATTATTTTTTCTTAGGACCACAGATTTATTCTAAAGCTTTTTAGCAAGTATGATGTCAAAAATTGAGCATAATTAAACGGGTTTGGTCACCGCTTCCCTGAATTCTGATTTCGAGTCTGTCTTCCGGCAGTAAATCCACAATGATTTCCGGCCATTCCAGCAGACAGACACAGTCATCCCGGAAATAATCGGCGACACCAATGATTTCTGCTTCTTCCGGGTAGCGGAGCCTGTATAAATCCATATGAATCAGTTTCAGTCCATCAATTTTGGTACTGTATTCCTGAATCAGGGTAAATGTCGGACTTGTCATGGTGTCTGTAACCCCGAGTCCTTCACCGAGCCCTTTGGCCAGGACGGTTTTGCCCGAGCCCAAATCTCCATAAAGACAGATGACCGTGCCTTCCCGGATACTTTGTCCGAGCTGTTTCCCGAGAAGAAAAGTCTCCTCAGAACTTCTCGATTCAATCAGCCGTTCCATATTTTCACGCTCCCGTCTCACTCGGGCTTTACGATCAAACCGTTGATCAATACTGTATGGGGCGTGGCCTCAAAACTGAGCGGCTTGCCCTCCCATACGACAATATCAGCATCTTTTCCTACTTCCAAAGATCCGACTCTGTCAGCTACTCCGAGTATTTCAGCCGGCCAGATCGTGATTGCTTTCAGCGCGTCTTCTTCCTCAAGTCCGTTGCGGACAGCCATCGCTGCACACAGCGGCAGATGCTCGATAGGGGTAACGGAATGATCAGTGATGATCGCTATTTTAAGTCCTGCTTTGTTCAATACTCCCGGTGTGCTGAATGTTTTATCTTTAAGCTCTACTTTAGCCCTGTTTGTGAAAGAAGGACCTACAGCCGCTGGATAGCCATACTGCTGAAGAACATCGGCAATTTTATGTCCTTCAGTACAGTGATCCAGAACAAGATCCACGTCAAACTCGCGGGCTATGCGGATAGCAGTCATGATATCATCTGTCCTGTGGGCATGCGCTCTGAGCGGTATTTTTTTGTCCAGTACAAGATTGATGGTTTCGAGCCCGAGGTCCCGTTCAGGAAGTTTGTCCAAATCCTTTTGGCCTTGTTCCAGTTTCTCCCGATAATTTTGAGCATCTACCAACGCCTGCCGGAGCAAGGCTGCGGTTCCCATCCGCGTCATAGGCATTTTTTTCTGTTCTCCGTATACAGATTTTGGGTTTTCACCGAACGCAATTTTGAGTCCTGCAGGATCTCTCAGAATCATTTCTTCGACCACACGGCCCGCCGTTTTGACAACAACACCTGTACCCCCAATGACATTTGCGCTTCCGGGGCAGGTAAACGCAGCGGTGACTCCTCCGAGCCGTGCATCCCTGAAGCCTTCATCTTCAGGATGGATTCCGTCAATCGCGCGAAGTTCGGGGGTTAGTGGATCCGTCATTTCATTCAGGTCGTCACCTTCATGCTGATAGATTTCTTCTCCAATCCCGACGTGGCAGTGCGCATCAATGAAACCAGGCAAAACCCATTTTCCCCTGGCAGACACAATATGTACCGGCTCTTCTGTACTTAGGCCGAACATTTCTCTGAACGCACTTTCTTCGTCTTCATCTACCTCCGCAGCCGAATGCTTCATAATTTTTGCGATTTTACTGTCTTTGACCAAAATACTCCCTGTAAATTCGGGTTCTCCGGTCATCGGCTTGATATTTCCGCCGGCAATAATGATCTGTTGATTGCTCATATGAAATATTTCCTCACTTTAAGGTATTATCGTATCAAATACATTTATAATGGCTATTTAAACGCCTTCACGCTTCCTGTGCCGTCGTCCATGCTGCGCTCACAGTGTGGCCGCCAGACTGATTTATAGAGTTTTTTTCAGAAGATCTGCATGCCTGAATGTTACTCTTTGTATCAAGTTATTTCAAGAATGATTTATTAAATATCCTTCATCGAGAGGCTGACTCGACCTCTGGCGTGATCGATACTGAGGACTCTGACCTTCACGATATCGCCGACCGAGATAACTTCCATCGGATGTCTGACATAACTGTTGCTGAGTTCCGAGATATGAACCAATCCGTCATTCTTGACGCCAATATCGACGAATGCGCCAAAGTCAACAATGTTCCTGACCGTCCCTTCCAGACTTATTCCTACCTGCAGGTCCTCCAATTTGGTGATATCCCGACGCAGCAGTGGGCGCGGCAGGTCCTCACGCGGATCCCTCCCGGGTCTCAGCAAAGCCTCAAGAATATCTTTAACGGTCGGTACGCCTGCCTGAAGTTCTGCAGCCAACCCCTCAGCGCTGAAACCTCCCAGCGCAGCGCGCACCTGCTCCGGATTCGTTTTGAGGTCCATCGCTGTCAAATTGGCTTTCTTCAGGATTGCCGAGGCGACATCATAAGACTCTGGATGAACCGGTGTGTTCTCCAGACAATTATTTCCATCCGGCAGTCGGATAAAACCAGCACATTGAATATAGGTCTGCTCCCCGAGCCGGGATACCTTCTTCAGTTCTTCCCTGCAACGAAATTTGCCGTTCTTCTCCCTGTAGGAAACAATATTTTTGGCGACTGTATAATTCAATCCGGAGACAAATTTCAGAATAGACGGAGAAGCCGTATTTAAGTTGACTCCGACTGTATTGACGCAGGATTCGACGACACCACCCAGCGAGCTTTCCAAAACCTTAGGCTGGATATCGTGCTGGTACTGACCAACACCGATTGCTTTCGGTTCAATCTTGACAAGCTCAGCCAAAGGATCCTGCAGTCTGCGGGCGATGGATACCGCGCTTCTCAGCGAAAGATCAAAATCCGGGAATTCCTCTTTGGCCAGTGGCGAAGCCGAATAAACCGAAGCCCCTGCCTCGCTGACAATAATATATTCCAACGGACGTCCGCTTTCCCGGATGAATTCGGTGACGAGCTCCTCCGTTTCGCGGGAAGCTGTTCCATTGCCGATTGCAATAATCTGGACGCCATACTGCTCCACCACTTTGGCAATGAGCTGTTTGGCTTCTTGCTTTTTATTGTGTGGAGGGTTTGGATAGATCACCCCTACCTCTCCAAGTTTTCCTGTATCATCGATCAGCGCCCACTTGCAGCCTGTCCTGTAACCGGGATCGAGCCCCATGATCACTTTATCTCTTACCGGCGGCTGCAGCAGAAGCTGCCGCAAGTTGGCGGAAAACACCTTGACAGCTTGTTCTCCTGCCCTGCTGGTAATCTCGGCCCGGATCTCCCTTTCAATCGATGGGTAGATCAGCCGCTTATAGCTATCCTGCAAGGCCTCTTTCATCAACTCCTGGCAGGGGCCTCCCTGCAGGTATTTCTTTTCCAGTAATTGCAGAATCTTATCCGCTTCAATCTCAAGCCCTACGGAAAGGAATTCTTCCTTTTCTCCTCTGTTCAAAGCCAGAACCCGGTGCGGCGGAATTTTACGGACAGGTTCCTTATATTCATAGTACATCTCATACGGCGAACGCTCTTCTTTTTTCGCTTTAGCTGTAATTTCTGCCCATTCATAGATCCTGGCCCGAACTAGTTTTCTTGTTTCCGCATCATCGGAAACGTTCTCGGCAATTATATCCCGGGCTCCGCTCAAGGCCTCAGCAGCATCATGGACATTCAAATCGGGATTAAGATACTTAGCGGCCTCTTCCTGCAGGCTTCCTTTGGCAGGCTGGTTAAATAACCAATCCGCCAGAGGCTCCAGGCCCTTTTCTCTGGCTATCGAGGCTCTGGTTCTTTTTTTCTGCTTGTACGGCCGGTACAAGTCTTCGACTTCCTGCAGTTTGGCGGCAGCTTCTATTTTGGATCTTAAACCGTCATCTAGCTTGCCCTGTTCGTTAATCAAGCGGATGACTTCCTCTTTTCTGAGCTCCAGGTTCCGGATATATTCCAGCCGATCTGCCATGGTTCTGAGTACAGTTTCATCCAATTCTCCGGTTGCTTCTTTGCGGTAGCGTGCAATAAACGGAATGGTATTCCCCTGGTCCAGGAGCTTTACCGTTTCCCCGACCTGCCAGGTTTTCAATCCTAACTCCCTCGAAATGACGCTAATAAAGTCCATTATTTTTTTCCTCCAATCATGGGAACATGGGGACGTTTCTTTTGCCCCCTCGAGGGGATAAAAGAAACGTCCCCATGTCTCCCCTCCGTATAAAAAACAGCGTCAGGTGTTAGAAGCCTGTACGCTGCGTTATTCCGTACTATGTAATTTGGCCTCATCCATTGAAATCCTTCAGATCTCCGTCAGCCCAAGGCTTATTTCAATAGCTTCATCAACCCTGAGCATTACTTCCTCGTCGAGCACTGCGACTTTTTCCTTCAACCGGCTCTTATCGATCGTTCTGATTTGTTCAGTCAAAATAACAGAATCTCTTTCCAAACCGCTTCGTTTAGCTTTGACTTCCACATGGGTCGGCAGTTTGGCTTTTGAAATCTGGGATGTAATTGCTGCGATAATTGTTGTCGGGCTATACTGGTTTCCAATATCATTCTGAATAACCAAGACCGGCCTGGTGCCGCCTTGTTCAGAACCTACAACGGGGTTTAGTTCCGCATAAAAAATCTCCCCGCGTTTAATACTCATACCCGACACTCCAAGCTAGTTTCCCTTCATAACGCATGGTTGCCTCTTCTTCAGCCTGGCATAAATCTACTGCCATCGACAGGTTGATTTGAGCCATTTCAACATATCCCTGCCGCATCTGCTCTCGTATTCCTGCTTTTCGCCGTTCAATCAATACACTGTAAACAGCTTCTTTGATAAAATCACTCCGGTTTAACTTCTCTGACGATACGATTTCGTCTACTTCCTCAATAATGCTTTCCGGCAAACATACAACAATACGCCTAGTCTCTGCCAAGCAAGGCACCCCCTTCATGGCCACGGAAGGCCCCATTAAGCAATCCTATTTTATTATAGCGACTCACCCTCTAAAGTGTCAACGAAGACACGGCCGGGTACAAGTAATATTCAATAATTCTTCCTGGTTTTAATCATGTAATTTTTTCCTGTTTTGATCCTATTTGGGTCCTGCCCTGAATCCTGCTGTAAGAAAACGCTCAATAACCGCATGATGCGCTGCTTTTTCCAGAGAATCTCCCAGGATTTCCAGCTGATAAGCCGGATTCTTTCTTTTTGTCGCCAGTCCCAGCAACAGGTCGGTAATATGGGGATTTTTCGGCAGCAACGGTCCATGGAGATAAGTCCCGAAAACATTTTTATACCATACACCCTCCTGTAAATCCTCTCCGTTATTGCCATAACCCCTCAGCGCTCTTCCCAAGGAATTCAGCTCTGATCCAAGATAGGTCTTCCCAGAATGGTTCTCAAATCCGACCATGGTATTGAACACCTCAACGCCATCGGTCTGCCGGAGAATGTTTCCCGACACGGAACTCAGAAGTTCAGGTGCCATTTCAACAATGACATTGCCAATCAGTCGTTTGTTTCCGGCAATGGTATAGAAGTCCAGGATACCCAGGCCCGGAATTTTTTTTCCGTCTCCGGTCTGATAATACAGCCCCAAAAGCTGGTAACCGCCGCAAATGGTCAGCATGACAAGTCCATCGTCGATCGCTGCTTTAAGTTCTGAGGATCTGGTGCTCAAATCCTGAACCAAAAGGCTTTGCTCCCGGTCTGAACCGCCCCCCAGAAAAAGAATATCCGCCTCGGAGAAATCCATTTCTTCCCCCAAAGATATTCTGCGTATCTCGACATCAATGCCGCGCCACCTGCATCTGGCAGCCAGCGCCAGAACATTTCCCCTGTCGCCGTATAAATCAAGCAAATCCGGATAAAGATGAAAAATGGTGAGCTTCATATATTTACCACCTTACGCTGTTTTTCTCCGGTTTTTCTTCTCACCAGAATATCCCGCATCGGGAAAAGGGCAGTGTAGGTTGGCAAAATAAATACGGCTTCTCCATCTGCTATGCTTGCAGCCGCCTCAACCGCTGACACCGTGTTGGCGCTTGGCTGTTCCAGCATCTCCACCGCTTTTTCCAGAGAATGTTCCATTGTAATTCTGTCTTCCTTAATTCCGGCATACTTCAGCCGCAAAGCCATGTCCTCAGCTCTTAAACCGGAGCATATGATTTGTTTCACGTCATCCTGACGCGAAGTCAAAATTTCAAAGTCGACATCCCATAACCAAGATATATCCCGGCCATCGGCCGCTAGATCGTTAATCGCAATCAGCAAGCGGACAGACCGAGGCAGTTCTGCAATGGTATGGATGACCTGATTAAAACCTGTTGGATTTTTCACCAGGGTCAACGTTGCCTCACATCCGGGAAGCGAAAACTGTTCCATTCGCCCGGCATCGGAAACATACCGGTTCAGTCCGGCACCAATATCCTCTCTGGATATCTGCAGACGGTCCGCAGCACAGAAAGCTGCCAGCGCGTTATACAGATTATAATACCCTTGCAAAGGTACCTGATAGACGCGGTCGTCATGGTCATCATCTATCCTGAACGAGATCTCCCTGCTTTCCACTTTGACTTCTTTCGCTTCAATATAAGGATCAGGCCGGCTGAAACCGCAGCCAGGGCACCTATAGTACCCTAACTGACCGTAATGAAACAGCGTGTAAGACAATTCCTGACCACAGTGCGAACAGTATCGTCCTTCCCGCGTTTCCGTGCTGTCGGCAGAGCTTGTGGGCAGTGTGCTTACCCCAAAGTAAAATACACCTTTCCGGCCGGTTCCGATCTGAGCAACTAGCGGATCATCCGCATTCAGCACCAGTTCTGTTGCGGCAGGCAGCGACTTTTTTACCAGCTTGATCGTCGTATCCAATTCGCCATACCTATCCAACTGATCCCGAAAGAAATTCGTAATCACAGCAAGCCGTGGAGTCAGCTGCCTGCATAGCCCCGGCAGTGTAGCCTCATCCACTTCTAGTAGCAGGACAGAAGCTTGCGGCATGCCGGCAAATGTAGTATTCTGCAGCAATGCTCCTGTAATTCCCGTAAGCATATTGGCCCCTTCCCGGTTAAAAGCAATCTTTTTTCCGGCTGTCTTCAGGATGGAAGCGAGTAGGTTGTTCGTTGTCGTTTTGCCGTTGGTTCCCGTAATAATCACTGCGCCTTCCGGAAAGCTGGAAGCCAAGAGGCCAATAATATTGGGGCAAATCTTAAGCGCAATAAATCCAGGGAAGGTTGTGCCTTTCTTCCCCAAAAGCCGCATCAATATCAATACGATTTTTCCTGTCCAAAGCGCCAGGTAGAAACGGATTTTCATCAGGAGCTGCTCCTTATTTTTTAGTTGTTGTAACAACATACTTCTTTGTTATTTCCAAACATTCTTAAACATCCCTATTAATATAACCTAACTTACACCTAAAATAAACAGTAACTTAAGGGTTTGCTTGTTTTTCAAGAATATTTGACTGGTGCCAAGCTTTTAGCGGCAGGCCCTTCTCGACAAAAGCTGTCCTGGAATCTATAATATTTTTAAAGATAAAAAGCAGGGAGCAAGCAATCCTATGATCATTCCCTATCAGGGCGTTAGGCCGTCGGTGGCAGAAACTGTCTATGTGGCGGACGGCGCAAAAATCATTGGCAACGTAACCATCGGGGACCACGCAAGTATCTGGTTCAATTGTGTTCTGCGCGGAGATATTGCCCCGATTACCATCGGTCAAAGAACAAACATTCAGGACTTAAGTGTTATCCATGTGAATACCGATCTGCCGACACTTATTGAAGATGAGGTTTCTGTCTGGCCATGGTTGTATCCTCCACAGTTGTACGATTCGTAAAGGCTTTCTGATCGGGATGGGTGCAATCATCATGAACGAAGCTGTCATTGGTGAAAATTCGATTGTGGGCGCTGGCTCCCTGGTCCCGGATAGAAAGATATTCCCTTCAAACTCTCTGATCCTTGGCTCTCCCGCCAGGGTAATCAGAGAAATTACGCCGGAAGAATTGATATACATTCGCCAAATAGCAGAGAGGTACGTGGCCAAAGGCCAGGAATATCTTGTTCAAGGATACTCGATATCATCACTGTCTTTTCCCTCTGAATTTTGGTGATTTAAAAAAGATAGTTGAAATACTTTATCAACTATCTTTTTCATTTAGTTTGTTTGTAAAATATGGTTTACTGTTCCACGATCTCAATGCTGTCCCCTGGTTTAATCCATCCCGGCGACAAGACTTTGGTAAAAATTCCTTCACGCGGCATCACGCAGTCCCCGGCAAGCCGTTTGATGGCGCATCCGCTGTTATGGCATTGTTTGCCTATCTGGGTCACTTCCATCAGCGTCTCACCGATTTTAAGCTTTGTACCAATGGGAAGCTCATACAGAATAATGCCTTCGGTCGTGAGGTTTTCCGCAAATCTACCGTTATCCAGCCCGGTGAGTCCGGCCTGTCTTAATTTTTCAACACTTTCTGTCCCAAGCAAGCTGACCTGTCTGTGCCAGTTGGCAGCATGCGCATCCCCTACTAAACCATGATCCACTTTAAAATAGCCTTTTTCAATTTCTTGCTTCGGAACCCCTGTTGTTTCACTAATATTGACAGCAATTATTTTCGGCATTCGGGTACCCCTTCCTTTAAGACAAATATTTCTCAACGATAAGATCCGCTACAGCTTGATAATCGTTGATATCGATCACCGGAACCGGAACTGCAAGATCATTGATATCAGTGATAACGCCAATTAAATTCTCCAAAGGTGAAACAATATCGGTACCTACTTCTCTTCGTACAACTTCAAACCGTGGTCTTTGGGACATTTTGAACCCTTCGACCAGGATGATATCGACGCCTTCAATCATTGCAATCACATCTTCAATATCTTTCTTCATCTCGGTTTTCTGAATGACAGCATATTGGTCGGGCCCGATAATCGCCGTAGATCTTGCACCGGCCTCAGCAAATCGCCAGCTGTCTTTACCTGGTTTATCAATATCGAAACGGTGGGCGTCGCTCTTGATCACGCCGACCCTAAAACCGCATTCCGTCATTTCCCTGATTAGTTTTTCCAAGAAAGTTGTCTTTCCGGTGCCTGATTTCGCGGCAACGAAACATATGACTGGAACATCATTCACAGTGTTCTCCTCCTGGCTGTTTTGTTTGTCAAGATATTTCTGTTAAGATTCCTTTTTTATCACGGTGACTTCATCGCCGACTTTCACTTTTCCACCCTTGACTGCTTTGCCGAAGCGGCCTTCTCTGCTGACAATGTATGGACGTCCGTACTCTTTATGCTCCTTGCCGACCTTGACGATATAAATTTCAGATTCGCCAATTTTGACGGTCGTTCCAGCCATAAGGTCATCAAGTTCGATCCCGGAAATTGTAAAGTTCTCGGTATAACCTGCTGTCATGACTTCTTCTCTTTTATGCTCAGGAACCTTGATCAGTGCTTCTTCCGGGAATATGCTGACCTGGCGTTCCCAGTCCCCGGCGTGGGCATCTCCTTCCAGTCCCCAGTTTTCAAGTACATTGACTTCGGGTATGCTTGTTTTCACAATTCCACGTACATCACTGATATTGATGGACAATACTTTTCCAACCATTATTTCTCCACTTCCCGTTTAAAAAAGTCTTATTTTATTGGCTGTGCGCACTCTCCGGCAGTCCCCTTTAAAATTTCTATGCCGTGCTCCAGGGACTGCAGAACAACTGTCAGACATTCTTTAACACCTTTTGGGCTTCCCGGTAAATTGATAATCACAGTTTTGCCTCTGATTCCGGCGGCTGCTCTGGAAAGCATCGCTCTTGGCGTGACCTTCAGACTCTCTAGTCTCATCGCCTCGGGAATTCCCGGAGTAAGCCTTTCGACGACAGCCAACGTAGCTTCCGGGGTCACATCCCTCGGTGAGAACCCGGTTCCTCCGGTCGTGAATATCACATCAACTTTATGTTCATCGGCATATTCAATTAACTTGGCCTCAATGATCTTCTGTTCATCCGGAACAATTTCCAGAATTTTAACTTCCCAGCCGAGCTCTTCGACCATATTTTTAATGACCTGTCCGCTTAAGTCCTCGCGTTCTCCTCTGGACCCTTTGTCACTCGCTGTGATAACGCCTACAGTGATCATCGTTCTTCACCTCTCCGAAGAGTTTTTTTGAATAGTACGTCCGTCATTTTTGTTCTGGATATCTTGTTCATTTCTTGTTCGTAATTTGTTATTTATGAGTCTCTCGGATATTTTATTTTGTTTTATCCGCTCGGATATAATTGCCGCTTTTGCCGCCGGATTTACTGACCAGACAGATATCCCCGATCACCATATCCTTTTCTGCAGCCTTGCACATGTCATAGATGGTAAGCGCTGCGACAGAAACTCCCGTAAGTGCTTCCATTTCGACGCCGGTCTGGCCGGAGTTATTAACTGTTACCTGAATTTCAATCTTGCTTTCCTGGTCGTTGATTTTAAAAGAAACATCTATTCCCGACAACAGCAACGGGTGGCACATCGGAATAATATCAGAAGTTTTTTTGGCACCCATGATACCTGCAACCTGCGACACCGCCAGCACATCCCCTTTAGCCATGAGTCCCTCCTTGACTAGCGTCAGGGTTTCAGGCTTCATCCGGATCTCGCCGCGTGCTACCGCCACGCGAGTGGTTTCAGCCTTCGTGCTTACGTCAACCATTCTGGCCCGTCCCTCTTCATTGAAATGTGTCAGTTCATTCATGTTATTTTTCACCCGCCTATTTCATGCATATTTCTTATTACCGGCTCAAAGTCACTGTTCTGGATACAATGCCGGGTAGGTTTTGCCATGATTCCATCCATCAGAAACTTCTCAAGTCCGTTTTCACCATAATTTCGGATATCGATCTCGATATTGGAATGAAGACATGGTTTCAGTTTGCCGTCGGGCGTAATCCTGATCCGGTTACAGTAATTACAGAAATGACTGCTTAACGAGCTGATCAGACCAACCTTGCCTTTGCTATTCGGAAGTTTGTAGAGACGTGCTACGCTGCCATGTCCTTTAAATGGCATCGGGATCAACGTCGGTACTCTTTTTAGTATTTCTTCGTTGGACAAGAAATGCTCCCGGCCCCATGCTCCAGCTTCCCCAATCGGCATAAGCTCAATAAAACGAACTTCGATATCATCATCCATCGTCATCGCGACAAAATCTTCGATTTCATTGTCGTTGAATCCGCCAATAAGAACGACATTAATCTTTAATGGGAATAGTTTTGCTTCTTTTGCCGCCCTGACCCCTTCCAGAACATCCTGAACATTACCGCAGCGGGTAATTTCCTTATATTTGGCCGGATCCATGCTGTCAATACTAATATTTACCCGCGTCAGCCCAGCTTTTTTCAGGTCATCCGCATATTTTTCCAGAAGCAGCCCGTTGGTCGTGAGTCCCAGTTCCTTAAGTCCTTTGTTTTTCAGCAAGGCAATATTTTGGACCAGATCCAGGATCCCTCTCCTTACCAACGGCTCTCCGCCAGTGAGCCTGATCTTGGTGATCCCGAGTTTAACGGCTGTCTCAGCAATTTTCTCCATAGTTTCCAGGCTTAAGATATCGCAGCGTTCTTTTTTCTCAATACCTTTTTCCGGCATACAGTACGTACATTTTAAATTGCATAAATCCGTTACAGATATTCTTAAATAATTGATATCCCTGCCATATGCATCGATCATTATTCCAACTCCCCACTTACACTCGTATACCCGTACACTGAATGAAAATTTTTATCTGCAGAAATAGCAGCTTGGATATTGACACATCTGACAGTTCAAACATAAACCGCCTTCCCCCATGCGGATAAAATCATTTTTGTTCAGTGTCTCTCCAGCAAAGATCTTCGGGAGTACCGCATCCAGGACAGTGGTCTTGTAATAGGCGGCCGCTCCAGGTACGCCTAAGATAGGTATCCCATTCAAATAAGCCAGCATAAACATATTGCCGGGCTGAACAGGAACACCATATGTTACAACATCTGCACCGGTACTCCTGATCGCCCCAGGAGTAAGATCATCGGGATCTACGGACATCCCCCCGGTCATAATAATCATGTCGGCTTTTTGCTCCATATAACCTGTGATCTTCGCTTGAATCAATTCCAATTCATCAGGGCAATATTCCAGACCGATGATTTCCGCGCCAAAATACTCAAGTTTCTTCCTGATCACAGGCCCAAATTTATCTTTGATCCTTCCCTTATACACTTCACTTCCGGTAATTACAATCCCAACCCTGAGCTTTATATACGGCTCAACATGAAATACCGGACCATAAAGGGTGCATAATTCTTCTACTTTGCGAATATTTTCTTCTTTGGTAACAAGCGGTATAATCCTGGTTGCTGCAACTTTCTGATTAACTTCAACCTTGAAATTATTCGGTAAGGACGGTATCGTAACATGTTCGATCGAATTGATTTCGTGCAGCAATGAGCTTTTGATCCTCAGCAAACCTTTTTGAGTCGAAATCAACGTAGTTTTACCTTCCTGAGGTTCCGAAAAACTGATGTTCTGACCCATGACAGCTTGTGCCATTCTGATCGCCGCATCGTCTTCATGGATTTCATCGGCATTTTCTTCCCAGACGTAGATGTGCTCTTTACCAAGACTCAACAGTTCCTCGATATCTTCCTGCTTGATCACATAATTTCTTTTAAAAGCGGGGCCTTTAAATTCCCCAGGAATCACTTTCGTTATATCGTGGCAAATGGTCATGCCGACTGCATCCTGGACTGCTATTTTTTTCACTTTTATTCATCTCCTTAGGCCATAAAATCGTATAACAGCTTCTTATTTGATTCCCATTCTTATTAAATTCCAACTTTTTCATTTTGCTTCTATTCAATGATATAAGCGGTTAATTTTTCACCGGCTTTGACTGGTCCGCTCTTTTCCGGAATTTCCGCCAGGATATCACAGCCGAGCATGGAGCGCAGTACACCATTGCCTTGTTCTCCGGTCGATTCCATGATGACCATGCTATTCTCGTAAAGCATTCTGCCGCGTAAAAATCTTCGGCGAGGACTTGGTTTTCGGAAATCTTTCTTCAGGGTCACTTCGATCTTTCGATAACAATAATCCTTTCTGCCGGTCATTTTTTTAATGTAGGGGACAGTCATCAGCTGAAAAGTTACCATTGCTGCGGCCGGATTGCCTGACAGGCCGATCAGCATCTTCCCGTCCTTCACTGCGGCCAGACACGGTGAGCCCGGTTTAATCTCAATTTTCCAGAAAAGTGTTTCGGCACCAAGATAATCGGCTGCATGCCGGATCACGTCATAGTCTCCCACCGATACGCCTCCGGTCGTCAGTACCAAGTCGGCCTGCTTCCAAGCCTCTTCGACCAGGACCGCAACATCTTCTTTCTTGTCTTTGCATATCCCCATCACGACAGGCTCTACACCAAGTGAACGGAGATAGCCTTGGAGTGTATAGCTGTTGCTGTTTCGGATTTTACCAGGAGCTAGAGGCTCCGTTACATCACGCAGTTCGTCTCCGGTAGAGATAATCGCAATTTTTGGACGTTTATAAACCAGTACTTCCGCAATACCGAGGGAGGCCATCAGCCCCATCAGCGGTGCCGTAACAACGGTTCCCTCAGCCGCTATCAGATCACCTACGGCAATATCTTCACCCGCAGGCACGATATCTTCACCGTGCATGAAGGCCTTTGAAACAGATATCTTGCTACCCTGAACTTCTACCTCTTCAAATTTGACAACTGCATCCGCGCCTTCAGGGATCGGAGCTCCTGTCAAAATTTTAATTGCCTGACCCTTGCTGACAGCGTTTTGGGCCGTATAACCTGCCGGCACTTCTTCAATCACCTCAAAGGTGACCGGATTAGCTTCGCTGGCTCCCGCAGTATCTTCGGCCCTGAAAACAAAACCGTCATAAGGTGAACGCGAAAACGGCGGAATGTTTTCCCTGGCAACAATATCCTCTGCCAGTATCCTGTCGAGGGTATCCGCTAAATGATTATTCTCCTTTTCGGTCAAAGGACAATAATCAAATATCAAACTTTGGGCTTCTTCCAACGAAATATTTTTTTGCATGCATATCCTCCTTATTAATCACAAAAATCCTGCACGGACATGCAGGATAAAGATTTTTGGCTCGGCAAACAAACCAATTCTTTTCACATCTCCTTCGCAATACAGCAAGTAACAGAATTTCTTCTACTACTCCGTGGACTTTGTCCAGACCTTGCATCCATAGCCGCATTGCAACTTTAGGATCCAAGGCTCGGAGAAAAATATTCTAATGTTGTGATCCGCCGACTCCTTTGCTTATATTCGCTTCAGCAATTGAAGGGGGTACCCTACTAGGTGAACACTCCTAGTAGGGTTATATAAAGGGAAGGAACACACCCAAGGGTAATGGCATGGTAAGATAAGATTATACTTATCTTACTCGTTCCTTATTCAATAATCAATCCAAAATATGTGCCAGTTTCAAATTTACTTCGTTTAACAGCGTTAATAACCCTGCAAGCCTTGAGAAATGCCCATCATGTTATCACCAAAGCATTTTTTGTTTCGTTAAGCAATGATATCATTTGTTAAAAAATGAGTCATAAAAATTTTCAAAACAGGCATTTGTTGTTCATCTATTGCCTCCAGATTTAGAAATTAGCTGGAATAGACAGATTATCCAGCAATTCTCAGACTAAAAAATTATCAGTTCCCATCCCGAGACTTCGAAATTATGATATACTATACTGCGTATTATTCAATTTTGAGGTGAAACTGTCGATGGACGAAAAGAAACTATCCAGTCAGGTTGTAAAACGTTTGCCCAGATATTACCGGTATCTTTCAACACTGCTGCAATTGGGAATCAGCAGGATTTCCTCTAAAGATTTGGGCAACCGAATGGGTCTGACCTCTTCTCAGGTAAGACAGGACTTTTTCTGTTTTGGCGGCAACGGCTTACAGGGATATGGTTATGATGTCGGTTTTCTGCATCAGGAAATACACAAACTGCTTGGACTGCAGCATTCTCATACCATGATCATTATAGGGGCCGGAAGTTTGGGCCATGCTTTGGCCAAACACGCGAATTTTGAAAAAAGCGGGTTTAAACTTGCCGGGATCTTTGATGTCAAGCCTGAACTGATCGGCGAAAAAATTCGAAACGTTGAGGTCCAGCCCGTGGATGACCTGCCAGATTTTCTGAGCAAAAACCCTGTGGATATTGCGGTTTTGACCGTGCCGGAAAATTGCGCCGGTGAGGTCGCCAGGTTGGTTGCTGATTTAGGCGTTAAAGCTTTATGGAATTTCTCTCCGGTCGAACTGATGATGCCGGAAGATATCATTGTGGAAAATACCCATATGATTGACTGTCTGATGGTGCTCGGATACAACCTTCAGGAAAAGTCGCTGAGGGAAGAGTCTCTGAAAGAAAAACCATAAACAGCAATTATTGTTGAATAGATCATAAAGCAATCAACAATTAGGCAAACAAATAGGCATATAAAAATAGAATAATCAATTCAAGAAAAATAACAAATAGCCCTGATAATCTCCCTGTTAAAACTGAACCGGGAGATTTCTTATTTATTGTTAAATAATTAACAGCATTGTTAAATATATTTATAACTTTGCTAGCAATGTCTATTATTTTGCATTGTTATTCTGTTATTTTGTCAAATAAATAACTATTCTTGATTTACATTTTGCCCCATATTACACTGAAGCAAGCACAGGTAAACTTTCCTGCAGAAAGGTTACAGAAAGGCAGTGTGATCAAATGACGGCAATCAAAGAAGTTGTCAACCGGTTTGGGAAAAAAGAAGCCTTGTTGCTTCAAGTAATTTTAGCCGTTCAGGATGCCGACCCTCAGAATCATCTGAGTGAAGAAGCCGTAAATGAAATTTCCCGGGAAATGAATATCTCCCGAAGCAGAGTTTATTCTACGGCATCTTTCTATAGTGAGATCTCCCTGAAACCACGGGGCATACACATTATCCGGATATGTACGAACGCGCCCTGTGAAAATGCCAACAAAGCTTCCATCCTCGCTGCAATTAAACAGGAACTCGGTATTAAGATCGGACAGACAACAGCAGACGGGTTTTTTTCTCTGGAAAGCGTCAATTGCCTTGGTGCCTGCTATATGTCTCCGGCCATCAAAATTGATGATGCGGTCTATGGTGACCTGACTCCGGAAGCTGCGGTCGCCATTATCCGTAATTTAAGAAAGGAATATCAGGATGAACAAAATGCTTGATGACGATCAGATTTTTAATATTTCTCCGGGCAGGC
The DNA here is from genome assembly GCF_000512895.1 of Dehalobacter restrictus DSM 9455. Classification (NCBI taxonomy): domain Bacteria; kingdom Bacillati; phylum Bacillota; class Clostridia; order Eubacteriales; family Desulfitobacteriaceae; genus Dehalobacter; species Dehalobacter restrictus. The sequence continues at coordinate 2,377,493 of NZ_CP007033.1, forward strand.
ATGTCGACTTGGACCATCATTGTCAAAACGGTGGATATTCCGCGTTAGCCAAAGCCCTGGCCCAGGGTCCTGAAACTTCCCTGAAAGAAATATCGAATGCCGGACTGCGCGGCAGGGGCGGAGCTGCTTTCCCTACTGCTGAAAAAATAAAAATGCTTCGAGCCAACACGGAAAAACTGCGTTATATCATTTGCAATGCCGACGAAGGTGAACCAGGCACCTTTAAGGACCGGTTCATTATGACCCATATCCCTTTCCAACTGTTGGAAGGCATCACCATCGCGGCGTTTATGGCCGGAGCTTCCGAAGGCTATATCTACGTGCGGCACGAGTATCCTGAAGCACAGAAAATCCTGCGCGAAAGCATCGAAGAAGCCGAGCGCCGCGGGTTCCTTGGAGACAATATTCTTGGCAGCGGTTTCAGCTTGTCTTTAAAACTATTTTCCGGTGCCGGAAGCTATCTTTGCGGTGAGGAAACCGCGTTAATTTCCTCCATCGAGGGCAAAAAAGGCCGTCCGCGTCTGAAACCCCCTTACCCGACCCAAGCCGGTCTCTGGCAAAAACCCACGTTGATCAACAATGTTGAAACGCTTGCCAATATCCCCAAAATCATTGAAAAAAGTGCATCTTGGTACCGTTCTTTTGGTACACCGGACAGTCCCGGAACCAAGTTGATTTCGCTTTCCGGCGATGTCCAAAACCGTGGTTTATTTGAAGTACCATTCGGAATGACCTTCGCTCAAATTATCAACGAATATGGCGGCGGAGCAAAGACCGGGAAAGCCATAAAAGCGGTAAACATTGGCGGCGCTTCCGGCGTTCTGATACCGCCGGAAATGCTTTTTACCCCGCTGGAATATCTGGCCTGTGCCAAAACCGGGATTACGATCGGATCAGGGGCTATCTTTGTTTTGGACGACACCCGTTCGATCTTGTCAAACGTTCAAAACCGTCTGCGCTTCTTTCTGCATGAAAGCTGCGGCAAATGCACGCCCTGCCGGGAAGGTCTGCGTCAGGCCAATCTGATCCTTGACAGGCTGCTCGCCGGAGAAGCCGTGCGTCAGGATGTTAGCACGCTGGAGCGTTATACCCGGGCGATTCAGGAAGCTTCCTTCTGCGGTCTCGGCCAAGCAGCCGGCAACAGCCTTCGTTCCTCCCTGGCCTATTACCGGGATGAATATCTTGCTTCCTGCCGTGATAACAAACCATCATTCATTGAGGAGGAGACCGCCTGATGCAAACTATCAATATTACGCTAAACGGTAAGGTAACGGCAGTTGCACCTGAAATCACTATTTTAGAGGCAGCCAGACAACAGGGCATTGATCTTCCAACCCTTTGCCATCATCCTGATCAGCGCGTCAAGGCAAATTGCCGGATTTGTGTGGTCGAGATAGAAGGCGTAAAAAACCTTGTGCCTTCCTGTTCCACTAGGGTAACAGCCGGAATGAACATCACGACGAATTCTCCGAGAGTCAGAGAGACCGTCCGCACGATTCTGGAATTAATTTTTGCTGACCATCCGCAGGAATGTCTGACCTGTATCCGCAACGGCAACTGTGAGCTCAGACAAATCGCCGCCAAATTCGGAGTCAGGGATATCCAAGGAGAAAAAAGAAAACACAGTTTCTCTCAGGATTTCTCAACTCCCTCGCTGGTCAGAAATCCGGATAAATGCATCAAATGTGGCCGATGTGCGGAAGCCTGCCACTATATTCAGAACGTTGGAATCCTCTATAGTCATAACCGCAGTACGGAAATCAGCATTTCACCGGAATACGGCAAACAGTTGGCTGATGTCGCCTGTGTGCTGTGCGGACAGTGTGCTTTGGTTTGTCCGGTAGGTGCAATTCATGAAAGAGATGATACAGACCGCGTCTGGGAAGCTCTCGCCGATCCCCAAAAACATGTCGTCGTTCAGGTCGCTCCGGCCGTCCGGGTATCCCTAGCCGAGGAATTTGGATTCCCATCAGGCGAAATCGCGACAGGAAAACTCGTTTCTGCTTTGCGCAGTCTGGGATTTGACCGGGTTTTTGATACAGACTTCTCAGCAGATCTGACCATCATGGAAGAAGGCCATGAATTACTGGACCGGATAGCAAACGGCGGTATCCTGCCGATGATTACTTCCTGCAGTCCCGGCTGGATCAAATATATGGAACATTACTATCCGGAATTAATTCCGCATCTGTCGACCTGCAAATCTCCCCAACAAATGTTTGGGGCCCTGGCCAAAACGTACTATGCTCAGACCAGCGGCCTTGAAGCCAAGGATATCATTGTCGTTTCCGTAATGCCCTGTACCGCTAAAAAATTTGAAGCCGAGCGCCCGGAAATGAATGCAAGCGGCAGCCAGGATGTAGATATCGTCCTCACGACCCGTGAACTTGGCAGAATGCTGCAGCACGAGGGAATTGATTTCCGGATGCTCCCTGAAGCTGAATTTGATTCGCCCCTCGGCATATCAACAGGTGCAGCCGCTATTTTCGGAGCAACCGGTGGGGTTATGGAAGCAGCCCTGCGTACCGTATATGAAGTTGTTACAGGTAGAACCCTGACTGACTTAAACTTTACAGCCGTGCGCGGAATGGTCGGCGTAAAAGAAGCTTCGGTTGATCTTGCCGGAACGGAAGTAAAAGCGGGGATTGCCCACGGACTTGCCAACGCCAAAAAAATCCTGGAAATGATCAAAGCCGGCCAGGCCGATTATACATTCATCGAGGTCATGTGCTGTCCCGGAGGGTGTATCGGCGGAGGAGGCCAGCCTTACGGCACGACCAATGAGATCAGAGCCAGACGGATCGAAGCCCTGTACCAGGTCGATGAAAATATGCCGCTACGCAAGTCACATGAAAATCCGGCAGTACAGGAACTCTATCATGACTTTCTGCTTGAGCCCCTCGGAGAATTATCCCACAAGCTTTTGCACACCCAATATTGTAACCGCAGTTAGCGCAGTGACGCCAAAGCAAAAGCAACTCGTCCATGAACACCCTTTTCTGGAATATACCTTCCCCTTGAACACTCCTTCCAATGGACACTCTTTATCTAAATATACCTTCTCTGAACACACCTCACCTGAATGACCTAGTCCAATATAACGCGAAGGAACCGTGGATGTTATTAAATACCCGCGGTTCCTTTGCATTATGTTGACTAATCTTCCACTCAAATATAGTTCAAAATCATCAATGCCACTTGAATCTCGTGCCCCGTAAGTTTAGGCGATAATGCTTTGGACAATTAATATCTTTTACGGTGTAAATTTGTAGGTATCCCCATACTCTGACGGTACTTGTTGACAGTTCTCCGGGAGATCCTCATCCCTTTGTTCACAAGCATCATCATAATATCCTGGTCGCTCAGTGGTTGGTTCGGGTCTTCTTTATTAATAATATCCTGGATCAAGTGTTTGACACTTTTGGAACTTATTTTGTCGCAGTCATAAGAACCCACACCGGAGTTAAAGAAATACTTCAAAGCAAACAGTCCGCGCGGCGTCTGGACGTATTTGTTGCAGGTGACCCGGCTTACCGTAGATTCATGGATGCCGACCAGGTCCGCAACCTGACTCATGGTCAAGGGCTTCAGATATTCAATGCCATTGTCAAAAAATTCTCTTTGAATATCAACAATGCTTTGCACAACTTTGTAAATGTTTAGTCTTCTTTGTTCAATTCCGCGGATGAGTCCTAAGGCGGAATCAAACTTTTCTTCAAGATATTTTTTTACATCATCGGATAACGCATTCGAATTACGGAGAATATCCACATACGTCTGATTGATTCTCAAATAGTTAAAATCAAAGTCGTTTACAATAACCATATAATCGTTCTGGTCTCTCATAATCGTAACATCAGGCCAGATAAAAGGATTTCTTTCAGCGCCAAACTGCAGTCCGGGTTTGGGATCAAGCATCCTGATAAGATCATAGACTTCTTGGACCTGCTTCGTAGACACGGAGAGGGTATTGGCTATTTTCATTATTTTTTTGTCGGCAAGCTCCTGGAAGTAGTTTTGAATAACCTGTTCCGCAAGCTCACTATCCTTGCCGTTTGCTCTCATTTGCAGAAGCATGCATTCCTGAAGATTTCGGGCACCTACGCCGGTAGGATAGAAAGTATGAATGACCTTTAGGACCTCTTCCACTCTCTCAACGGCAACATTCAATTTTTGGCTGACATATTCCAGTTCTGTTGTAAAATAGCCGTTCCGATCAATACTTCCTATCAGAAAGTTTCCAATGATAATATCCGCAGGATTTTTGATCTCTAAATTCAATTGTAATTCAAGCTGCTCATATAAACTTGGCCGATCAGACAGATATTGTTCGTATCCGGTGTCATTTTCATTCTTCTCATTCCAGATATGACCCATATTGCTGTCGCTGCTGAAATGTTCAATCAGGTCGTCCATATTAACCCGGGTTGCAGTTTTGCTGACAACCTCATTGTTTTCAGCAACGGGTTCATCTTCGTCCAGAAAAGGATTCTCTTCTATTTTTTTTGTGATATACTCGCTTAGTTCCAGAGTCGACATCTGCAATACAGAAATTGCCTGACGCAGTTCAGTGGTCATGAACAATCTCTGTTGCTGTTCAAGAAATATATCTTGGCGTATCTGCCTCATATTTTCCTTCCACCTTCTGAATCAAACTAAAATACTATACAGATTCCCGGACAGACGGCATTTTCATATTCTTTTCACATTAAAACCGGGATTTACTCGGGTATGATACATCCACTTGACCCTTACGGCAAGATTCATGCCAAACGATATCTACGTTCAAGTATACAACTTATTTAAAATACTTTCTATTATTGTTTTTAATTTTTTTATGTAAATTATTCTTCATTTTCCAACCAAATTCAACGCTTTGCACATTCGTTCCAAGGATTATTTATTTCAATTATTTATTTCCTGTTACTTCTTCCACTAAAGTCTTGAAAAATAACTCCATAAATCTGACCCTTTTTCTGGCGATTGCTTTCGCTTCTTCCGTATAGAGCCTATCCGGTATTTTTCTTAATTTAAGCTCAAATTCCAGGTTGGTCGTATGTTTGGAAGCATCTTTAATCCTGCCGTTCTCACCGATATTTTCCTTCAGATATTCTTCGACAGAAACCTCATGATATAGTCTTTCCCCGTGCTGGCCAGCAAGCATGAAAGAGCGGGCAATCCCAGTTGCTCCGATGATATCAAGTTTGTCGGCATCAAAGAGGATTTTGGCTTCGATGCTCTCCGGCTGATGTCCTGTTCTGAACCGATGCGCTAAAATACAGTGTGTGATCTCCTGTCTCAAATCCGGATCATAATTTAGGTCTTGAAGGATCTTCTCGGCCATTTCCGCACCCAATACGGCATGGTCGATCTCTCCGGAATTATCTTCATCCTCTTTGGCTCTGGCAATATCATGAAGCAGGACAGCCGGAATCAATACTTCCGTATCGACATCCTCCCGCTGCCCGGCCAGAATCAAACAAAGATGATAGACCCGCATAACATGATCCAGATCGTGGGCCGCATAAGACAGCTCTTTCTCTACAATATCCTGCAGAACCCGATACCGTTTTTCCATCGATATATTCTATGCCTCCCTGTCCCAATAAATCATTGTATTCGTCTGCGGCGCATTCAAAATCGAAAAAAATATTGCCAAGAATCAGTTGGCATATCTACTATATTTCGAGCAGCTCAAAACCTGTCGTAGGATCAATTTTTCTAGAGCCCTCACTTGTATTCAGTTCAATCATGACAACCTCGCCGATTTGCCAGATATCGACCCCTTCACGTACACAGCCTGCTACTGTTTTTCCCTCTCTGCCAAAAGCGGCGTGCATGTGCAAGACCGGTTTCCCTTGTTCGTTTCGGAACAAAGTTCCTACTCCCAGTGTTTCGCTGGTGCCTTGAAGCTCTGTCATCATCTTGCGGGGTTTAAGGGCCTGTCCGTCTTCAGGTCCTACGACGACCTTACTGCCCTTGTCCGCCCCTCCCAAAAAATGAACCAGTGCGGAATTGATCTGATGTTTTTCGGCAAAATCCTGAATAATGGCTGGGATTTTTTCTCCTTGTTCCAATCTCAGAATGAATATTCTCCCCAGTGTCGCTTCTAAATATTTCAATGCTGTCCCCTTCTTTCTATGGCCTGTAATCATTCCGGGTTGCCAGTGACTTGCAATAAACGCTTTTAAATGAAGGCGTGAAAATCTTCATATCATTATAACATAGAGAAATGCCAGTCTTCAGAAGCGTTTCTTTTATAACCACTTAGAAAACAATTTGTTTGACTTAATCACTTAAGTGTCTTATAATTTAGTTAAGTATTTAGTTAATTAAAAATACCCGGAGGATATATGGAGCAAATTGTGCAGGTATTCAAAGCGCTTTCTGACGAAACAAGACTGCAGATCTTGCTTATCTTATCCAGAAGAAGCATCTGTGCTAAAGGAATTGCAAGACATCTTCAAATTTCCGAAGCAGCCGTGTCCCAACATATTAAAATTTTAAAGGAAGCCGGCCTTCTGATTGGCGAGAAAACAGGCTACTTCGTAAAATACAATTTGCAGCAATCTGTTTTTGAAGATCTGATCGGATTCATTGAGCAGATATCAGGCACCCACACCTCGGGTCACTATAAAGATGTTTTCAGCGTCCCATTCAATTGTCAATATGCTTGCAAGGCCCAGCGTGAAAAGTGCTGTGAGCGTTCAAGCAATGAATAAACCGAGAAAAGGAGCTTAAACATGAAAATTTGTATCCCTGTAAAAGAAGACAAAGGACTTGAGAGTATCCCCTATGATCATTTTGGCTCAGCCCCATTTTTTCTGATCTACGACCTGGATAAAGAAGAGATGAAAGTCATCGACAACGGAGACTCTCATCATGAGCACGGGATGTGCCAGCCTTTGAAGGCATTGGGTGGAGAACAGGTGGACGCGATTCTGGTTGGCGGAATCGGTGCAGGCGCCCTAATGAAACTCAATGCGCAAGGGGTGCGTGCTTTTCGGGTTGATAATGCCACCGTTTCGGGTAACATCCAGCTCTTCCTGGATAACCAGCTTCCGGAATTCTCTGCCATGAACAGCTGCAGCCATCACGGATGCCACTAACCTTGATAGATATTTTCTAGCCCTAAGGGGGAAAAACAACCCTGAAGGGCTACTTTTTTATCTTGTCAGCCATCAAATTCTATTTAAAGAAACATACCGCTTTTTGTTTCCCGACATCAGCAATAATCTCCAGGGCTTTATGCATTCCTTTATTGACATCATATACTTTAATGATTTCTCCAAGGGAGGCGCTCAGTGGTAGCAGTTCAGGAAGCAAATTTTGAAAGTGGTTTAATAGTTTTGTCTGAAGGACTCCTCCCCTGCCTTCCGGAAAAAGCGCCACATAAAAGATATCACTTTCTATGAGATCCTGAAAGAAATGGGTTCCGTAAGATATCTCCGGGGTGAACCCGCCCTCTTTAACTGCAATTTCACCAAGGACAGTGATATTATTAATTTCGGAAAAATAAACAGGCACGCCGAGCGAAGGCGTACTGGTACCCCATCGTCCGGGGCCGAGCAGCAGCACGGTCATGTTTTCTTTCTCAATCTGGCTGTTCAATTTGCCGATACATCTGGCTACCCTGTATTTTTCGAGGTCACTTAGCCTGCTGTAGGTTTCAGGCTCGACATAAATGATTCGCTGAATACCATAATGGATATTCCCGCCCATGAAAGTATTATGGCTTTGAAAGAATGTTTTTTGAAAATCAATATGTTTCGGGAACACCACCTTACTTTTGAGACCTTTTGCGGGCAGCGGCCTGCACTGCAGGAGATTGATCTGATAATGATCCAAATCTTTAAAATTAACGGTAAATTCAATGTCCACCGGATATGCGTAGAATTTTTCCAGGCATTTAAGCATTTTTTGAATGACCCCGACAAAAGTGGAATTGGACAGAAATTGATCAAAATTAATAATCCAGGCCTGCCGGTCTTGCTGGCCTATTTCTTTCATCATTTTTTCTGCAGTATAGTCTCTCTGCGCGAAATAATGCAGTTTGGGATCGTCAATTTCGTTTAAAAGATCGTTAAACGCGATACCAATCATGCTGTTTTTGGTCACCATCAGCGCGTCAATATTTCTTTGGGCATATTGCCTGTAATCATCAAAATCCGTTAAAGGTGATGACAAAGGTTCATCAATCGCTATAATTCTGGCATAGTCACCCGCCGTACGGTTTACAGCCCGGGTGCCTAGACCAACAACTACCCGCAGCATGCCCGCTTTCGGAGACATTTTCTCATCCCAGACATAGATATTGTTTGAGTAGCCGACCCCAGCAAGATCCGGGAAAAAATATTCCTTACGATACGAACCCGATACGCGTTGAACAAGCAAAGCCATCTGCTCATCCTGGTCGGCTATTCCTCGTTTCAAACGATACATCAGCGCGTCGTCGCTCATCGTGCTGGCAAAGACTTGTTTCACAGCGTTTTCAAATTCAAGATAGCGATGTTCGAGCGTACCTTGGTTCGTACAAAAAACACTTTCATATTTTCCAGCAAAAGAATTACCAAATCCATCTTCCAAAAGGCTGCTGGAGCGGACAATGATCGGTGATTGTCCAAAGTACTCCAGGACGCGCAAAAAATGGTTTTTGACATTCTCCGGAAAAACACCGCTGAGTATTTTGCTTTTAATGACTCTGGCCAGAGAAAAATATTTTTCAGGTTTTCTCTGCTCCATTCTAAGTTTCCAGAGACCATTTTTAACAAGATAAGTGTAAAAGACATCAGACCCAATGTAGAACGAATCATGGGGTTCCAGAATTTTTTTATAATCAAAATTTTCATCTTCAAGCAAAATTTTTCTGGCCAGAAGCATTCCGACCGCTTTGCCGCCGATAAATCCCGATCCAATTAAACTTGACTTGATCTGAAGCAAATCTTCCAGAGTAAAGACCTTCGTCAGCAACTCAAGGAATCTTTCATCGCGACTTAAAACCATCCGGCAGAGCTTTTCTACCAGGTTTTTTCCCTCAGCAGACGGTATACGACTGAATTTTACCTTTTCATAGGTGTCTGACGCTTTCAAAAACATCCGGTCCCAATAATCCAAATGCCTTCGCGGAGCATCAAACACATTCAGGGACATATCTGCAAACAGCTTTGAAGCATCGCTGCTGCTTGTTAACGGAATAAAATCCTGCGCCTGTTTGATATGCGGCAGAAACATCGTCGGTGAATACCTGTCGATCACTTTGACCGGATGGATATAGGTCTGTCCCCTGACATTATAGATATTCATCAATACCTGGGTCGTTTCCCGAATTGCGGAAATCGTCTCATACGAATTCATATTTTTATAAATTGCAAAGAAAGCCACCGTTTTCAGTTCATATAAATACGGACAGGTGATCTGAAAAAAGTTGCCGATCATAAGATCCGTTGCCCAGGTGTACAAAAGATCGGACAGACAATCAAAAACGTAAAAAACCTCTTCTCCCTCAGCTGCAATAATCTGGTGGACCTGCGTGGAAAAAGCTTCAAAACCGTGTTCGGCGTCAATATGATACACTTTAACATTTTCATTGTCGTCAATAATTGGAGAATGACGCGCAAACCGCATATAAATCACTTTTCTGCCCTCGTCCAGACTCGTTCTAACAAAAGGCAGCACAAAGGATTCATAATCTGCGATATTGTCAACCTGCAGAACAACATTATCGCCAATCCTGAGATGGTCGATGATCTCATCGAGCCCCGGCAGGCCGGATCTTATTTTCTTACGCTGATCCATTACACATCATTCCTTACGCCAATTTAGCTATCATTTTATCCTTAAAATTAATAATTGCTGACACTCAAATCTATATGTGCAAGCAGCCAATAACCGATACGCAAAAACCAAGCAATGAATCCTAGCATCTATCCATTACTTGGCTTTACTATGCGGTATGATAAAGCATAACGGTGGATGCCGTGTAATATCATGTTATCACATCCGGCATGAACATTGCACTCTGTTTATCATAACAATTGGCTAGATAATTATACTTTTTCCCATCAAATATTTGTCCACTTCTCTAGCTGCCAGCTTTCCTTCCTGGAAAGCCCAAACAACCAGACTCTGGCCTCTGCGCATGTCGCCAGCGGCAAAAACTCTGTCAACATTCGTCTCAAAAAACGCATATTCCGCTTTGACATTGCTGCGAGCATCCCGCTCCAGCTTAAGCTCTGTGGGGATATTGTCTTCAGGCCCTAAAAAGCCCATGGCCAGCAGAATCAGGTCCGCTTCCCATACCTTTTCACTTCCGGGAGTCACCTGTGGAACCATTCTGCCGGCAGCATCTTTGACCCAGGTAAGGTTGACTGTATGAACTTCCTTGACCTCACCGTTCTCATTGCCCACAATCTTTGTGGTGGAAATGCAATAATTCCTCGGATCCTTGCCATAAAGACAGATTGCTTCTTCCTGTCCGTAATCCACTTTCAGTTTTTTCGGCCATTCCGGCCAGGGGTTCTCAGCCTCAATACGATGGGCAGGTGGCTCAGGCAGAATTTCAAACTGAAAAACACTTTTGCAGCCATGCCGGATTGCCGTGGCCACACAGTCCGTCCCGGTATCCCCGCCGCCAATGATGATGACATTCTTACCCTTGGCACTAATAAAACTCTCATCCTTTAAGTTGGAATTCAATAAACTTTTGGTGGTCGCTTTTAGGAAGTCTACGGCATAATAAACCCCTTTCAGATCTTTGCCTTCCACATCCAGCCCCCGGGGCTTGGTAGCTCCTGTGCACAGCACAACGGCATCATAGTTGTCTACGAGCTCTTGGGCCTTCATATATTTGCCGACTTCGGTATTCAGAACAAATTCTATCCCGGATGCCTTCAGTACATCAAGCCGTCTTTCAATAAATCGTTTATCAAGCTTCATGTTGGGGATCCCGTACATCAAAAGTCCCCCAGCCCGGTCATCCCGCTCATACACCGTGACCTCATGGCCGACGGCATTCAGATAATAGGCCGCAGACAGTCCGGACGGGCCCGAACCGACAACAGCGACTTTCTTGCCGGTGGCTTTGGCCTTCTTAGGATTTACCCATCCTTCGGCAAACGCTTTCTCGATAATCTCATATTCAATGCTGTTAATAGTCACAGCGTCCATGATATAGCCTTCGGTACAAGCCCCTTCACAAGGTGCAGGGCAAACCCTTGAGGTGAATTCCGGGAACGGCGTCGTTCTGGTCAGCCGCTTGTATGCTTCCCGCCACTGTCCCTTATAGACGAGCTCATTCCATTCTGGAATCAAATTGTGCAGCGGGCAACCTGAAGCGGCGCCGTTCAAGAGCACACCGCCGTGGCAGAAAGGTACACCGCAGTCCATACAGCGTGCGCCCTGCGTTCGGACAATCTCAGGATCCTGGGGAATCTTGACTTCATTGTAGTCTTTGATCCGCTCTTCAGGCTTTCTTTTCTTCGGATCGATTCTGTTATACTCTAAAAATCCTGTTGCTTTTCCCATGATCAGACCTTCCCTTCAAAGGCAGCCGTCAGGGCTTCTTCACCGCTTAAGCCAGCCTTGTGAGCTCTCTCGATATTTTCCATCATCTTTTTATAATCTTTGGGTATGATCTTCGTAAATCTTGGCGCGTAATCCGCCCAAACATCCAGTACTTTCCGGCCTAGGGGGCTTCCCGTGTGCGCTACATGTTTACGGATCATTTCCCTGATTTCTTTCAGTTCCTTTTCCGAAGCAATTTTTTCCATAAGAATCAGGGACTTGTTGCAGTATATTTCCTCAAAATCAAGGATATAGGCAACACCGCCGGACATACCCGCAGCAAAGTTCCGTCCTGTCTTACCCAGGATCACAACTTTTCCTCCGGTCATATATTCACAGCCATGGTCGCCGACACCTTCAACAACCGCATTGACGCCGCTGTTTCGGACACAGAATCTTTCGCCGGCGATTCCGTTGATATAGGCTTCACCCGAAGTTGCGCCGTAGAAGGCGACATTGCCGATCAGGATATTTTTCGCTGGTTCAAAATCCGAAGTTTTTGGCGGATAGACCATAATTTTACCACCCGAAAGGCCTTTGCCGATATAGTCATTAGCATCACCCTCAAGTTCCAAGGACATGCCCTTGGGTGCAAATGCACCAAAGCTTTGACCGGCAGAACCTACAAAGGTCAGCTTAATGGTATCCTCAGGAAGCCCCTCTTCCCCGAAACGCTTGGTTATTTCACTGCCGACAATGGTTCCAACCACACGGTCCACATTGTTGATCTTCAGTTTGGCCCGGATTGATTTTTTGTGTTCCAGGGCCGGCTTGCACATTCTTAAAAGCTTGCGCATATCCAAGGATTCTTCCAGTCCATGGTTTTGCTGCTGTGACTTAAATCTGCCGACATCTGCACCGGCGTAGGGTTGATACAGAACCTGGGAAAGATCAACCTGGGCTGCTTTCCAATTCTTAATATTTTCTTTGTGTTTGAGCCTGTCTGTACGTCCAACCATTTCATTAATGGTCCTGAAGCCAAGTTTCGCCATGATCTCCCGCATTTCCTGTGCAATAAACAACATGAAATTCTCAACATGCTCAGGTTTGCCGGCAAAATTCTTGCGAAGTTCTTCATTCTGGGTTGCAATACCTACCGGACAGGTGTTCAGGTTGCAGACGCGCATCATCACACAGCCCATGGAAATGAGTGGGGTGGTGGCAAATCCATATTCCTCAGCGCCTAGGAGCGCAGCGATGACAACATCTCTGCCTGACAGAAGCTTACCGTCTGTTTCCAGGACGACCCTGTCCCTCAAGCGGTTAAGCACAAGGGTCTGATGGGTTTCGGCAAGGCCCAATTCCCACGGCAATCCTGTATTCTTAATGCTTGTTCGCGGTGAAGCACCTGTACCGCCATCATAGCCACTGATCAGAATAACATCGGCCTTGCCCTTGGCCACACCGGCCGCAATCGTACCGACACCCACTTCAGAAACAAGCTTAACATTGATTCGAGCATCACGGTTGGCATTTTTAAGGTCATGGATCAGTTCCGCTAAATCTTCGATCGAATAGATATCATGGTGCGGTGGGGGTGAGATTAGTTCGACTCCTGGTGTCGAGTGTCTGACTTTGGCAATCGCCGGAAAAACCTTCCGGCCTGGAAGTTGCCCACCTTCTCCAGGCTTGGCTCCTTGTGCCATTTTGATCTGTATTTCTGAGGCATTTACCAAGAAGCTGCTGGTAACACCGAAGCGACCTGAAGCAACCTGCTTGATGGCACTGATCAGACTGTCGCCATTAGGCAACTTTTTGAATCTTTCAGGATCCTCGCCGCCTTCACCACTGTTACTTTTGCCGCCCAAACGGTTCATGGCAATCGCCATACATTCGTGGGCTTCCTTACTAATCGAGCCATAGGACATCGCCCCGGTCTTAAATCTTTTGACGATGGACTCGACCGGTTCAACTTCTTCGATTGGAATCGTATCTCCGGCGCTTATTTTGAAATCCAGCAGCTGCCTGAGTGTGTAAATCTCCTCGTCATTAATTTTTCTGGAGTAATCTTTAAAAAGATTGTAATTGCCTTCCCGGCAGGCGCGCTGAAGCAGGTAGATTGTTTCCGGGTTGTAGAGATGAATCTCCCCGCTATCTTTACACTGGTAGAAACCGCCGATTTCCAGTGTGTCTGTGTAAAGTGCATTCTCATCAAAAGCGCTTTCATGCCGCATTTGATTTTCCGTTGTAATTTCTTCCAGCCCGATTCCTTCCAAGCGGGATGGCGTCTGCGTAAAGTAGCGGTCAATCAGATCTCTTTTCAGTCCGACAGCTTCAAATATCTGGGCACCATGGTAGCTGCGCATCGTCGAAATACCCATTTTCGTAAGCACCTTTAAGATGCCTTTGATCGAGGCTTTAATATAGTTCTTTTTGGCCTCCTGATAACTTAGGCCATTCGTCATTCCTTTGGCCGCTAGGTCTCTGATCGTTTCGTAAGCAATATAGGGGTTGATCGCGGTAACACCGTACCCGATCAAGGCACAGAAATGGTGTACCTCCCTGGCTTCTCCGGTCTCCAGAACAATACCCACACTGGTCCGGATTTCACGGCGTATCAAATGGTGATGCAGCCCCGAAGATGCCAGAAGAGCGGGGATAGCAGCAAATTCTTTATTAACGCCCCTATCCGAAAGAACAAGAATATTTGTGCCATCAGCAATTGCTTTATCTGCTTCCCGGGATATTTTGTCTAAAGCTCTTTCCATTGCTCTAAGCCCGCCAGTCGCCTTGTAAAGAATGGAAATCCTGGCTGTCTTGAACTTCCCGTTATTTAATTTCATAATGGTATCCAACTGGGTATTGGTGAGGATCGGTGATTCCAGATACACTGCGGAACTATGCGTCCGGTCAGGATCCAGAAGGTTTCCCGCATTCCCCAGGAGCATTGTGCCGGAGGTAATAATTTCCTCACGGATGCCATCAATTGGGGGATTCGTCACTTGGGCAAAAAGCTGCTTGAAATAATGGTACAGCATTTGAGGTTTGTCTGAAAGTACCGCCAGCGGTGAGTCCATGCCCATCGATCCGACGGGGTCGATGCCATCGGTTGCCATCGGCAGAATCATTTTATGAATATCCTCATGGGTATAGCCAAATGCTTTCTGCTGGGAGATAATATCCTCCAGTATCGGTGCTTCCAACTCGTCGTCAGCAGGGAGATCACTTAAATAGACAATATGCTTCTTATTCCACTCTTCATACGGATGCATCATGGAAACACTCTTTTTGATTTCCTCATCAGAGATGATCCTTTGTGCTTCCGTATCGATCAGGAGCATTTTACCCGGTTCTAGACGGCCTTTATACTTAACATTTTCAGGTTTGATGTCGAGAACCCCCACCTCAGAGGCCAGGATGACTTTATCATCTTTCGTGACATAATAACGCGATGGTCTGAGTCCGTTCCTGTCCAGTACGCCACCGATAACTGTTCCGTCCGTAAAGCCCATGGCAGCCGGTCCGTCCCAGGGCTCCATAATAAAATTGTTAAACTCATAAAAGTCCTTTTTTTCTTTGGACATCAGATCATTCTTTTCCCATGGCTCAGGAATCATCATCATGACAGCATGAGGAAGCGATCTGCCGGTAAGATGGATAAACTCAAGACTGTTGTCAAACATGGCCGAATCGCTGCCTGACTCGTCAACAATCGGATATACCTTGGAAATATCATCAAACAACGGTGAATCAATGCATTTCTGTCTGGCCTTCATCCAGTTCACGTTACCTCTGATGGTATTGATTTCCCCGTTATGGACAATATACCGGTTCGGGTGCGCTCGCTCCCAGCTCGGAAAGGTATTGGTGCTAAACCTGGAATGAACCATAGCCAGTGCTGAAACAAAGTCAAGGTCGGAAAGATCCAGATAAAAGTTTCTGAGCTGTTCGGCTGTAAGCATACCTTTATAGACAATGGTTTTGCTGGAAAGGCTGGCAACATAGAAGGAGCCGCCCTTGTCTTCACACATTGGGATGATCAGTTTTTCTGCTCTTTTTCGAATGACATAGAGCTTTCTTTCAAAATCCATATCATCGGTCAGATCAGGGCTTCTTCCGATAAAAACCTGTATAAACCGAGGCATAACAGCTTTGGCACTATGGCCGACCGTCGATTTGTCGATCGGGACTTCCCGCCACCCAAGAATCTTCTGTCCTTCCTCACGAACAATCTTTTCAAAAGAGTCCATCTGGGTAATCCGAAAATCTTCATATTTGTGCGCAAAAATCATTCCTACACCATATTTGCCCTTTTCCGGCAAATTAAAGCCGAGAACATCACATTCCCGTTTAAAGAAGTCATGGGGTATTTGCACCAGAATACCAGCGCCGTCACCCGTATTCTCATCCGCACCACTGGCGCCTCTGTGGTTTAAGTTTTCCAGAACGGTTAAAGCTTCCTCGACAATGTCGTGCGATTTTTCACCTTTGATATTCACGACAAATCCCATACCGCAGGCATCATGCTCAAAGGCCGGATCGTAAAGACCCTGTTTTTTTGGCAATTGATTGTATTTCATATTACACACCCTTTGTTGGAGTTTACATCGATAGTTTCTTTACGATTTTACCAAAAATTCATCAACAACATAACTGTTTTAACTAAAAAATATTGTATTCATTTTAACTTTCTTTGTATTTTTTAGTTTTCTGTATAATTTTAATGCCAATGTTTAAATATTTAAATTTAATATTATAAATTCATTATTTTGCATCACTAATATCTTATAATGAATACAGTATATTGTTTGTTTTGTTATGTTCAAACGCAAATTAATATTGTAGAATACGGTTATTGATAAAAAAACATTATTTTTTCTGGAGGGTAAAAAATATGTCTTATGTCCAACAAGTCATGGAACAGGCTATCAAAAGAAGCCCGAACGAGCCCGAGTTCCACCAGGCACTCAAGGAAGTGCTGGAATCTTTGGAACCGGTAATTGCCAAACATCCCGAATATGAAAAAGCCGGTATCCTCGAGCGGCTCGTCGAGCCCGAACGCGTGATCATGTTCAGAGTTCCCTGGGTCGATGACAAAGGAAATGTTCAGGTTAACCGTGGTTTCCGTGTTCAATTCAACAGCGCTATCGGTCCTTACAAAGGCGGCCTGCGTTTACACCCGTCTGTTAACCTTGGCATCATCAAATTTCTAGGTTTTGAGCAGATCTTCAAAAACTCCCTGACCGGACTTCCGATCGGCGGCGGCAAGGGCGGCAGCGACTTCGATCCCAAAGGCAAATCCGATAACGAAATCATGAAATTCTGCCAGAGCTTCATGACCGAACTTTGCAAACATATTGGTGCAGACACTGATGTTCCTGCCGGTGATATCGGTGTTGGCGGCAGAGAAATCGGTTACATGTTCGGCCAGTATAAGAGAGTCAGAAATCTCTTTGAAGGCGTACTTACTGGAAAAGGCCTGACTTATGGCGGAAGCTTAGTTCGTACCGAAGCAACCGGCTATGGTCTGGTTTATCTGATGGACGAAGCAATTAAAGACATCGGCAAATCCTTTAAAGGTGCTACCGTTGTTATCTCCGGTTCAGGCAACGTTTCGATTTATGCAGCCGAAAAAGCCATGCAGCTGGGTGCCAATGTTGTTGCCCTGAGCGATTCCAACGGCTACATCTACGACAAAAACGGTATTGACCTGAAGACCGTTAAGCAGCTCAAAGAAATTGAAAGAAGAAGAATCAAAGATTATCTGGAATTCCACCCGAAAGCCGAATACAAAGAAGGCTTCGAAGGCATCTGGACCATTCCTTGTGATATCGCTCTTCCCTGCGCTACGCAGAACGAATTGAACGAAGAATCCGCCAAGGCTCTGGTTGCCAATAAATGCTTTGCTGTCGGTGAAGGTGCGAATATGCCTTCTACTCCGGAAGCAGTCAAAGTATTCCATGCCAATAAAATCATCTTTGCTCCTGGTAAAGCTGCCAATGCCGGCGGTGTTGCAACCTCCGCTCTGGAAATGTCCCAGAATAGCATGCGTTATTCCTGGACTTTCGAAGAAGTTGACGCCAAACTTAAAGACATCATGGTCAACATCTATCGCAATGCCAGCTCAGCTGCCAAAGAATACGGCTGTGAAGGCAACCTGGTCGTCGGTGCTAACATTGCCGGCTTCCTGAAAGTCGCTAACACCATGCTGGCTCACGGCGTAATCTAAGCTGGAGCTGCCTAACGATTTGTGATACCCATAATATAGTCTTGATACTATTGAAATTAAAAAGACCTCTTGGGGACTGAGATGTTCAAAACAACTCGCACCCAAGAGGCTTTTTAATTAATATAAATTCTTTTTAAAACAGTCTATAAGTCTATAATTTAGTCCACAAATGTAAGTTTTCTATCTCCCAGAATAAAAAAACATACAGACTTGCTCAAATAACTATTTGCTCTCAACCATCACCCTCGGCACTCTCTTGGAAATACCGCACAGGATCTC
This sequence comes from Dehalobacter restrictus DSM 9455, assembly GCF_000512895.1. Classification (NCBI taxonomy): domain Bacteria; kingdom Bacillati; phylum Bacillota; class Clostridia; order Eubacteriales; family Desulfitobacteriaceae; genus Dehalobacter; species Dehalobacter restrictus. The sequence continues at coordinate 2,395,503 of NZ_CP007033.1, forward strand.
ATAGCTAATCGTTCCGCATTGTTCAGCAATCCGATCTGCGGAAATAAACAGGTCACCGTTTCTGCCGAGCAGAACGGCTTCATCCCCTTCTTGGATCTCTTCAATTTCTGTTACATCAACCATGATCTGATCCATGCATATTTTGCCGATGATCCTGGCTTTCTTTCCCTTCAGCAAGACCTCACCGCCGTTGGACAGAGAACGGCGCAGACCATCGCCGTAACCGATCGGCAGCGTTGCGACTTTTATGGGCCTGTCGGCAATAAACGTCCTTCCATAGCCAACACTCTCGCCCTTTTCGATGGTCTTCAGCTGGGAAATGCGGGTCTTTAAAGACATGACCGGTTCAAAGCCGGCTTCCTGTCCGGCGTGGTCCATCGGTAAAAGTCCGTACAATATGATTCCTGGACGGCAAAGTTCGTAATGACTTTCGGGAATTTGCATGATTGCAGCAGAGTTTGCGGCATGACGGATCGAAATTTTTATTCCTGCCGCGCATAACTTTTCATATAAGTCATCAAAGATCTTCAGCTGCTGCTTCGCATAAGACAAATCAGTGCTGTCGGCCGTGGCCAGATGGGTATAAATCCCCTCCAGATAAAGGCCAGGAAGCTTTGCAATTTTTTGAATATTTTCGAGTGCATTTTCGCGGAACCCTGTCCTACCCATTCCCGTATCCACTTTGATATGGAGTCTCGCTGTTTTATTCAGCTTCAACGCTGCCGCTGAAAGCGCTTCAGCCTGTTCGATCTGAAATATTTCGGGTATGATCTCTTCTTTGACCAGTATTTCTGAATACTTCGACAATGTAGGCCCAATAACCATAAGGGCAATATCCGGGAATTCCCTTCTGAGCTCCAAAGCTTCTTCCAGGATAGCAACCCCGAATCTGGTAATCCCTTCTTCCTTTAGAGTCCGAACAACCTCCACTGCACCGTGTCCGTAGGCATCTGCCTTGACTATGGGCATTATTTCACTGCCGGCGTACTGCTGTATCCTTTTTAAATTGCGTCTTAAAGCCCCCAAATCAACTTCTGCCCAAACCGGACGAAAAATATTCATTCTAAAAATCTCCTAACTGCTCTATCTCTTTTCTGACCCTTGGGAGGCAATCAGCTACCTCCGAAGCTGTGAAACCTGATAAACCAAACTGATCTTTTAAAACATCTCCGGCCTTGCCGTGAAGATAAACCCCCATGCAAGCTGCACCTAACGGAGGGACACCCTGGGCAATCCAGGACATAATACTTCCGGTCAGCACATCCCCTGTGCCGCCTGTGCCAAGTCCTGCATTACCCGTCGGATTCAAAAAAACTCTGCCGTCCGGCGAAGCAACGACCGAACCTGCGCCTTTCAAAACAACAATGGCACCCCATTCCAGGGCTTTGGCCAGCGCTATCTTCAAGCGGTTTTCCTGAACCTCGTCAATTGAACAGCCGCATATGCGAGCCATTTCCCCAGGATGAGGCGTCAGAATAAGATTGCCTCTTCCTTTCCTTAAGCTGAGTACATCCGGTTCCCGGGAAATCAGATTCAACGCGTCTGCATCCAGAACTACCGGTACATCGGTCTCTATCAGTATATTTTTTATGACATTAAGAAATGACTCCGTCTGCCTGAGTCCGGGACCTACTGCACAAGCGTCAGCTCCTTGTAACCGCTCCTGAATGACCGACCAGGCATTGACGCTTAACATTTCATAATCCTTTGCTGGCCAGACCGTAGCTTCAATGACTCCCAAATCTACCGTCTCAGCAATCGCTTCAGGGGTAACGATCTGAAGAAGCCCTGCCCCGCAGCGCAGAGCTGACTTTCCTGCCAGGATGACAGCCCCGCTCATTCCAAGCGATCCCCCAATCAGAACCGCCCGGCCATGCGTACCTTTATGGCCCAGTATGTGTCTTGCTGGAATCAAAGGCCGGATGACTTCATCCGTCAATAGATAGGCAAAGATTTTTTCTTCGCCTATCACTTTTTCGGGAATTGAAATTTGGTCAATGACCAGCCTTCCTGTATAGATTAATCCTTCTCCGAGAAAATGTCCAAGCTTTGGCAAGCCAAAGGTAACTGTCACATCTCCCTGGACTGCAATCGTATGTACTTTCCCCGTATCTGCTTCCAGACCGCTGGGAATATCGACACAAACCACCGGCAGATCGGCTTTGTTTAAGTCTTCAATGAAACCTGCCAGGGATTCCGGAATTTCTCCTTTAAAGCCTATTCCATACAACGCATCAACAGCAACCTGAGACTGCATCAGGGCAAGCTTGAATAGACGAAGCTGTTTTTCGTCTTCGACAGGAATGATCTTTTCTCCCATCTTCTGAAACAACTCATAATTCAGTTTGGCATCCCCTTGAAGCTCAGCAGGATTTCCGAAAAGAAAAACGGTCACTTCCATCCCTAATACACAGAGATGCCTGGCCACTGCCAGACCGTCACCGCCATTATTGCCTTTTCCGGCAAGAATAACTGCTCTCAAACCGCGAAGCGACTTTTTTTCATCCTTCAGCAGAATAATCTTTATTTCCCTTACTACTGCCAACGCTGCATTCTCCATAAGAATTGACCCGGGGATTCCAAAATAATTGATTGCGTTGGAATCAATGCTGCGCATTTGTCCGGCACTTACAATACGCATTTTTTTCTATCCTCCTCGGAAAAAACTTTTCCTACTTAATTTTATAATGAACACTGCCAAGTACCATGTCAACCCTAAAATGCCCGCCCGTTACTGTCACCGTTCGTTGCTGTCTAATATTTTGGATACCAACGATATCTATTCCAGAATAACAGATGCTATAGCCGTATCTTTACTGTGAGAGAGGCTTATTCGGACTCTCTCTGCTCCTCTCGACCGCGCTGCAGCCTGTGCCCTTTCACTCAAATATACGATTGGTTCTCCCGCTTCATTCCGCAGGATCTCAATATCATGCCAGCTTAGACCGCTGAGCCCCGTCCCCAGTGCTTTAAGTACCGCTTCTTTGCCTGCAAACCTGGCAGCCAGAGAAGATATATGTTTTTTTGATAGTTCAGCCAGCTCCCTGTCGGTAAACAGTCTGGCAACCAGTTTTGAATGTCTCCGGCAGGCCTGTTCAAATCTGGCTATTTCAACAATATCTATACCTGGATACAAATGAAGTTCCCCGTTTCTTCGTAAAATCAAATACCATTTCTGGCCCTGGTACTAGACATAGGGTCCTGAATCCAGGGTTCGGCAGAAGGCTGCTGCGGACTGGTCTGTTTGTATGGAAGCCTCATTTCTACAGTCGTCCCCTCACCTATTTTGCTTTCAATGTTTAATCCGTATTCTGAACCATATAAACCCTTCAGGCGGGCATGGACATTGGCGAGCCCTACACCGTTGCCTGAGCCTACACCGGGCAGCAGGACATCTTTCAGCCGATCCTCTTCAATCCCCATTCCGTTATCAATGACTTCTACAAAAAGTTCGCTTTTACCATCTTCCAGCCCGAGTTCCCTGACCCGAATCGTTACAACACCATTCAGCATGATCATGGGGGTAATCCCATGTTTGACCGCATTTTCAACTAGAGGCTGAATACTCAGTCTTGGCACCTCGGCAGCCATCAGTTCCTTGGGAATTTCCAGCTTAATCTTCAGCTTTTTCCCAAAACGAGCTTTTTCCAGCACAAAATAATTATTAACGAATTCCATCTCTTCCCGAAGAGAAATGAGTGCACCTTTAGATTTTAAAGACTTACGGAAAAATTCGGCCAGATGGATCAGAAGTCTTCTGGCCCGGTTCGGGTTGGTTCGGCTGGTGGCAATAATTGTATTCAGAACATTAAAAAAGAAATGCGGATTGATCTGAGCCTGAAGAGCATCGAGTCTGGCTTCCATCGTCAGATTGGTCTGATGGTCCAGTTCAGCTACTTCCACCTGAAGGCTTAAAATCTGGCCCATGCCAAGTGCAAGCCTGATCAGGTCAGGAGAAATCTTTCCGCCCTTCGTTTCATAGAGCTTAAATGTTCCGACAACATTTCCTTTGCAGGAAAGCGGAACAATGACTGCCGCAGCCAAAGGACAGTCACACGTGTCCGACATCGGGCAGTTTAACTCTTCCTGCGTCTGAACAACTTTATATTTTGCAGTCTGTATGACTTCTCTAGTCGCTGCCGTCAGAATCTTATCACCGGGATGGTGCCTGTCGCAGCCTGCCCCAAGATAGGCGAGCTGTTTCTCACAATCGGTGATCGAGACTGCGGCCACCTGAGCAATCCCCTGAATGATTTTGGCAATGGCTTCGGCGTTTTGTTTATTCAGACCGCCGCGCAGGTAAGGAAGTGTTTCGTTAGCGATCTTTACACTCAGGTCTGCCCTGCTTAACGTATGCAGCGGTACGGCCTTTTTCTCTAAATTTTTTATATACCAGAATAAATATCCGGCATCAATCACCATAAAAGCGGCCAACAGAAAAGTATTCTGCAAATAAAGACCCAGAGCGATTTCAAGGGCGATGACCGGAACAAGGATTACATTCATATTTTTCATCGTCACACCTCCCTAAGAAATTATTTCAATAAGCTCCGGACTTTTTTATTGCCATTCTCCGAGCTGACTACGAGAAGAATATCTCCTTCTTCGAGCAGGAAGTCGGCTTCAGGAGAAAAATTCTCATTGCCGTTTCTGACAACCCCTACGACTGTTGCTCCAGTTTCTTCTCTGACTTTAAGCTCTCTCAGGGAACAGCCGATTGCGGATGATTCCGGCTGGATTTTAAGTTCTTCAACGTCATTCCAGCGAGAGATATATCGGTCGGCATAGGTCGAAACTTTCTGAAGCAGCACATCGATTTGCCCGTCAATTTCCTTTCTCTGCTCCATCAGGCTTTTCAACTCGTCAATAAAGGCTTGAACCTCATTTTTTTGGTCAAAAGACTTTAAAAATTTTTCGGCCTCTATCCTGGAGTTCACAATGATGCCAATACCCGGTTTTACTCTGACGACTCCTTCATTTTGCAGAATAGCAATTGCCCGACGGATCGTCTCCGGAGAAACATTGAATCTTCCTGCCAGGGTCGACCTTCCGTGGATTTTATCCCCTTCACGGAACTCGCCGAGAACGACGGCATGCGCGATCTCATTCGCGATTTCCTGATATTTGGCCTGCTCCAAGATATGATCCCTTTCTTTCTTTGCTGATTTCAGATACCTAGTACCATGTCAATCAATCCGTATCTTCTCATGCACGTATCAAATTTTTGCCTTTTACGTAATTCTACCCTAGGGAGTTGGGGAAGACAATCTTTTCTATAAAAAAAGACCATTTCCAGGCAATATTGGAGCAGCGCCATACCCTCAAATCTTTTCATTATTTGACGTGATCGGACATTTTAACCCTCTTGACTCCCGACAACTTACAATGCTATGATTGGTTGGCAGTATAATTTTTAGCGTTGCTATTTTGTATGATATGGAGGTTTTTTCTGTAATTAGCATTTGAAAGGGGGGCTAAATATGGCAATCGAGCTATATAGACCGCATCGTGATTATCACTATTTTTCTATTAAACGTGCCGAAGAATTAAAGCAGCGGATCGAACCCTATCTGCAAAAAGCTAATCAGATACCTGCCGGACTGAATCTGACAGATTTATATTCTGCCCAGAAGGAAAGGATCCTCCAATACTTCGGGGCAACCCAGGAAATTTGGGATGACTGGCGTTGGCAAATGAGCCACAGGATCACGGATGTCAACACGCTGGATTCTCTTTTTCCGTTAACTGATGCTCAAAAAAATGAGATCTCAACAGTCGGCCGGATATACCGCTGGGCTGTATCACCGTATTACCTCAGTTTAATGGATTTTAGCAACCCTGAAGACCCCATCCTTCTGCAGGGAATACCCAAAATAGAAGAGCTGTTTGATAAAAGCGGAGAAGAAGATCCAATGGGAGAAGCCTTAACCTCTCCCGCTCCTTGTATCACCAGACGCTATCCGGACCGCTTGATCATTAATGTTACCAACATGTGCGGCATGTACTGCCGTCACTGCCAACGCCGGCGCAATATCGGCGAAACAGACGGACACAAGGAAAAAGAAGACCTGAAAGTCGCGCTGGATTATATCCGTGAGAACCCAGAAATCCGGGATGTGCTGATCACAGGCGGGGATGCGTTTCTTTTAAGTGACCAGACCATCGAATGGCTGCTTGCTGAACTTCATAGTATTCCGCATGTTGAAATCAAACGCCTTGGAACCAGGGTCCCTGTAACCCTGCCAATGCGGATTACCGATGAACTTCTAGCCATACTTGCCAAATATCCGCCAATCTATATCAATACTCAATTTAATCATCCGAAAGAAGTAACCCTGGAAGCCAAAAAGGCTGCAGATAGGCTTGTTTCAGCCGGTGTTGTGCTTGGGAATCAGGCCGTACTGCTCAAAGGCATCAATACAGACCCCGATGTCATGAAGAAAATGAATCAGGAATTACTGAAAATCCGTGTCCGTCCCTACTATATCTTTCACGCCAAAAACGTCAAAGGCACCCGGCATTTTATTCCGTCCATTCAGGAAGGTCTAGCCGTGATGGAAGCGCTCAGAGGCTTCACCTCCGGTCTGGCCGTTCCAACCTATATTATCAATGCACCAAAAGGAGGCGGCAAAACCCCGCTTCTCCCCCAATATCTTCTTTCCCTCGATGAACACCGGGCTGTTTTGAAGACGTGGGAAGGGAAAATTGTTTATTATGAGAATCATTACGCTGATGAAGGCTAAGTTTGATTGCATGCCTTAGTCATATAGAAGTCAGTAAAATCACTCTCTCAAGTAAAATCCCGTTAACCGCATTTACCAGGTTAACGGGATTTTGGCGTTATAATGAATTCCTTGAAAGCTTCCTCTTCGTTCCATCTCTTGGTCGATGCCGTTTAAGACCTCCCATTTACGTCGGGTCCACATTGGGGCAATGACATCATTGAGAGGTCCGTCGCCCATAAGTCTGTGGATGATCATATTGGGAGGAAGAATCTCCAGGATATTGGCTACGAGATCTATATATTGTTCCATTGAAAGCAGTTGAAGACTCCCCTGGCTGTAGAGATCCGCAAGCGGAGTCCCTCTTAAAATATGAAGCGAATGAATCTTTATACCCTGTATCGGGATTTGACTGATCACCTGTGCTGTCCTGAACATTTCCTCCCGGGTTTCACAGGGAAGCCCCATGATGATATGGGTACAGACCTGGATATTCCTTTGTCTGAGCTTATTCACACCCTCCAGGAAACAGTCAAAATCATGTCCCCTGTTCAGCCAGTCCAGTGTTTTGTTATGAACAGACTGCACACCCAGTTCTACCCATAGATAGGTCTGTTTATTCAGGTCTTCCAGAACATCAAGGATCGCTTCGTTCAGACAGTCCGGTCTGGTCGAAACGGATATGCCGACGACATCTTCCAGCGCTAACGCTTCCTGGTACAAATTTTCCAGATAATCTTCAGGACCATACGTCGCAGAAAACGATTGAAAATAAGCAATATATTTCGCTTTTGGCCATTTTTTCAAAGTCCTCTCCCGAACCTGGTTAAACTGTTCGCGAATGGACAGCCCTCTTTGCCCTGCAAAATCTCCGGAACCTTTTTCACTGCAAAATATACAGCCTCCATCACTTATCGTCCCATCCCGGTTCGGGCAGCTGAGACCTGCATCCAAAGATACTTTGATGACTTTTTCACCAAAAAATCCGCGGAAATGTTCATTTAATGTATAATAGCGTTTGTTCATGTTCAACCCCGGTTTCAACGTGCAATATCGTATCTCTTTTGCTAGGTCATGTGTTAAATAAGTCTCTGCATCATAGACTTGTCTTGTGTCATAGATACTTCTTTGTCTTTTCCTGTATCCTATTATAGCTTTAGTTGGTCTGAAACAAAACAACAATGGCGAAGAAACCTGTAATTTCTCCATATAAAGCCAGAAACCGGAATCAAATGTATTTCCAGCCTAGCGGTGGCATACATCTGGATTCCGGTCTCATTATCTTCATAAGATTACATCTGCATATCATACTTTAGGTCTGCACTTATACCGCAATCTTGTTGCTTCTATAAATTATAGATCGAATTTGCTGTTAATCCTTCAAAATCGGGATAAGCACTTTCTCCGTGTTGGGTTGTATCAAGACCGCTGACCTGTTCAGCGTCTGTAGCTGTGAGCGGAGTGATTGCTCCGATGACTTTCAGTAGGATAAACGTTACCAGACCTGCGTATATATACGTTGCCAGTACTGCGATGAGCTGTATGCCGACTTGATGGAACTCACCAGAGTAGAACAGGCCGTCTTTACCGAGAGGGTTAACTGCGGTTGTGCAGAAGATGCCTGTCGCCAGAGCTCCCCAGGTTCCGCCGATTCCGTGGATGCCAAAGGCATCCAGCGCGTCGTCATAACCAAGCTTATCTTTAAGGATTGCAACTGCAAAGTAGCATAATCCGCCGGCTACAAGGCCAATTACCATTGCGGAGGCATTTGTTACATAGGCACAAGCAGGTGTTATGGCTACCAGTCCGGCAACAGCTCCGGAAATTGCACCCAGGACAGTGGGCTTTCCACGGTGCAGTTTTTCTGCAACGACCCAGCCCAAAAGCCCTAAGGCAGCTGCAATAAATGTGGTCACAAAAGCGATTACTGCAATTCCGTCAGCCGCCAGTTCACTGCCTGCATTAAAGCCAAACCAGCCAAACCATAGCAGGGTTCCGCCCAGAATCACGTAAGGAATATTATGCGGAATAGTCGGATCTGTAGACTTATTGATGCGTTTTCCGATCACAAGTGCTGCGATCAGACCGGAGAAACCTGAACTGATATGAACGACAGTACCGCCGGCAAAATCAAGTGCACCTAAATTTCCAAGCCAGCCGCCCCCCCATACCCAGTGCGCGATCGGAACGTACACCAGTAAACTCCAGAAACTCATCAACAAAACAAATGCGGGAAAACGCAAGCGTTCGGCTGTTGCCCCAGTCATCAAGGCCGGTGTCAGGATCGCGAACATCATCTGAAAAACCATAAAAAGCAGATGCGGAATCGTAGCGCCTTCAGTTCGCGGCTCCAGCCCTACGCCATTCAACATCAGATGGTCGAGCCCGCCAATGACTGAACCGATATCCGGTCCAAAAGCAAGCGAATAACCTAAAACTACCCAGATAAGTGTTACAACACCCATTGCTATAATACTTTGCATCATCATGGATAAAACATGACGTTTTTTAACCAGTCCTCCGTAAAAAAAGGCCAGACCGGGTGTCATTAACATAACAAGTGCGGTGGAAATAATCATAAACCCAATATCCCCAGTTGTGTAATTCATTTTCTTCTCCTCCTTAGTTTCTTGATGTTTCTTAGGTTTTATAGATAGTCTGATACAAGTCTTTAGCCACGCGCCGATTGACTAATAAAAAAAGCCTCAAAAAAGTATTGCACTTTTTTGAGGCCCCGTTGCCTGATTGACTTGCGTATAACAAACGATCTATCTGTACTATATTACCCGGTAAACAATCTGTAAAGAGGTTTTTCGTTTAAATAATGTATACATTCCTGTATACATTATTTAATATTACGCATATCCGGTTAATCCTAAACCTGTCATTGGTCATAAGAGTCCAACTCCCCAAATTTCTTGACCGCATCGGCATTTCCCTTCTGTGGTTTTAACGGTGACCTGCATGTCTCTGGTAATAACCTCCTGACCGCATTGCGGACAATAGGTTGTGTTGCCTCCTGCCATATTTCCAAGGTACACATACGGTAGGCAATCTTTGGCCAACCCCCATAGTTTCTTCAGCTTCTTTTCATCTGTTGCCGGTATTTTGCTTTTATGCATTGGATGATATTTGCTCAAATGCCACGCCAGCGGAACATTTAAGCCGGACAGCCATTTGGCCAGCGCCTTAATTTCCTGCGGATTGTCATTCAAGCTGGGGATAATAAGCGTTGTGATCTCGGTATGAACATTTGATACCAGCGTTTCAACTGTTTTTAGCACCCACTCCAGTTTCCCACCGGTGTATTTCTCGTAGAATTCAGGGGTAAACCCTTTGATATCAATATTGACCGCATCGATGTAAGGGATTAGATATTCGAGGTATTTCTGTTCGATAATCCCATTGGATACCAGAACGACCTTTCCTCCCCGTTCTTTGACCAGCGGAGCTGTCTCCATGATCATTTCGTACCAGACCAGAGGCTCCGTATACGTAAAGCAAATTCCGACGGACTGGTCTTCCCCGGCCATTTCTGTCAGCCGCTTCGGGGAAATCCGGCGTCCCTGCTCATATTTCTGAGAGATCTCATGGTTCTGGCAGAAGAAGCAGTGCAGGTTGCAGCCATAGCTGCCGACTGAGAATATCCAGCTTCCCGGATAGAAATGATAAAGCGGTTTCTTCTCCACAGGATCAAGATGGAACGCAGCGACTTCAGCGAAAGTCAGCGGTATGATTTCACCGTTCCGACACCCTCTGACCTTACAGAATCCTGACTGGCCTTCTTTGAGTTTGCAGTGATGCGGACATAGGGGACATTCAGAAAATCCTGCCATATGCTTCATCCCTCTTTCCTGTTATTCAAAAAAACGTTCGACTTCAAAACGCCAGAGCTCGACTTCCTCCCCCGGATCAATACCAGCTTTCTGTTTGGCTATTCCGACCTGTTCTTCAACCGTATCAATCCCTTCGAGATGCGGCAGCAACAGCCCGACCTTTCCACCCCGGCGTACGACTACCCCGTAACGCTGAGGATCCAGTTCTTCAGGCCCAGTAATCTTCTCCGTGTCTCCAAGAACATCGACAGATACAGATATTAAGGGCAGTTCTTCCGGTTGGACCGGCCAAAAGCGCGGATCCTGGGTACCTGCTGCTATGGCGTTATGTCTAATCTCTGAAGCTAGGTCTTCTCTTACCGGTTGGATCGTGCCAATGCAACCCCGCAAAGTCCCATCCTTTTTAAGGGAAACAAAGCAGCCTTTCTTTTCTTTCAGTAGAGTGTCTCCAGGAATATTTAACCTGTCAAAAGGCTGGGATGTAAGATAGTAAGTCAGGCATTCCCTGGCATAACCCGCAATCGGTGAAGAACGAAATATCTCAGCAATGAGATAACCTACACCAAACGGTCCTTCATAGGAGAGAACCTTAATCGCGCCTTCTCTCGCCCCGAGTGCAAACAGCAGGGAATGATAGCCGCACTGACCTGCTTCATCCAAAAGACTAGCGGGAATCCCCCTGAGCAGTGTTGTATCTCTTTTCAATCCTTTGACTATAAGCTGGTCCAGTTTGGGGCCTGAAGGGTGGAATCCATAAGGTCCGTCTTCTTTGAGCCGGTGGGAAAGGTCACCGCTTGCAATCAAGGCGCAGCGTTCAGCTGCATCATTTAAAATTTGGCCAACTTTTTTTCCGTAATGTTCCGGACGGCTCATCGGCATGCTTAAGATAACAATCTTCCCGGACCATCCGGCTTGATGGAGGAAGTAAAGCGGAATGAGTGAACCATGATCAAGCTCTGCCCGGACAGGAATAGCATCAGGAATCTTTTCCCTGATGGTCTCCGCGAGTTGCTGATCTGTTTCAAAGCTTAAGCTAACCTGTCCTGCCCCAAAACGGCTGAAACTCCCGGAGAGAGAGTCACCGTCTAAGATTACCAAACCCTGCTCGGCCAGCTGCGCATGAGGAGATACAATCAGAACCGTCTGCGTATTCATCCTGATGACTTGCTGAACAAGCGTCCTATAAGCCTCTGCTGTTTGCTGACAACCCTTTTCTTCACCATGCCCGACCTCAGGCACAAGAATCGGAGGATGAGGAACAAATCCTACATAGACAAGACTCATAGCAATACCTCCTTAGTTTCTGGTATATTGAGAATTAAAAATTCATTTTATCCTATGATTAATTTTTTTATATATTTTCTTTTTATATGCACATTTATCCTGCCAGTGCATCTGTTTGGATTAGATTAATCTGCTTTCTACTGCTATTTCTACCAGCTTAATAATTATGACGCGATTCGCAGTGCTGGTTAGACTTCCTCGTCCTTTGGTCCCCAAATCGCATTGATGTTTTTTCTTAGAACCAGCAGGGCTGCCGTTTCAGCCAGTGCTGACTCTTTCCTCTGGAGTTCCTTCTTAACCTGCTTTAACTCTTTTTCTATTTCTTTTTCCCGACGTTGTGAAGTGGCTAGTTCCTGAGCCACACCGCCATTAGCCTGCATACAGTTGCCCTGCCAAGACTTGACCTGCTCAACAGGCAAACCTTTCTTACGACAGGTATTCTGCTTTTTCGATCTCACTAGAGTGGATGTCTCAACCACGATGAGAAATTTGTCGCGTGTGCTCTATTGCTCAATTCGCCGTTCACCAGAAGGCGCTGCAAATCCCTTCCCTCGTATTTCCCTCCGCCACAACTTCAAAGTCCCCTCTGGAACGCCTATCTTCTGCTGAATCAGACTAAGAGACTGGTCGTTTGGCGGTAACATCTTCGCAATAATAGAACTTTTTAACTCTTTTGGATATCTCATGTCGTTTTCCCTCCTGTGTTCCTTCAGGGATACTTTTCATAAGTCTCTACGTCAACTATCGTAACACAGGAGGATAATCTTAAAAGATAGGATAGATTAACTTGCCAAATTGATTTTTAGCAAATAGTCTATTGTTTTTTTTCGTAAATACGATGCCAGTAAAAAATTGATGTCCATAAACTCTTCGGGGAGTTGACCGTTTTGTCGGCTTTCGTTAATTCGCTTTTCAAGATATTTGATTTCATCCGGAGTAAGATTTATCTCTTCTTTCTCAATAACAGAATTTATCATAAGTTCCCAGAGAATCCTTCTGGATGCCTCTTCCTTACATTCGGCCAGCAATTGGTCTGCGGTTATTTTTCTATGGATCAAATATTCCATAAGTTCCATATCATCAACTATTTTGAGTTCTTCAGTAAATTTCTTATATAAATCTTCAGCAGCTGAATCCAATTCTTCTTCATCAAATTCATACTTACATTGTTTAACTAAAGCTTGAAAAATCAAGAGAATATTTGCCTCCCGTTCCTTCCCCTCTTTTTCGTGAGTGATTTTTAGGGCAAGCATATTTTTTAAGTCTTTCAGGTTTTTTAGATCAGGTTCAACTTTCCTAATTAATTCTTCAGTCAATTCTGGTTTCTTCACCACAAAAACGCTCTTAATCTTAACGGTAAATGTAAACTCGCTTCCCCACCAACGCTGAAATTCTAAGGCATCGGGCTGAATAACACTCTCAAAGGTCACTGTGTCGCCCATTTTCTTCCCTAGGAGATTTGCACTAACTTCTCGAAATACACCTTCACTGCCGACTATTAATTTTGTATCGATGTTTCTTATAACCGGTACTGTTGCATCCTTTTCATAACCGTCAATATCCACGATTACATAATCGTTTGTTTTAATAGGCTCATTTCTTTTTTCTTCTTCAATTTCATCAAAAGAGCCTATGATATAATCTAAGGCTTGCTGAATCTCCTCTTCTTGGACTGTTGTATCAAAACGCTTGACATTTAGACCCTTATATTGTCCAAGTTCGAACTGTTTCATTATCACGATTCCTCCCTCGTTATGTCTATTTGATACGCTACTTTCTCAGGAAAATTTCAACGGTCAGCCCTCAGGATTCCTACTGACTGAAGCATTACAACAAAATGGGCGACTGCGAAAATAAGGATCAAGAGTGTGAAGACCAGGTCTCTTGTTCTTCCTTTTTTTTGCGTTTCAATCGATCTACTCTCTGTTTCCATATTCTTACCTCCTCATTTCGCCAACGGTTAAGCAAATTGTAAATAAATCCTACCGGACAGAAGAATTTACAATAAAAACGGCTAATAAATAAGCTCATAAACAAGAAGATCGGTAACATCAACCACATTAACCATACCGATTTGAACAGGAAGAGCGCGCCAAAAGGCTGGTAATCCAATGTCCCATAGTCACCCAGTAATGTGCCCAGCAGAAGTGCAACCCATAAAATGGTCGGAGCTACCAGCCTGAGTATTTTAATAGTCTTCTGGGAAATATTCAGAGATTTGAACCCTGCAGCCTTGTTAAGAATCTCCTGTACTGCTCCAAAAGGACAAATCCAAGCGCAATACAGATTTTTTCCCAAAAGGATAATAAATCCGAGAGACCCGGCCATAAGCACATACCATTTCAGGTTAGTTATCCTGGGAATCTGCAACGTAATTGCTGAAAGAAGCAAGCTGCCTGTCACAAACTGATTAACGAGAAAACCAAGCACCACGACACTAACCAGCAGGAATGCCAGACGTATTTTTACGAGCTTCTTGATAAAGGCTGAGGCAAACGCAATTAAAAACATCGCAATCATGGCCATATCCTTCCAGCTAAGCTGGAATAAATCGTAAGGGTTGGCCCATTGGGTGTTAAAAAATTGCCCTGATAAATAAGAATTCCCTTTGTTCACAGCCTCAGCCACAGCATGTGACGACACTGTTGAACCTGTTACCCGGTCAATATAATTATTTGTTTTTATACTACCCAGATATCCCGAATATCCATATGCTCCTCCCAAATAAATAGGCTCCTTGATTGCAAGACCTTGAAAGCCGTCAAAATACTTTTGGTCTGTGAGCCTTTCAAAAAAAACCGGAGTCTCTCCCTGTTTAGTAATAATAACTTTCTCTATAAGGCCCTTTTCGTTGACGATAGTCATAGCCTCAACTTTGGATTGATATCCTATAGCCGAATCACATACTGCATAGAAACGTCCCTGTGCCGTATCGATTTTATAGGCATGCTGATTCCCCATCATTTTTTCTATGGATATAACGCCGAGAACATTTTTTTGGATGATTCCCTTGTAATCAACCGATTGAGGAGCCCAGAACACACCATATAAAATAGCTATTATGGCAGTGAGAAGTAAAGAAAATTGATAATAGTATTCCCATCCTCTTCTATTTTCCAACTCTGCTTTATTTTTCTTTGTTTTCACAGCTTATGAACCTCTTAAAAAATTATGAAGATTATAGAGCTGAGCCAGTAAGTATCTGAAGAGACACTTACTGGCCTCATTAATCCTATGGCTTGATGCTCTAATTGCTAAGCAGAAATAGTATCCGAACTTTCTCTGATTTTTTTTGCCGGATGGTTAGCCAGCCTGTAAGTAATAATCGCAGGAATAAGTGCCGTGCCTCCGAAGAAGATAAATCCCATGCCAATAGCTTGGTATTCACGCTCCGAAAAGCTGGAATATCCCCAGGCCAAAGCAAATATAAAGAAAAAGTTGGCGAGGAACCCGCAGATTTGAAGAGGTATGGTATCTTTGCCCTTCCCTTTCAGATACCGCCAGATCCCGTATTGGATAAGCAATGCAGTCATACCCAGTGCCATCCAAATCAGCACATCATATATATTCATAATACCTTTCACTCCTTATAATAATTTTCTCCTTTTGATTAATATATTTGACATTGAAATCACTATTGTTTTATAGACTCAGGATTATTCCAGAAGTCTTTGACCATGTTCTGAACATAACCCGATTCAAGTCTTTCATCAGGGTTTACAGGCCCGTTATAGCCGAACCATTCATCAAACTTGCGGGCTGCATCCTGAAGCAATGGAATTTGGGTGGCTATTCTGGCCACATCGTGGTTCCAGGTCTCGACTTTGTTCCACGAACATACAGCCACACAATTTGCGCAGGGACTACCGTTATAGGCCCAGAAAGAGCCGCAACGGTTGGAATCAAGATGCCATTTTTCAGTATATGGATTTTCGGCTACCTCACAATCCTCTGGCTGCAGAACCTTAGGGTCTTTCTCATGGGAGATGGCCTGGGCGGGGCAGGCATCCGCACATTTTTTGCACAGGCGGCAGAACTCGCGTACCCCGAATTTTCTCGGCTTGTCCGGAGCAAGTTCCAGGTCGGTGTAGACTTTGGCGATGCGATGTCTCGGACCGAATTTCTGGGTAATTAAAAGTCCGTTTCTGCCTGCTTCTCCAAGCCCGGCCTGAACGGCCATAGGAACACTTATTCCGGTATCGTTTCCGCACGGCGCTGCATAATAGCCAAGCTTCCTCAGAAAAACCGCGATTTTGTAAGCTACTTCTGCCATATTGGAGTAACTTTTCCCCACCGTGGCACTGGAAATGACTGACGGTGAGGTGCGTATAGCTTCGTAATCCTCTTCAAGAACGAAGACAATCACACTTTTTGGTTTGAAACCTGCATACTTCTCCCAATCAGGTTCAAATTTTGCATGTCCGAAAACTTCTACTCCCCCGCCTGACAGCATCTTTGGCAAATCCCATGGCAGATATTTGGTTCTGCCGTTGGGCATTTTACAAGGTTTTAGAATCTTCCTGCCCCAGGTAGAATAGGTCCAACGCTCGTCATAGGGTGCGATGCCGACTAGATCGGCTCCCAGGAGACGGGTTGCTTTTTTAAGGATTTTACTGGCTTCTTCCTTTGATTCGAATTTCCACTGTTGGCCTTGTTGTCGCACACTTTCAACATCGATATTGTCCCAGTTGTACAAACCGGGTACCATGACAGGCTCATTAGCTATTTCATTGGTCATAGGATTTATGGGATAAAGCGGGATTACACTTCCCGGACCACCACCTGCTGCGTTAAATCCGGAATAATCAAATTCTACAGCCCAGGCGCCGGCGTTCAAGGCCTCATCCAACCCGGTCCAGCCTGTTTCATTATGGCGCTGGGTTAACATGGCACCCAAATGTTGAGTATGGAAAAGAATGCTTGTTTCTGTATGTGTCGCTGGACGCCCTTTGATCCCAAGTCTTTCCGCATTCAGCGTGGGCAGGTCTTTCCCCGTATCTTTCTTGCCTGTGATTTTGGAAACATCGTCGTAATGAAACTTAATAGGAGTCTTGTTTGCTTCCGGGTCGAAAGTCTTTTCAAAGAAGTTCTTCAGACTATTGTAACGTTGGTACTTTGCATCCACCTTGTATGGAAATTCTGAGGTTTCCGTGATCGGAGCCACGATGTCCGCAGCATCAGCCACCAAGGGGCTAACCATCCCCTTCACCGCAGATGCCGAGGCTACAGCAGCTGCAGCTGCTCCAAGCATCGAGGCTTTTAAAAAATTCCTCCTGTTGATTTCTCCCATTCGAATCTTCCTCCTTAATAATAATTGCACGTGCCTAATAATTATTATAAAACTACTCTATTAATTTTGATGTGCAGGGATATACAATATATGAGCACACCAACAGATGGCTTGTAAAGAAATTGGCATATCGGTACGAACATTGCAACGTTAGTGTAAGAATGGGGCACCTGAAGCAGATCGGAGACCCTTGGCAAAGCGCTCTGAACCAGCGAATAAACTTACGGAAGCAGAATGCAAGGAGATTCTAGAATTAGTCAACTAACCTGAATTTCAAAGTTTACCACCCAGTCAGATTGTCCCGATGCTTGCGGACCAAGGTATCTACATCGCCTCCGAATCAACCTTCTATCGAGTCATGCATGAAGCAGGTGAACAGAATCATCGTGGACGTTGTAAGGCACCCTCCAGCAGACCTAAATCCACGCATTGTGCGACCGAACCTAATCGTGTACGGTCTTGGGATATTACATATTTGCCAGGCCCTGTTAGAGGAATCTACTTCTATTTATATCTCATCCTGGACATCTTTAGCCGAGACATTGTCGGATGGGAAGTCTGGATCGAAGAAAGTGCGGAACATGCCAGTCAACTCATTCGGTGGGCAGTCATGGCTCAGAATATAACCCGACAAGAAGAACCTTTGGTCTTGCATTCTGATAATGGTAGCCCGATGAAAGGCGAATCCATGCTGGAAATGCTCTATCAATTGGGTATTACATCGTCTAGGAGTCGCCCGAGGGTTAGTAGATTCATCAAAAGAATGCCTCAGCTGCCAGAATAATGGAAGCCATTCATGAGCCATTAGGGTTGGTTCAGGGAGAATACCCTAACAATGTCGTAACTCCTACACAAGTCTCCCAGGCTTACCTTGATCTAGCTAAGATTCTGAAGCTCCTTAAAACCAATATTACTTTGACAAAGTTCCGCTCATGTACCAAGCTGGATCTGACGATAAACCTGAAATAATAGGACATTTTAAAATCGCCGAAACGCTTGTATTTCAAACGTTCCGGCGATTTTCGACCTCCTTTCTCCTAAAGTCAGGAGGATAAAGATGAATCTAAAATAGATGCATCTTAAAGTTTGATTTGATCAAAGTAATGAGTTAAGTGTCAGGGTGCCACGCGGGATACCGCAGGCTTAAGGCCGAGGATATGCGCGCTGGCATCCCAGTGACACGAGCAAATAAGTAAGCTGGAGGACCGAAGGGACTTTTTGATCCGCAGATAACAAAAGTTCCTTCGGGCAAGCGCCGAGCGTCCGGTCTTATTTCGTTGGTTCCTTGTAGTAGTCACCATCGCCAGTGTCGGTAGCAAGTGGAAGTTCATGAGGTAACGTCGTGATTAACTCATTTAGTACTAAAGTAATTTTGTTCAAATGCGTAAACTACCGTTATCTATTCCAGAGGGAGCAGTATTTATATTTTACTGCTCCCCTCCCCATAAAATCCTATTAATAAAAAAATTAGTATTTATACTATTTTTGATTAGCAATTATCTCAACTTTCGGTCGCGGTCGAGCGTAGGTCGTGTAATTTAGCGGGTGGAAATCCCGTTCTAGAAACTGGGAGGATTGTTTTACCTTTTCGCAGATGAGGTGACAAACTCAGATTTGAAAACAGCATTACGCCAATTAATGGCGTTTGTTCTTAATCTATTACCGAATAAGCCGAAGAATTACGAATCGCTTTGTCAATTACAGTACTGGATCAATGATTCACCCAGTCATATCAAGGCTTTATATTCGCACAACTAGGGTTCGAAAGTTGAGTCATTATAATTTACTAAAGATATTAATATTATTCAGAATATAATTCAGGACGAATTAAGGTTTTGAAATCTTTGCAAAAGTATATATAGTGTTCCATCACTTTAATTAATCCTTTCTTTTTTAAATCAGTTAAATGTAATGTAACATATTCTCTGGTGGTACCAATAATATCTGCAATATCTTGATGTGTGAATTTATATTTAGAACGATACCATCCGTTTTCTTCAACTTGAAATGGGTCATTAAGATTGCGAAGAAATAATATTAGTCTCTGTTTTGGACAGTAAGAAGACGAACTTTCCAAGCGTTCTAGTAATGTAAAAACAATGTCACCTAAGGATTCCATGAAAGCTAAGGATAACGTAGGATCGCCTATTATCCCTTCCAGTGCTTGTTCTTTAGTTATATAAATTATTGTTGTATCTTCATATGCATAAGCCTCGTAAGGTGAACTAGTAATTCTCTTAACAACATCAATAACGCTAGTTGCTGCTCCAGGTCCTATAATTACTTGAGTTCTTTGCTTGCCGTTCAGAGTTAAGAAACGAATTCCAAGCAGCCCTTCTTCTACACCATAGACAGCAGTTAATTCTTGTCCATATTTTATGAATAGTTCCCCTTTTTTAATGGTTATACGTTGATTGAATTTTTGCATAAAGTCGATAATTTTCTTATTTGTATTTAGCCAAGGATAATTTAAAAATTTAGTCAAAGTATAAATATCTTCCCCCATAGATAATATCCCCCTTACAAAATAATAGCTTCAAATATTATCTAAATATAGTATAATATGTTAAATATATTTCAAGAATATGCTGTATTTTCCAAGTCGGAAAAGAAAAAATGTAACAAAAAATGACTTAAATAAATAATATCATATTTGTAAGATTGTGCAATATTGACCTTTTCTCGATAAAACAGACACTCTAGAGTTAGTTTTTCTAATGAATTCTTAGAATTCCTCAATATTTCAATTTGGTAGCAGGAGACCGCCCTCGCCGGGTGGCATAAGGCCAAGAGGGTCTTAGTGTATCCTGGCTATCAAGGATCTTCGGCTTCGCCTCCGATGAACAAGCGTTGCTCGCCCTTGGCAACGGCCAAACGACTTCGCTAAGCGGCTCTTCGTTGATATTCATAGTATCTCTTTAAGAATTCAACTGGCGTTATGTTGCCCAATGCTGGTGTCTTCGCTTTCGATTGTAGAAGCCTTCTATATACCAGAATATATCATTTCTTGCTTCTTTCAGGTCCTTGTACTTCCTGTGATGCAGCCTTTCTGATTTGATGGTACTGAAAAAGGTTTAATTCCATTTTGCTCCAGTTCTTTGATATAGGCTACACTACAATATTGGCTTCCTTGGTCAGAGTGATGGATTAATCCTTCGTCCGGCCTGTGCCGCTTTAAAGCATTCCTTAGTGCTCCTAAGCATAGTTCTGTTCTCATATGGTCGGAAACCACTCCGGGATACTTCTAATGTTTCGCACATCTTCTCAACCGGAAAGCCGGAGTTGCTCTCTTTCTTGATGATTTCATAAACTATTTCCGGTTGTTTTTGCCGAAGATGGCGGTAGCCTTTTTTAAGATATCTATGGTCATTTCCTGATCGGTTATCTTTTTATCTTTTGCCTTTAATTGGTCTTTTAATTCGGCTATCTCTGATTATCTGGATCCTGACCTTCTTTACTTGCTTTAAGCCAGTTATGAACGCTTTGTTGATTAACACCAAAATCCTTGACAACGCCTAATATTGACCGATTCTCTTCTTGTATCAGCCGTACGATATCTTTCTTAAATTGTTCGTCATAACGTTTCCCATTTTTGCTCATTTTTTCATCCTCCACAGGTTTATTTTACTCTAACTCACCTGTGTCCGACAAATCGGGTATAGGTCAATTATTATCCGAATATATTTTGTATACATCGGAATAAACACTTGTTATTTCTAAAAAAGTGTGTTAACTTTTTGATATATTTTATAGGTAATTTAAGCAAAGATGCTTATTCCTCATCCAAATGATTTGAGGGCTAAGTTTGGTTTTGCTTTTTTTGCTTTTTGTGGTTATTTATCTATGGACCATTATTTAATATCTAAATCTGAAGGGAGATTTCGAAACAATGGATATCTTTGCAATGAACGTTTTTAACGACGCCGTCATGAGGGAACGGCTGCCCAAAGCAACTTATAAAGCTTTGAAGAAAACAATTGAGGACGGGAAAGCACTGGATCCCGATGTCGCAGAAGTCGTTGCGAATGCAATGAAAGACTGGGCGATTGAAAAAGGAGCTACCCACTATACCCACTGGTTCCAGC
Source organism: Dehalobacter restrictus DSM 9455 (assembly GCF_000512895.1). NCBI lineage: Bacteria > Bacillati > Bacillota > Clostridia > Eubacteriales > Desulfitobacteriaceae > Dehalobacter > Dehalobacter restrictus. The sequence goes on from NZ_CP007033.1 coordinate 2,416,720, forward strand.
CGATGACAGGACTCACTGCGGAGAAGCATGACTCGTTTATTTCTCCGACTGCCGACGGCAAAGTCATTATGGAATTTTCCGGCAAAGAACTTATCAAAGGCGAACCTGATGCATCTTCTTTCCCAAGCGGCGGCATTAGAGCCACATTTGAGGCCAGAGGCTATACTGCCTGGGACTGCACCTCTCCGGCTTTTGCCAGAGAAGAGAAAAACGGCAACGTCACGCTGACGATTCCCACAGTATTCTATTCGTATACCGGTGAAGTTCTCGACAAAAAAATTCCGCTTTTACGTTCTATGGAAGCACTCTCCAAACAAGCAGTAAGACTGTTAAAATTATTCGGCAATACGACCGCAACCCGTGTCATTTCTACGGTCGGACCCGAGCAGGAATACTTTCTGATTGATAAAAGTTTTTTTGATGCCAGAATGGATTTAGTCCTTACCGGCAGAACACTCTTTGGCGCTCCTCCGGCTAAAGGCCAGGAAATGGAAGACCACTACTTCGGCAGTATTAAAGAGCGCATTGCTGCCTTTATGAAAGAATTGAATGAAGAACTCTGGAAGTTAGGCGTTTTGGCTAAAACGCAGCACAACGAAGTTGCTCCTGGCCAGTTTGAGATTGCCCCGATTTTCTCGACAACCAATGTTTCTACCGACCATAACCAACTGGTCATGGATACTTTGAAAAAGGTTGCCTTGCATCATGATCTGGTCTGCCTGCTTCATGAGAAACCGTTTGCAGGCGTCAATGGTTCCGGAAAACACAATAACTGGTCCATGAGCACCAATGATGGACAGAATCTGCTTGATCCGGGAAACACCCCGCACGATAACGCTCAGTTCTTAACTTTCCTTTGTGCTGTCATTAAAGCTGTGGACGAATACTCCGAACTGCTCAGGGTGTCCGCCGCCAACCCTGGAAACGACCACCGTCTCGGTGCGAATGAGGCTCCCCCGGCGATCATTTCCATGTTCCTCGGCGACATGCTTTCGGATATTGTCGAACAAATCCAAAACAATGGCGGTGCTGTATCATCCAAACCAAACGGCACTTTGACAGTCGGCGTGTCCACGCTTCCGGAAATCCCGAAGGATAACTCAGACCGCAACCGGACTTCACCGTTTGCCTTTACCGGAAATAAATTTGAGTTCCGTATGGTTCCTTCCAGTGCATCCATCGCCGGCCCGAACATGGTCCTGAATACGATTGTCGCTGAAAGTATTTGCCAGATTGCCGATAAGCTTGAAAAGGCTGCCGATTTTAACAGCGAACTGCAGGCCCTCTTGAAAGAAATTCTGGTCAAACACAATCGTATCATCTTCAATGGCAACAACTATTCCGAAGACTGGGTCACTGAAGCAGAAAAACGTGGTCTGCCAAACATCAAATCCATGGTGGAAGCTTTGGAGCACTTCATTGATGAGAAGAATGTCAATGCGTTTGAAAAACACGGTGTATTGAGCAAACAGGAAGTTCATTCCCGTTACGAGATTTTGCTGGAGCAATACAGCAAAACGATCAATATCGAAGCCAAAACGATGATTGATATGGCTAACAGACTTATTCTTCCCGCAGCTGCAAAATATGCAACTGACCTGGCCGGTTCCGTGCAAAGCGTTAAAGCTGCTGTAGCTGCTGCGGATACCTCGGCTCAGGAAGAAGTCATTAAAGAAGTATCTTCGGCTTTAGGTTCCTTTAAAGCCAAAACTGTGGCTTTGGAAAAAGCTGTCTTGGGTGCGGCTGATGTTGAAGATGCCCATGCCAACGCGGTTTACTACCGTGATATCGTCTTTGTCGCAATGAATGAATTGAGGATCTATGGGGATAAGCTTGAAACACTTGTTGACGCGGAGCTTTGGCCGCTGCCAACTTATGTGGAAATGCTATTCATCATTTAATCCATACCCTTCAGAATAAAATAGCAGAGGAGAGGGCACCAGCCCTCTCCTCTGCTATTTTATTACATTCTCATCGTCATTTCTCTATCCCTCATCAGCTTTGCAGGCCATTTACTGTTTTGAGTTCTTATCGCCTGCCGGCCCAAAATCCTCCGCGGAAATTCTTAGGCTCCTGGAAAAATATAAACGCACTTGGGCAGGAATCATTAACAATATTCAAAAGTTCTTTTTGCCGATTTCTTTTGGCCAGAACCAACATCAGGAGGCGTTTCCCGTCGCGGCCTTCCCCGGTCCAGGTCGTAACGCCAAATCCTTTCTTACGCAATAATTTGGGAAGCGTCTCATCGAGCGAATCAACAATGACCTCGGCAGTCATGTACCCGAGAGCAAGTCTTTCCTCGATCCTGCTTCCCAGATACACTCCGATACCATAGCCGATGCAATATGCTGCGATGTTCCAGTAGCTGTCCAGGTTTTTCAGAATAATAGACAATCCGGCAATGTACACGAGCACTTCGACCATGGACAGTATGGAAGCATACTCCTTTAAGCCCTTGATCACAAGGATAAACCGTACCGTTGTCAGTGATACGTACGTAATATTAATAGCCATGATCATCAGAGCAAACAGGACTACTTGGCTCATTCTTATCACCAATCTTCTTTTTTCGGCTGGATCATTCTTTGATATTATTATGATCCATTTTAGCGTAATTCTACTATGCTGTTCCAAATCTTTCTGAATTGCTGTCTCACTCACATTGCCGATTATCTCCTGCGTATTACAAAAATACCTGTATATGTAAAGAAATGAATAAAATATGCTAAGGAACGCACAATAATGACGAACTGGCAAAAGACTGGCTTTTTTTCATTCAGCAAGCCAATATTCTATATCGGGAGGGGAAAATATTGAAAAAGGGCAGCTATTATGACTGGGCCCGCCAGAAAGGAATATCCCGGCGGGACTTTTTAAGGTTCTGTGCCATGACTGCAGCAATGCTGGGACTCGATGCAACCGCTGTCCCCAGAATTGTGGAAGCTTTGGAAAACAAGTCACGCCCACCTGTCATTTATCTAAATCTGCAGGAATGCACCTGCTGCGGCGAGTCTTTCATCCGGTCCGCCCACCCTTTGTTTTCGGACCTGATCTTTAATATGATTTCCCTTGATTATATGGAGACGCTGCAGGCCGCAGCCGGAACACAGGCAGAGTCTGTCCGTCTAAAAACAATGCAGGAACATTACGGGGAATATATTCTGGTAGTCGAAGGCAGTGCCACACTGGCAGAGGGCGGCATTTACTGTACCATCGGCGGAATGACTGCCAACCAGCTCCTGAAGGAATGTGCAGACGGAGCAGCTGCCGTGATAGCGTATGGCTCCTGTGCGACCAACGCCTGTGTCCAGGGGGCACACCCCAATCCAACACAGGCTGTACCGATTCGGAGAATTGTCAAGAACAAGCCTGTCATTGACGTTCCCGGATGTCCGCCCATTGCTGAAGTTATCACCGGTACGATTGTTCACTACCTGACATTTGGGAAAATCCCGGAATTAACGAGCCTGGGCCGTCCTAAAGCCTTTTACTCCAAACGTGTCCATGACGGCTGCACCCGCCGGGCCTTTTTTGATGCCGGCCAGTTTGTGGAGCGCTTCGATGACAAAGGTGCCAGAAAAGGCTGGTGCTTGTATAAAGTTGGCTGCAAAGGCCCAGTTGCTTATAATGCCTGCGCCGTAACGGAATGGAATGACGGAGTCAGCTTTCCTGTGAAATCAGGACACCCTTGTATGGCCTGTTCCGAGAATAATTGGTATGATTCCAGCACGCCTTTTTATACTCACCTGGCTGAGATCCCCAATGAGGCCATCGGCGGCAACCCTGACCATATCGGTCTTGCCGCTTTAGGTGTAGCCGGTCTGGGTGTTGTTGCCCATGGGGGAATTACGGCCGCTGCCAGAGGACACGTAAAGACGAACCACCCGGCCGGAAGTACGGATACTGAACAAAAAAGACAAGTAACTAAGAAGACAAATCATAAAGAAGACTAATGCAGAAAGGTTTTGAATCTCAATGACAACAAGAATTGTTGTGGATCCTGTCACCCGGATCGAAGGTCATTTACGCATTGAAGCCATTGTTGACGGTACAAAGATCAGTGATGCCGTCAGCTCAGGAACAACATTTAGAGGAATTGAGAAGATTGTCGAAAACAGGGATCCACGTGATGTCTGGGCGTTTGTCCAACGAATTTGCGGTGTTTGCACGCACATTCATGCGATTGCTTCTGTGCGGGCAGTAGAAGATGCCTTGGATTATCCGATCCCCAAGAATGCCAATTACATACGCAATATCATGACGCTGACTCAATTTACCCAGGATCATGTGATCCACTTTTATCATTTGCATGGTTTTGATTGGATTGATGTCTTAAGCGCGTTAAAGGCTGATCCTAAAGCAACAAGCAGTCTGGCCATGTCCATCTCCTCCTGGCCTAATTCTTCCGAAGGCTACTTCAGGGATGTGCAAAACAAAGTTAAGAATATTGTCCAAAGCGGTCAGCTTGGCATTTTTGCCAATGCTTACTGGGGCCATCCCGCTTATCGCTTACCGCCGGAAGCCAATCTAATGGGAGTCGCGCATTACCTGGAAGCATTAAGTTGGCAAAAAGAAATCGCTAAAGTCCATACCGTGTTCGGAGGGAAAAACCCGCACCCGAACTATCTGGTCGGCGGGCATGCTTCGAGCATCAACCTTGATGATGTCCATGTTCTGAATATGGAACGCCTGAATCTTGTGAAAACGAAGATTGATGAGGCCCAGATATTTGTCAACCAGGTTCTTATTCCGGATATTCTGGCCATTGCTAGTTTTTATAAAAAAGACCTTTGGGGAGGCGGGATCGGCAACTTCCTGGCCTACGGCGGTGTACCACTCGTCGATATCCACGAACCGGACAGCTACCTGTTCCCGCGCGGGATTGTCCTGAACAGAGATTTGAGCAAAGTCTATGATCTTGATCTAAAGGATCCAAGCCATATTCAGGAATTTGTATCTCACTCGTGGTATCAATATGCGGATAAGGATGCCGGGCTTCACCCGTGGCAGGGGCGGACGGATCCAGCGTATGACGGGCCCAAACCACCTTATCACAATTTGGATGAATCAAAAAAATACAGCTGGATCAAAACACCGCGCTGGCAGGGCCATGCGATGGAAGTCGGCCCACTGTCCCGCTTCGTGGTTGCTTATGCCAAGGGCAATAAGGAAATCAAGGAAATGGTCGACAGCTCCCTGCGGAAACTGGACCTTCCGCTCAACGCTTTGTTTTCAACGCTCGGACGAACGCTGGCCAGAGCACTGGAAGCAAAATTTTGCGTCGATCAACTTGCCGGTTTTTATGCGGACCTAATCGCTAATATTAAAGCCGGTGACACACAAACCTTCAATCCTGAAAAATGGGAACCGAGCCGCTGGCCGGCAGAAGCGCAGGGTGTCGGCTGGGCTGAGGCCCCGCGAGGAGCCCTGGCTCACTGGATTAAAATCCGCGGCGGCAAGGTGGAAAGCTATCAGGCGGTTGTGCCGACAACCTGGAATGCCTCACCGCGGGATGCTACAGGACAAAAAGGTCCTTATGAGGCGTCGCTGCTCGACACACCGGTCGCTGCTACCGACCAGCCCCTGGAACTGCTCCGGACCATTCACTCATTTGACCCCTGCATCGCCTGCGCGGCACACCTGATAACACCACAAGGAAAACTATTGCTAGAGAAAATCTAGGGGCCACAATATCTGCGTGCCATGGTGACGCTAGCATATATTCTAAGTGATATGGAGGGATTACGATTGGCCTTATCCAAAGAAAAGAAAAGTTCCGCTCCGATGCCGCAGCGCAGACCGGTATACGTCTGGCAATTTCCTGTCCGGATGTTTCACTGGATAAATGCAGCCGCTGTCACCGTACTCTTTCTTACAGGTCTGTATATTGGAAATCCTGTCTTTATAACCGCCGGAGAAGCTTTCCAGCAGTTTTTAATGGGATCAGTTCGCTACTGGCATGGAATAGCCGCTTTTATCTTTACGGCCAATCTGTTATTCCGCCTCTATTGGTTCTGGGCAGGCAATGCGTATGCCAAGATACGTTTCTGGCAGAAGGCTTTTTGGCAGGACCTCAAGTCAACAGTCCGCTACTATTTATTTATGAGAGGAGAACATCAGGGACATCTCGGGCATAATGCCCTGGCCCAGCTATCTTATCTTCTTTTCATCTGGATCGGAAGTTTTTTCATGATTATAACCGGTTTTGCTATGCGGATAGGCACCAATCCGGACGGTATATCCGGAAAGTTGTTTTCCTGGGTTATTCCGGCTTTTCACAACGAGAATCTGGTTAGAATGAGTCATCATCTTGTCGCTTGGGGCTATGTGGTTTTTTTGTTGATTCACCTCTACCTTGTATTCAGACAGGATCTTCTGGATGATGATGCTACTACCTCATCCATGATCAATGGGTATAAATATGAATTGCCCTCTACTATCGGCGCTGAAGAAGTCCATACCCCTGAATATGTTGTACTCCAGAAGGGGGATTAACTTGAATTTCGAGCCCAAACAGGTCTTTTATGAACCCGAAGCCCTGAATTATCCACTTGGGAAGAAGCTTGTTGATTATTTTCGGCAAATCAAGATTCCGGTCAAAGCAACAAGTTCTCACAACAGAATAACCGGTCTGAGCGGAGATACTGCTGCCAAAACCTATTTTGAAGCCAAAAAAACATTGGTGATCGGTGTTAAACGCGGAAAAACGTTTCAAACCTGCAAACCCTCAGCTCATTATCAGCTGCCGCTGACCACAAGCTGTCCCGGGATGTGCGAATATTGTTATTTAGCCACGACGCTGGGTGCAAGACCGTACATCCGCATCTATGTTAATATAAATGAACTGCTTGAAAAAGCCCAAACTTTAATCCAGGAACGTTTACCCGAGATCACTTATTTCGAAGGAGCCGCAGTGTCCGACCCAATCCCGATGGAACATTATACAGGCAGTCTGAGAAAAAGCATTGAATTTTTTGGAAGGCAGCCTCAGGGCAGGTTCCGCTTTGTCACAAAATTCACTGACGTCGATAGCCTTTTGAATCTGGAACATCACGGTCATACCAGGTTTCGTTTCAGCCTTAATTGCGAGGAAATCATCAGAAATTATGAGCATGGGACACCATCCGCTGAAAATAGAATAAAGGCAGCCGGAAAAGTACTTCGCGCCGGCTACCCTTTGGGTTTTATTATTGCCCCGATTATCAGATTTGAGAACTGGATGGATCAATACGAAAAGCTCTTTGCTGACCTGGCAGAGCAGTTAAAAGCCGCTTCTCCGGCAAACTTTTCTCCTGCAGCGCTTACTTTTGAATTTATCACACATCGTTTTTCTTCCCGAGCCAAGTCCAATATTTTAAATATCTATCCGCAGACAAGCCTACCGATGGATGAAGCTTCGCGCAAATTTAAATTCGGGCAGTTCGGCTACGGAAAATATGTCTACCCACCCGTTGAAATGGAGGAAATAAAGACTTCCTTTCTGGCGTTTATGAACCGTCATTTCCCGGGAGCAAAAGCCAAATACTTTATTTAGCTTTTCGGCTATTGTATGCCAGTATGCTGGTATTCGGCATACCATCTTTTAATGGCCTGCTTGCTTTGCTCGCTCGGGTAATAATTCTTGTTTTCATCATCTTTGCCCACAGCAAAAACAGAAAAACCAAGATGCCAGGTTTCTTTTTCAAACACTTGCTGATAAGCCAGAAAGCAATTTGCCTGCTCCTGGTTATTAATTATTTCTGACGGCAAAGGATTCCAGGGATGAACTGCAGCACCGTCTCTTTTTGGGAAACCCAGTTCACCAAAGAATACAGGTTTGTTCCATTTCGCAGACAACTGCTTTAATTCATCATAGATATTCTGGTTTCGGTCAAAAATCCGGGTCTTATAGATCGAGCTTACAAGGTTATCTACCGTATTGGTCTCCTGGTCGGTCAATTCAAAATAAGCTGCCACAGAGATAAAATCCACTTTTCCAAGAAGCGGATTATTTAATTTGGTAATGTAGGTATCGTACGCCAAATTCTGCCCGGCATTCCATTCAGCTGTATACCACCAGTTTGTCCGGTAAGTCACTTTGCCCTGGTATCCCGCCCTGACAAAATCCGCGACATCGGTCCAATAACCGCATTGATCCTCGAATTGATCAAAGTTGGAACCGATACACAGGGCGTAGACTTTATTCGGCTTAGCCACATCACGGATGAGTTCGGCAAGGACGACCTGTTTCCAGTTCCAGAACCATTGATTGATATTATCCGGCTTGAGATCCGTCTCATATTTCTCACCGTTTTGAATATACGGATAAGGTTCCAGAATGACGTTAATTCCTTTATATTTTAAGCGTTTAATCAGCCGGACCGCTTTCTTTTCACTTTCGGCATTGATACTCATCGTACTGGCCGTCAACGACGGAATATCAATTTGAACAGGGACATTCAGGGTATTCAGCCCGAGACTGTCTATATCGCTTAGAGCCTGTTCAATTGTATAATCTACAGAAAGGTTTGCAGATTTTATCTTTTCCCCCCATGGGGTAATAATCCTGTTCTTTTCGTATTGGTGGCCAATATAGACAATATCCACCAGAACCAGTTTAATGATGAGCAACACCATAATAATGACACCTAACACAATCAGCGGGGTCTTATTTCTTTTGAGCATATTCAGCAAATTCTTCAATATTCTGATCCTTCCTAGGAATAGTACCATGTTAAATAAATAGATGATGAAAAGCGTAAAGGATGAAAAACTTATACTTTCTAATTGTACTAAGAAAGGGTGTCCGCGGAAGAATCTTTGAGCAGAAAATTGTAATTCTGTCTGAGGTATTCCGTCACCTTTTGGGCAATGACCTTATGCCCGTCTTCATTCGGATGGATCCCATCAATACAAAGCAATTGAGTAAAATCCGGTGTCTTCAAAAAAGCACCTCTTACATCGATCCATCTCGTCCTGGTTTCCTCTGCAATGTTCACAATCATAGAATTGTAGCGTTCCTGCCACCAGTATATCTTTGTAACGCTTCCCAGCCAAATTAATATACTTTTTCCTATCTCATTACTGTTTTTGCTAATCCACTTGAAATACCGATCGGCGTCAAGCGGGGGAAGCGTCATCAACACCGGGATAATATTATTGTTTTTAAGCGAAATAATGGTATCTGTAAGCATTTTCCCGAAAACGTTGAAATCCGTTTTGGGTTCATGCTCTGCCATTGGATCACTCGCAATCTGCATCCAGTCAAAATCACAGTCATTGCCTCCAAATTCGATCAGTACAATATCCGGACACGTTTTGGAGACATCCCGGTTAAGGCGTTCAATACCTTTTTTTATGGTATTACCAAATTTCGCAGCATTATAAACCATACCTTTCAGGCTGTTCTGGACCAGAGAAACATAGTTTCTGTCCAATAACGAATATTTCCCCTGATCCTCGTTATAGATCACACCTTTGGAAATGGAATCTCCTACAATCAGAAATGTATAATTATCTTTCAGTTCAGGCTGATTGTTATCCATCAATTCACACCTTTCACAACGACTTGCTTAAAACTTCATGGGTATTACTTCAAGATTTCATAAGTATTTCAAAATTGCTTTCCAATGTGTCAGCTTTTCCTCAAATTTCATCGTATTGGCCGGACTGGTCGAGGGCAATAGCAGATAGGCAATGGAAGCAGACTCCAGACGGATTTTCCTCTTATATATATTAAAGCCCTTTGCTCCATTAAATGCAAGTAATTCCAGATGTGGATACCGAATAAATAAATTTTTAAAATCATTGGTTTGTTCATTGACGATATTGGTATCGAGGCTGCCTTCTCTGGAGCAGCTACGAATGACATCCCAAAGGGCAATTTTTCTGTCCAAAAGAAATTGTTTCCTACTATCATAATCATCCATGGCATCCGTGGCATTAGACCATCCACGGGCATTGTCAAAAAGCGCATACATAATCCGCCAAAAGTGATTGTAAGGATGGGCATAATATTTCTGCTCCCTCAACGATTGCACTCCCGGCATCGAGCCGAGGATCAATACCCGGGACTCCTGATTAATGATCGGTTCAAATGAATAGATGATTTCCATTTCCATATCAGTCCAAACTCCATTGTCTTGGATAAAAGAGTGATGGCGGCAGCTTGGTACGCTTATCCCCCTTCGCCGTATTCAGCTGGGCTTGGGTCAGAAAAATGCTTTGGCTTAAATCAGTACCGCTGAGATCGGCATCGCGCAAATCCGCCCCGATCAAATCAGCTCCGCCCAGATCGGTCCCGCTGAGGTCTGCGGCAATCAGACAGGCTCCTCTAAGGTTAGCCCCTCTGAGGTCCGTTTCCCGGAGATCTGCAGCGACCAGACTGCTCCTGCGCTTAAAGGCCTTCCGAATCCCAGCCTGAATATTCCACTCCTGACAAACAGAAACACGGACCAGTTCACTTGTTTGAAGCAGCAGGGTATTTACTTCGGTACGATATAAAGGTACATCCATTTTCAGAACCTCGCACGGGCTGAGCAGTGTCAGCCGTTCCGTCTCTTCCCGCAGGGTACGAAGCGCCTCATGAATTGAACGAGCCGGGCGTAATGTCTCTGCTTCTGTCAAATACCAGAGCATCTCCTGAAGCTGCCGAATGACAAGGAAAACCTCAAACATTTGCTCCCGGAATTCCGGTGATCGCCGCCAGTCTCTGCCACCGTAACTGAGCCTGGATACTTTTGGCCCTGCGCCAAAACAGTCAAATGCCATGCAGCCTTTCAGACCCAATCCCTGAAGATCTTGATAGATACAGCAGCGAAAGTCTTCCTGCAGGTTCCGACAGGGCTGGCCCGGCTCTTTATCGTTTGGAAAGCCTTCCGAAGCTGAAAAATACAACGCGGTGCAGCACAATCCGAAGCAGTTCTCGCAGTCAGCTCTCAGACTGCATCTTTGCTCAGCAAAAACGTCTATTGGTTCACGAATTCCAGACAATATTTGATCCTCCAAAACTAAGAACTTTTGATTTACCCCAGAAATGATGCTTGAATAGCTTGTCTAATCCTTTTTCACCTTTCTAAGAACCAGTTGAATATTCAGGCGATCGGCTTCCGCTTTCAGCAAGCGGACGGCTTCTTCAGCACTGCCCTTGCAGTTGGTCTGATCCATATGATGGTTCTTATCCATCATATTGTTCAAGACGGAAAGCGGCAGCAGGTTGACCGCCAGACAATAAAATCCCTTTGATTTGCCGTCGTTGTAATTCGTGATTAGTTCGCCTAAAATTTTGTGTTTTTCCGTCAGTTCTTCAAGATAATTTTGAAGGTCTATTTTAGCCTTGGCCTGATCCTGCAATACATTTTGATAGGATATAAAGGAATCGGCCTCGCTTGGAGCCTGATACCTCTCACATGGATAGACACTGCATTCAAAACAGTATTCAACATTTTGATGCTTTTTATTACAGGTAATTACGGCACAGGAAGGATGCTTCAAAAAAAAGTCCGGACCCCCGCAGCCGGGGCACTTTGAAGAACCGTCCGTATGAAAACGCGGACAAAGACAGCAATTCAATCCGCATAATGAAAAGTCGGCGCATTTCCGCCTGTATTCTTTACTTACCATTGATTTGACCATTGCATACATCTCCTGATAGCAATGTTTGATAAAAATCAGAGTTCAACCCGTGCAGAACAGTTCTCCGCAACTCTGTACTTCACGATCTTGCTTATTAACGCATACGGAATAGGCTTATTTAACGTAAGCGTAAACTCTAGCGGCGTAAAAAAGAGCCCGCCGTAACCAGCAGGCTCGCGTCATATAAAAATCATTCGTCGCATTTGCTCTTAGCATACGGTACTCGGCAATGCTCAGGAGCATTTGCCGGGAGTAATGGAATCACCCAGTCTGGATGTGTTTGATCAATGTTAGGAGCAGTGTTCAGGACATATACCAGATACCTGTACGGATCAAGGTCATTCTCCTTGGCGGTTTCAATTAGGCTATAAATTATTGCACTGCCCTGGGCACCATTCGGCGTATTTGCGAATAGAAAGTTTTTTCGGCTCATGACAAAAGGTTTTATACTCCGTTCTGCTCGGTTGTTAGAGAGCTCCAGCCGGCCGTCCTTCAGATACTCTATCAAGTGAGGCCACTGCTGTTGCAGATAATATAAGGCTTTTCCAAGGGCAGACTTCGGAGCTGCGTTTCTTGTTTGTGCCCAAGTCAGGAAGGCATCCAGAACCGGTTTTTCCAACTCCAGCCGCTGGGTATATCGTTCTTCAGGGGTAAGACATTTAAGCTTATCCTCAATCGAGAATAGCTTGTTGCAATACTCTTGCCCAATTACTGCCGAAGATCCTTTTTGCTCGGATTTTGGCAAGGAATTGACCGCCTCATCAAATTTACGCCGAGCATGGGCCCAGCAACCGACTACCGTGATGTTTTCCGGCAACGTGTAATAAGCCTGATAACCATCCGCATGCAGGTATCCGGAGAATCCTTCCAAAAATTTCTTCGGGTTTTCAGCTTTTCGATCCGGCTTGTATTCATAAAGTATGAGCGGGTGCTCTGTATCCCCGCCGGTTCTGTACATCCACATGTAGCTTTTGGCTTGCGCCTTCTTGCCTGGTTCTTTGAGTACTTGCAAGGTGGTCTCATCCGCGAAGAGAACACTGTGCTGCAAGAGCCGTCGGTGCATCTCCTCATACACTGGTTTCAACCAGTCCTCGGCTACTCTTAAGATCCAGCTGGACATCGTCTGACGGGATAGCATCACACCGCTTCGATTCAGCTCCTGTTCCTGTCGGTAAAGGGGAGAACACATGACGAATTTCTGGGTCATGATGTGAGCTATCGCTTCCGGGGAGGCAAAGCTTCCGGAGATGACGGGTTTATCTTTCCGTGTTTTCAACACGGGGGTTTCCAAGGCCTCTGCTTTGCAGGTCAGGCAGGCATAGCTGAAATACCGGTCTTCACGGATTTTTACCTGTGGCGGAACAATTACAAGGCTGCGGCGGACTTCCTTGCCGATTTCCTGCATGACAGTATCGCAGGCTGCACAAAGCCGTTCTTCCTCAGAAAGACGATGCTCAACGACTTCAACGGGGACATTATCCGGCAGGATTTCCTCAAGGCTGCCGGAACGCTTTTGGCGGGTATGGGCAGCAACTTTTGTTTTCTCTGGTGACTCGATTTTAATATACGCTTCTGCCTCGTTAAACAAAAGGCTCAGTTGCTCCATGACCGCTTCCTGCGTTTTTTCGGAGGAAGATCCGAAGCGTTTCTTTTGGCCCAGGCGTATCTGTTGCAGAAGCAACTCAATCTGTTTGTTTAACTCTGTGTTGTGTGCCTTAAGTGCTTCATATTCCGCACGTGAAATGGTGACCATTTCGGCGTTATTTATCTCATTTTTTTGTAGCTCTTTCATAACAAAATTATACCATGAAAAAGCCAGTTTTTCCAGTGTTTTCAAGGGTTTCCAGTATTCTTTTCGAACCCTTTCTGAGCCTTCTTAAACCATGCAGAGGCCTGACGCCGGACGGTGTGCTTTGGGTTGTTCTACGCTTAAACCTTCCATTAGCCACCGGTACTGCTGTGGGGTAAGCGCCTGCGCTTCGGCGGGGCTACGCGGCCACTGAAACCTTCCGTTTTCAAGCCGTTTGTACAGGAGAACAAACCCATTGCCTTCCCAATACAGAGCTTTTATCCGGTCACATCGGCGTCCGCAAAATAGAAACAGGGTGCTCGAAAACGGATCCAGCCGAAACTTCTGCTGGACGATTCCAGATAGACCGTCAATCCCGCATCGAAGATCGGTGTATCCGCAGGCAATATAGATGCAGTCGGCTCCGGTGAAATCATTCAGCATGACTTCAGCGCGCGGCAGATTGCTTCAATGGCTGATGCATCTGCGCTGGGGTAAATGTCGGCTTCGGCATTTCCGATGCGCACTGTTGCCGCTATTTCCAGACAGTCATTCCGGCGTTCAACGGGAACTCTGGCAAAGTACGGCTCTTGATGCGTGGTCAATGCTTTAAACACTCGGCGTTGCCAATAGTAATATGTTTTCTCGACAATCCCGTTTTCCAGGCACCATTGCCTGATGCTTATTCCACTGTTCCGGCAGGATGAGATCCGCTCGCTCCACTCGGCCAGCCGTTGGTTTACGCTTAAGGTTTGCAGGCTTTGCTCCATTTGAGTCACTCCCATTCTATCTAAATGTCTACCTTAGACTCTTTTGGTGACACTTAGACTCTTTGGGATATTCTCTCATTCTGCTGATTCTATGACAATCCGCCTACATGGTTTACGCTTACTATTTAACGGGAATTGTACCGATCCACACGCGTATAAACATCATTAATTAGTTATACGAATTTAAGCGGATTCCTCTGCTAAACCAAGAAACATTGATCATTTGGCGCCAAAATAAAGAATATTTTTTCGAATAACCCCTGTAGAACCTGAAAGGGATGTGCTACAATAGTTCTGTGACCGAAATATCAATCGAATAGGGATACAGGAGCAACGACAATGGCAAACTTGGTGAAAGCCAGGGACGCAAAGCTATGGGTCTTCCAGAATAATTCTGATGACTGCCAGGCTACCGAATCCGCTCAGGTTTGTTTTGAATGTCGCCATGCAATCTGCTGGTGATTTTTTTGTTGCTTCAGCCAGCACTGATTTATCGGAAAGGAAGATTACAATTGCGTCAGGTAAGTGTAAACCGGCTTCAAAAGGGAGACGTGTTGGGACGAACCATTTTCTCGCATAACGGCCGTTCATTGCTTGGGAAAGGAATCACGCTGACCCAGCCATATATCGACCGGTTAAAAGAACTGGGCATTAGTATTGTCTATGTGGACGATGACGAAACGAAGGATATCGTTATTGAGGATGTTATTTCCGAGGAAAACAGGCGGGAGGCAATGAACTCCATTGAACATTCAGCGGAAGCGGTACGAATCGGTAAAGATCTCAATGGTTTTCAGGTAAAAAAGACAGTAAACAACATCATCGGGGACGTCCTGTTTCAAGAAAAGATATTTCTGAGCCTGACAGATATGCGGAGCTATGACAATCAAGTTTATGCGCATTCAGTCAGTGTTTGTGTCCTTGCGACCATTTTGGGCAAAGCTTTGGGACTGGATAAAGATACCCTGGAGGCACTGGCGGTAGGGGCTTTGCTTCACGATATCGGGACTGTCAAGCTGCCAAAAGAGCTTGTCGCCAAACGTGAGGCCTTTACTCCGAAGGAAAATGACCTATATAAGACGCACACTGTACATGGATTTGAAATACTTCGGAACAAACCGGAATTGAACTTATTGAGTGCGCATATTGCTTTGCAGCATCACGAATGGTTGAACGGAAACGGCTATCCCCGGAAGCTGTCCGGCCGGCACCTCCATATCCTGGCTCAAATCGTCGGGCTGGCCGACTTCTATGATAATCTGGTCAATGATGGCCCGGGCCACTCCCGGATCGTCCCGCATGAAGCCTGTGAAATTGTAATGGGATGTGCAAACAAACTATTCTCCCAGCAGTTGGTTGTAACGTTCTTAAAGCATGTTGCAGCCTATCCGACCGGCTGTACCGTTAAGCTCAATACAGGTGAAGTTGGGATTGTGGTTGACCAGAATAAAAGTTTGCCGATGCGCCCAATTATCAGGATATTAATCGCTGACAAAGGGTTGGCCCATGTCCGGGCTAAGGAATATAACCTTGTCGAAGATCTTACAACCTTTATTGTTTCCATTGTCGAGTGAAGCTGATCCATTTCTTGAAAAAAAACGCCGGCTCAAATGTTTTTTGAGCCGGCTAATCTATTATTTCGGAAGTTTTCCAAACACCTTCAATACGGACCGGTGGAATGAATGAGGAAACGATGGTTCTGCAAACATTAGGACGCATTGGTCATGGATGACGTTTATCTGATTTTCCGTACAATAGTCTATAGCCTCTTTAGATTCAGCCCCCTGCTGAATCCAGATATGCTTGACTCCAGCTTCTACCGCGTCCCTAACGACCTTATTGGTTTGGTCAGGAGGGACGACGATCACTGCGCCGTCGGCTTTCTGCGGTAAAGACTGAAGGTTCTCATAGCAGATCTCGCCGTCAATACTGTCCATATTGGGATTTACGGCAAAAACATTATACCCTCTCTTCTTTAACGTTCTATACAGCCTACGCGAGAACTTCTTTTCGGATCTGGATACCCCGACCACCGCTAAAGTACGCAGGTCTAGAAAATCATTGACTGAGCTCATTGTCGTCAAAAAAATGACCCCCTTTATTAAATTATTGTTTACTTTCTTGGTGATGTGGCTAATTCCTTCTTCCAATATTTATTTTCTGTGAAAACTATTTTCAGTTCCCTATCGCATTAATAAACAGGCTCTTATTTCCTTGCTAATATTCATGATGAACAGGCGTCATCACTACATGTAAAAGCTTGCAATAATCTGGGCGGCCGGCAAAAACAGCACTTGCCCCAATAATGTGCCAATTAGTTTTGTAGCAATAAGCATAATGACCAATGCTTTCACATCAGCATACGGCCTTATTCCTTTCAATGCCTGGTCTGTAATAATTGCCGATTTTGGGTCGATAAAAAAAGTGAGTAGAATACTTGCCATGCCATTAATGATTCCTGATGAAGCTGCTGCTGCTAGTGCTGCTTGCTCCGGAACCAGAAGAGCTGAGTAATTAGCGGCAAGGACCCCAATGGTATATATACCTGTAACCAAAACATTGGTAACAAGTAACCTTTTGGGTATCTCTCTATACCTTAGTCTTTCCAGCATTGTCTTCGAAGGCCGTACAGCACTTTTTACAATTCGCTTGATATTATTTGCCTGCAGGGCCTCGACAACTAAGGAAGGTACAGAACCGGCTAATTCTAAACGTTTGACAGCAACTTCAAATATCTTTAAAAATGTAGGTATGAGCAGGATTCCAAATAGGGTCCCCGCTGTCGCAGCAAAAATAACCGACCGCAAATCACTGATCGGGTTCAGTCCTTGCGCTATACTTAAACCAACAATGCTTGCAATTAACGGTCCCTGAAACATGTTGGCTGTCCGTGAAACAAGAACAAACATGTTGAAAAGTGAAAAAGATAAAGCAACCTGTCCGCTCTTTACGGAATTCAAGCGTACAGAGTAGGCCAGGGTATCGACAATATGAATGACAACTGTAAGAATCATTAATTCTATTAGCATCTTTTCCATTTACTGCAATCCATACGTTTTCAAAAGAATTAATATTGTATGATTGGTCATTTTATTCGTCAGCAGTTGCTTGAATTTTACTGAATTCGTTTTGCCTTCAAATCTTAGCTTTTCTAATCCCATAGAGATTTCACTTTGTTTGAATATCAAATCATCATAAAAATTTTCGAACTTTGCCAGTTTATTAATGGCTTCCCCAGAATAACCATTTGCATCATGCTGTATTTGAAAATCGTCCACAATAAAAAGACCATTGCTTTCTAATGCTTTTGTTAATCTTTCCATGTGATTACTCCTTGTATAAATATTTACATGGCTATGATTGTTATTTCTGGGTATTTTGACAAATTCCTTCTTGACTCAATCTTGACTCAATTTTTTGTAAAGTCCAATGCAGATTGTACATCTGTTAAGTAACCCTCCACCTCATTCAAATAAGCAGCTGCCGTTTAGGAAAAGCTTGATATGCACTTCACACCCATTTTTTCCATATCCTTTAGAAGACGATTCGGTTCAGCCAAGTGCCCCATCATCCAAAGTCCAGGCTTACGGGCAGAGCCATCCAAGTATTGCAATAAAGTTGCAACAACAGGGATAGCTGTTAATTCGTAACCATCGGGATGAGAAACGCTGACGTGGGGTTGAATCATCTGTCCATCCTTAGATCCAGATGCCCTAACCAGAAGTTCAACCCGATATGGCGGTTTGTGAAAAGTGCCCATGCTCCACCATAAAAGCTTACCAATGGATCTGACAGCGTTTGGCATGATCTTTAGCCACATCCAGACGATTGACATCGTTACCCAGTCTGTCACCCAGTGTGACTCCGATATATAAAAGCCAAGATTCTTGAGCGAGGGGTACAACTCCGGCAGCGGCTGCAATTCCTCAAAGAACATCGAATAGCACCGTTTCAATCCGATGTCGCTCCCAAAATCTATTTTACGTATTTCATACGAGCTTTTTTTCGTCCATTGTCCATTCTTATAGACCTGAGCCTGATATTCCTTGAAACACTCAACCAATTCGTCAACTGCTTCGGTATAAGGAAGATCTTTCCCCATATTAAGATAGCCAGCTGTTATGGCGCTTTCAATCGAGTCCATATGGGTGGCCACGTAACGAACCAGTGCGGAAGGGAGCCCAGGATGAAACCCGGCCTCCGTGATAAAAGTTCTTCCAGCGCTTTTGATTTCTGTAGCAAGGGACTGCAAATAAGCAAATTTCTTAGAGCCAAGCTGCACATCGAGATAATCAATTCCAGCCTGAAGCGCAGCCTGGGCCACGATTTCGGTATAGGCAGTCGTGGGGGCTGCGACCACAACGATAGACTGGTCTTTAAACGCTGTTCGTAAGGATTCCGCTTCTGATGCGTTTGCATAAACAGCCGATGCACGTAAACCGGGGTACTGTTGATTCAGCTCATCAACAAATACCTGCGCCTTGTCGGGGTATCGTGTCCCAATTGTAACGGTAGCTTCGGAATACTCCAATAAATGACGCGATATCAATCTACCAGTTTGACCTGTCCCACCTAGGATAAGAATTTTAGACATCATTTTCTCTTCCTTTCTTTTGGCCAGTACTTTCACTTTTAAGTGAAAACTCCAAAAACTAGTCCCTTACAAATCTCGCATGGTCTGTCACCTAACTCATCCTTACGTCGCTTTCAGCGGCATCTATGATAATGAAAAGGGATGATACCCCTATTGTATCCTAAGCTTACACTATCTTCCATTATTTTCTTCTTTGCTGTATTAATATCATCCTCCAAGTAGCGGGAACCGGCTGTCATCGGAAGTCGGTAGATTTACACATTCACTCAAATGACAACTCCATACACGCACTTCCCTGTCCTACTTTTCATAACTTATAAAGGAGGTGGGGAAATGTCTACTGAAATACAACAATCAAGTCCAGTTACTCGTTGTGTGACTCGGATTGGAAGTGTTGAAGATTATTTAAGAGCTGTAGATTATGCATTCCAAAAGATCTGCCCTGCGGGGGGTAGATGTGAATTATGGTACCGTGGTCAAAACCAACCGGCAAACCAAAACGCATTCAATTTAGAACCCAGCATCACACGAAGAGGGCGCAATCCCCAAATGGAAATTATCTATCTATCTAAGTTCAAATCTTATGCTATTCCTTTCGTACAGGAGCTGCCCTCTTTTCCCATTCCGAATGGTCCGGCAGCTTATTGGCACTGGCTCTTTATGATGCAACATTACGGAGTACCAACCCGACTATTGGATTGGAGCCGAGATGCGCTTACTGCCCTTTTCTTTGCATTGGATGGTCGGGGTGCTAACGATGTTGGCAAAGATGCTGCAGTTTGGATTCTAAATCCCGTTCTGCTCAATGAAGCATTCTCATTTCATAGCTTTGTTAAAGCTGGCTATATTCCCAATGTAGATGAAAAGATCGTTGATCTCTACTTTGGGCCGAATGCTGAAATCCTTGCCAGTAAGAAGCCTGCCGCTGTCATCGGCCCCTTGAACAATCCACACATTGTCGCTCAAAAAGGGGTTTTTACTGTATTCCCCCATGATAAAGAGATTATCCCATTGAATCTCTTCTCAGACGCTTCGGACTATCTCCTTGAGATCTGTGTCGCTGCCAACAAAATTCCATTGATCACTTCTCAACTTGAGCATTATGGTGTGACACGCTTTACCCTCTATCCGGATATCACTGAGGTTACCCGCCAAATTAACCTTGAAGTCCAAGAGGAAGGTCAGTTGCCTTCTATCACCAATTCCATTATTCCGATGTAAGATATTAAAAGTTTTAAAAATGACCCAGATTGTTCGCCCCCAGATTGAGAAGTCGCTAATGGAGGGCGACTCTTCTTATACTAAAAACATTTTATTCATACGTAAAGTCTATAGGGCTTAACTTAATTAGTTAATTGATAAAATTCTCTTTTTCTGAACAGACTATATTTGTATCATTCTGTTAGAAGAGAGGTACTACTTTGAAAAAATATAATGATACTATCACTATCGGAACAATCAGTGGAATAATTGCAGCAATTGTCATGACTTTAATGGACTGGATACTTCTTTTATCTGGTATTCAATTTACGCCGCCTTGGGTAGTAGCTGGAAACATTTTACTAAACACTGACGTTCTCTATACCCCAGCTGGAATTCTAATAGGTTACATCGTTCAGTTTCTTCTTGGGTCTGGATTAGGTGTTATTGTTACTATTGTTATCAGATTAACTGGCAAAGACTATTATTTAATTAAAGGTTTAGGCGTATCCTCACTTTTTTATATTGGTAATACTGGAATAATGCAAACACTGGTAAACATAGCACCTTGGATGCGGAGTGAGATTAGTTCGACATTAATGGCACTTATTAACTTCATTGTTCTTGGTGTATTAAGTTCGTTAATCATAGCTAAATACTATGAATTTAATAATAAACCAAATTCTCAAAGATAAACTTCTTAGCTCATATTGGCAAAGTGTCGCTAAAACACAGTGTTAGGCAATGGCTTTGTCCCAAAAGAAAACCTCAGGAAATTATGTATTCTCCCAAGGTTACAGCCATTTGTTGATCAGCCGCAAGAATGCTGTGTCTTTGACTGCCGGGATTCCCAGCGGTCTGGTGCCTTCTCCTTTTGGTAAGGAGTTGGCGATTCTACCACCTTTCATGGATAGCGTAGGTCTCAACCTTCATATTCGTCTTGACAACAGGCGGCCACTCTTTGAGCCTTTCGACCATATTTTCTGCAAGCCGGCTCGCGTCTTTATTGCATTTTTCCTTCACCGCCGGATCAAGTCTGGCCAGTTGTCCGAGCGCTGTCAGCAGTTCGTAGAACGTATCGGCGATCGTTTTGCAGCAAGTGGCGCATTTTTCTTCATACTCCGTGGTAAAGGTTGAGGGGGCTGCAGTTTTTGGCGCACTTTTTGGTTTGTCGGTTTTTTTGACGGTTATATATTCTATTTTGATATCCTGAGGATTATTTGGTATTGGCGTGACTTGAGCCTGCACTTTCTCCGGAGCGGTTTGGTTCAGTTCTTTGAGAGTCTGATCAAGCTCCCGGGAAGTCATATCTTTAACATTATGCTGCAGGATAAATTTCTCCCGCTCATCTTCCGGAATCCCCAGAAGGAGGAGAGCCTGGTAGTAGGTTAAATTCGTCAGCGCTGACGAATTTGAGCTGCCACCGTCACCGATGGAAGCGAACAGTTTATCTCCATATTCTTCAAAGAGCTGCATTAGTCTGTTGGCTGTGCGCTGGGAATAGCTCACCGATTCGATCAACCATTTTCCCCATTCTCCATACGGAAGCAGGGCTTTGGCCTCCTTCAGGTGCTTGCCAACCTCAATGGCATTGGTAAGCATAATTTTACAAGTCTGTTGTTTGATTCTATTAATCTCAGCCGCAATAACAACCGGCGTACGTTCAGTGATTTGTTCATTCATTTTTATTCCCGCCTTTTTGGTAGCTTTAATTACAGCATACGCAGACGGGCTTCAGATGGTGAATGCTTGTCTATGAACCTATCAAATCACCTTTCAAAGTTGAGATGCTTTAGGATGAGGCTTATTACACAATATAAGGAAAATACGTCTTATCTGGCTCTTGCATATGCCTATCACAATTATGATATAATGTTAATATATATAATGATAAAGGAGAATGCTTATGCCTACTATAAAACCTATTTCTGATCTAAGAAATAATTTCAACCAAATATCTGAAATCTGCCACAAAGATGGTGAACCAGTTTTCATAACTAAGAATGGTCAAGGAGATCTTGTTGTTATGAGTATGGCCCTATATGAAAAACAACAAACTCTATTAGAGCTCTATCAAAAACTAGGTGAAGCCGAAGCGCAAAGTAATTCAGGAATAGAGAGAATCTCACACAAAGACTTTATGAAAACTTTGAGGGATAAGATCAATGGATAAGGAATATCATGTTGAATATCTTCCAATTGCCCAAGAAGATTTGACCAGCATTATTGAGTATATCCAGATGGATGATCCCTCCGCTGCACTATCCTTCCTAGACGAAGTCGATCAAACAATTTCTAAGCTTGAAGCTTTTCCATATATTGGGTCTGTGCCCAAAGACATGCGCCTTATGCATCTAAACTACCGCATTTTAGTAATAGGAAATTACCTTGTTTTCTATGTTGTACTTGATGAAATAATTGAAATCCGGAGAATCCTTCACGGGAAAAGACAGTATAGCTTCTTGATATAGCCCCGAAAGCCAGATTTTAGAGTCACGTCCCGCGAATTGCCGATGTGTCATGACCGCATGCATCTATGTAAAGTTGCGAGAACTGCGTGTTATGTAAAGTTGGACGACCTAAAATTCGGAGCCGACCACGGACAGACCGTGTAAAAACTCATCCTTAATTTACAGTTATAAAATTAATTTACCAATAATTGCTCTTGTTGTACTACAAATATAAAAATACAAAGGTCTTCTGTCCCATTTAAATTTGCTCGTCGAAGATTACTATTGCAAAAATTTACATGTCTTAGGTCACATCCTCCAAGGTCAACGTTTTCAAGGTTGGAATCACAAATCGAAGCCCTTTTCAAAATGGTTTCATAAAATCTTGTAGTCCCTAGATGTGTATTACAAAGGTTTGCTTTTGTTAAATCTGCCTCAGATAAATCTGTCATAAAAAGATCCGTATTACTGAAATTAACATTCTTCAAATCTCGCATACGCAAATTAGCGCTACTTAAATCAGGTATAATACTGGGATTCTGATTTCTCCAATTATTCCATGCATTTATTCCTTGTTCTAAGATATCTAACTGCATTGGATTAGCCATATAAAAATCCTCACTTGTATAATTTATGATTCTATTCTTTCTACCAACTCGTTCATCGTATAATGTACAAATTGTTTTCCGAGATCGGTCAGCACGTATTGTTTTGTCCCTTCGAAAGCAGATTCCATCGTTTGTGCATTTTTTTGTCTTTGGTTCTTTGCTGCTCTCTTCTTAAGAAACCGTCCATCTCCTGTGGTTGAACGAGCCTGTCTAACGACGCCGCCAGTACTAAGCTCTCGAATAACATATTTAAACAGATCAGCTTCTGCTGAATCATCTCTAGGTAATTCTTCACCGTACATTTCCGCCCATATGTCATATCTTGTAAATCCAGGATTAACAAAAATTATACGTATAACCATAAAATGCAACTCATTATATAACCTAATCCATTCTATAAATAATCTGACAACATCGTCGGAACACAAACGAGTTCCAGCAGCATTTGAAAGTAAATTTGCGACATACTTACGTTTTTCATGAGTATCTGCGTCATCCCACACTTTAAAGGATTTACGAACAAGTTTTAAATAATCTTCACTTGTGACTCTCTCTTCAATTTCATCTCCAATGGAATTAAATCGGGTATCAATCTCTGACAATGTTATTAGTAATCCACGAATCTTATTTTCGTGTTCTTCAAGCCATTTCGTTTGTAAATAATTAGTTTTCATTGATCCTTCATCAGTTTTTAATGTTGCCATTGTGCTAAAAAAAGCTCCAACCCACGGAATACTCCCAAGAGCTGCAAGAATAACTTTTTCAATAATTCTTCTTTGCGTTGTGGGTGAATATTTAATCTAACTCTTCGTTAATGCTGGAAGCTATACTCTCTTCTACATCAGACATTTTCTTGCCTCCTTACGTATTTAATTAACTTCAAAGTAATGCTTGATTTATCCGCGCCAGGACGGCGCGGCGTTCCTGCGACCAATTTCATTTAACGTCCCGTGAATTCCCGAAGCGTCTTACATCATTCATATATTCTAAGTTTTGGGAATTCGCTGTTAGCCGAAGTTTCCCATGCTCCATAGAACAACATAAGCTATATTTCCATATATTTATTAAAAATTCCTTTATTCGTTATGCGTATAACTTATACACATACATCTGGAGTTTATTTTAAGAAAAAATACTGACATAAAGAAGGAGTATCAGTACGCTGTGCCGAATATGTTTCTTAGAAACATATTCGGCACAGCGTACTGAAGCAAAAATAATTTGCAATAAATACAAATCCCCAAAAACAAAATGAAGGAAATTTAATGGTTCATAGCGAATAGGTTATATAACCTATTCGCTATGAAGTGAAAATGATAATAATATTAAATAAATACAGTATTATCCTTTCTATATTGGAAAAACTATGCATATAGTATTGAAACAATATTTGGAAGGTGATATTATATGAAGACAGATAGGCGTTTTATGCGAAGGAGTGATAGTATGGCGCAAGCATTTGAAGCAACACCATCCATTAAAGGATTTGAAGCAACAAAGTTGATCAGATCAGTGATGAATAGTAAGACAGATGTACGCAAAGTTGAAAAATTAGATAGATTGTATACTAGAATCAATTCTTATAAGAAAAAGTAATGGATATATTAAATGAAATTAAAGTAGAACGCCTATCCCCTTATCATAATATAGGGGATTTTTATTGCGAAGAACCAAGTTTAAATAATTTCTTACAAAAAGAAGCTTTAGAGCATCAGAAACAGAGAATTTCTTTTACCACCGTATACTTACATAATGATATTATCGCAGGATATATTACTTTAGCGACAGATTCAATTGTATTAGAATTAGATAATGCTGCTGAAATCAAAGATTTAGACACACGATTTCCTCAATTACCTGCTTTAAAACTTTGCAGGATCGCACGTGAT
This sequence comes from Dehalobacter restrictus DSM 9455, assembly GCF_000512895.1. NCBI lineage: Bacteria > Bacillati > Bacillota > Clostridia > Eubacteriales > Desulfitobacteriaceae > Dehalobacter > Dehalobacter restrictus. Next base: position 2,441,633 of record NZ_CP007033.1, read on the forward strand.
TTAAGATACAAAGGTAAAGCACTTGGTGTATATATGCTAGAAGATACCATTGCATATGGACACTCATTAAATAGTCCTGACAATGTAATGGGCGCTGGATGTAGGTTTATTACTGCTGATATTAGGAATCCTTCATTGATATATAACTTCTATGTACCAAATGGGTTCGAACCTCATTCTGATGGTAGCGGAGGTACCTTTCATTATAGATATGATTTAGGTTCTTTACCGTCAGAATCACATGACTCCATAGAATCAGATGTGGCTATTAACGAATAAACAGTCTTATAATTAAAAGACCTCTCTCGCAGAGGTCTTTTCTCATTTCTCCAACCAACCTCCCAACCAACAAAACAAAGCTACAAAGGAATACAGAGGAATGGGAAATTTCGGCTAACGTCTTTTTCCCGAACTAGGTTCGTATTATATCTGAATATGGAGGTATTTACGAACCTAGTTCGGGAATATTTCCTTTAGCTGTTATTCCAGCTTTCTCCAATGCTGTCAAGAGGACTTTTGATTTTACCAAGATCTTTTATGCTAACATGAGTATATATTTCCGTTGTTTTTGAACTGCTGTGTCCAAGTAATTCCTGGATATACCTTAAATCTATGCCCGCCTCAAGTAGATGGGTGGCAAAGGAGTGTCTTAAGGAGTGTACGGATACCCTTTTATCTATAGATGCATACTTACAGGCATTGACAAATATTTTTTGAATAGTCCTTTCTGAGATATGTGCACCTTTTTCTTCCCCGGGAAACAACCAATCATCCAATTTATACTGTGCTGCGTAGTATTTTCTTAAGATTTCTAAGGCCCCACTTGATAATATGGTATACCGATCTTTCCTGCCTTTCCCTTGCCTGAGATGGATAAGCATTCTGTTGCTGTCAATGTCGTTTACCTTTAGGGAAGATACTTCACTTACTCTTAGTCCAGCAGAATAAACAAGTGTAAGAATAGCCTTATGTTTAAGATTCCTCGAGGCCATAAGAATACGTTCAATTTCTAGCTGGCTTAAAATATCTGGTAGTTTTTTTCTTTTTTTGGTCTGGGTAATTTACTGTTTGTTTCTTTGTTCAAAATACAACGAAATAGAAATTTAATAGAGCTAACTGCTTGATTTGCATAGGCATGGGAACATTTCTGTTTTTCCAAAAGATACAGCAAATAATCTTTGATATCTTGATCCGTAATGTTCTCCGGATCTTTATAAATAAAAAACAAAAAACGTTGTCAACATAAACACTCGTAGTATTATGACTATAGCCCTGGATTTTCAGTTCTTTTTGCATACGATCAAAAATATGGTTTTCAATAATAGTATCTATTCCTAATCTCTTAGGGATTTTGGAATTGATAATAATTTCATTCGGAAATAGCTTAAATAAATTAATAATGGTTTCTTTGGAATAAGGCACAATCCAGTGCTTCTTTTCAGAATCCCATATTCGGCCTTGAATCGTTCTAATCTTTTCAACCCGTTCAGCCGAATATTCAAAAGAAACATACAGCTCTCGTGAATTTTCCTTCATATGTTTACTAATATCTGTATTAATAGCTGGATATATGTTTGCGATTATGTCTGTGTTTAATTCTGGGTTCACATCCAGATTTGCATTTGCAGTTACATAGACAGCCATTTTTCTCCTCACTCTTACAAGAAGGTAAATATTTTTCAAAAAAATACCATTCTTTACTATTTTAGTATTCCATGGAGATATGGTCAACATTTTTTGCAGCAGCAAGACAAATATTCAAAAGCATTTCTGACAAGAATGAAAATTAAGGATGATCTCTGTTCAATACAGGAATCATCCTTAATCTTTAATTCTTTATTTCAAGCCGCGGACTGGGCAGTTTAGCTTCTCTCCCATTTCTTTAAGCCAGGAATCCGGGTATGCTTCATAGGTTTTTCCATCGAGGACTCCCTGGGGGGGCTGGCGAAATTGCTGGAGCACCCAGCTGGTCTCCTGGCCAAGAAGCTTACGGATCACGGTTAAATCCTCAAAAGGATGCCAGACCGGCAGCACTGTTGTCCTGAATTCATATGGGATTCCGCTGTTTTTGATCCATTCGACCGTTTCGGATATCTTGTCGCCACTGTTCCTGCATCCGGTCAGCTCCGGATATTTTTCCGGAGTGCATTTGATATCCATCGCAATATAGTCTAAGCAAGGCGCAACTTCCTGCAGTTTTTCAAGGCTGCTGCCGTTCGTATCCAGCTTCACTTTAAAGCCTAGTTCCCAGATTTCCCTAGCCAAAGGCACAAGGTCCGTAGATAAAAGCGGCTCCCCGCCCGTTAGACATACTCCGTCCAATAGCCCTTTTCTGGTCTTCATAAATTCTATGACAGCGGAAGGAGAAGTCTGCGACGGCTTCTCCTTCACATCGACCAGGGCAGGGTTCTGGCAGTAACCGCACTGGAAATTGCATCCCCCAAAAAAGACGGTTGCGACAATATGACCGGGATAATCTACCAGAGAAAAAGGTTCAATATCCATCAGCATAATCTTTTATCCATCCCTTTTTATGCCATTCCTGCAAAGTTCGCATTATTGACTTGGGTTGTTATTTCGCTACGCCGTCAAACAGACTTGGCGTGACGCCCGTAACACGATATTTAACAGTTTCTTGTTTCTCTTCCTGTTTGCCGGGGTTCATGGCGGAGATCGGTCTATAGAAGCCGGTGACCCTCGTCATGACTAAGGTTTCCCTGCCGCACTCGGGGCAGTTAAAATGTTCACCTTTGATATATTTGTGGTCTTCGCAGATGCTGAAGGTCGGAGTCAGCGTGAAATACGGCAGCTGGAAGTTCTCAAATACCCTGCGTACGACAGCCTTGGCGACGGCAAGATCATCGAGACTTTCAGCCAGATAACCGTGAAGCACGGTCCCTCCGGTATAAAGCGTCTGCAGGTCATCCTGAAGCTCCACGGCGCGGAACAGGTCGCTGGTATAGCCCACAGGCAGGTGAGTGGAGTTCGTGTAATAGGGTTCATTGTCACCGGCCGTAATCATATCGGGATAATGCTTTTTGTTGATTTTGGCTAGACGGTAGCTCGTACCTTCCGCGGGCGTTGCCTCAAGGTTATAGAGGTCTCCGTCTTGCTCCTGGAATTCCTGGATGCGGTCTCTCATATAGTTCAATGTTTCCTTGGCAAAATTCTGTCCGAAAACAGTGGTGATGTCATCGGCGTCCGAAGTAAAATTACGGATCGCTTCATTCATGCCGACCAGACCGATCGTCGAGAAGTGGTTCGTCCAGTACTTGCCGAAACGTTTTTTAATATCTCTCAGATAAAATTTGGTATAGGGGTACAAGCCATTGTCCGTCAGGATCTCCAGCGTTTTGCGTTTGGTCTGCAGCGAGGACCGGGCGATGTTCATGTGGTTATCAATCAGTGTGATGAACTGATCCCAGTTGCCTTTAGCCAGATAGCCGTACAACGGCAGGTTCAGGGTTACAACTCCAATGCTTCCTGTGAGCGGATTGGCTCCGAACAGGCCACCTCCGCGTTTTCTGAGTTCCCTGTTGTCCAGACGCAGACGGCAGCACATGCTTCTGGCGTCCTCCGGATTCATATCGGAGTTGATAAAGTTCGCAAAATACGGGATTCCGTATTTATCGGTCATTTTGAAGATCGCTCTCGATACTTCACTGTTCCAGTCAAAGCCCTTCGTGATGTTATACGTCGGGATCGGGAAGCTAAAAATATTGCCGTCAGCATCACCTTCGAGCATGACCTCGCAGAACGCCATATTGATGATATCCATCTCAGCTTGATATTCCCGGTACGGCGTATCCAGGAATTTGCCGTCAACGACAGCGGGTTCATCTTTGATGGCTGATTCGGCCGCCCGCACATCGAGCGTAATATTAAAGAATGGAGACTGGAAACCTACCCTGGTCGGGACATTGACATTGAAAATAAATTCCTGAATCCCCTGTTTGACTTGTTTATAATCAAGGTTATCCACTCTGACGAACGGAGCAAGATAGGTATCAAAGCTGGAGAGTGCCTGAGCACCGGCAGCTTCTCCCTGTAAGGTATAAACAAAATTAACGATCTGTCCGAGTGCGGAACGAAAGTGTTTGGCCGGTCTGGAGGTCGTTTTGCCTTCCGCGCCCCTAAAACCTACCAGAAGCAGGTCTTTGAGATCCCAGCCGACGCAATATGGAGCAAGATCTCCCATGTCATGATTATGCAAAGCACCGGAATCGTGCGCTTTGCCGACTTCAGACGGAAGCAGGGACTGCCAGAAAGCATTGGTCGCTTTGCTGGTTACAAACCGGTTAAGCCCCTGAACCGAAAATCCCATATTGGAATTCTCTTTGATTTCCCAGGTTCCCAGCCCCAGGTAATCAGAGAATAATTGATTGTTATCGTTTTTGGCGCTTTCCTGATTTCGAATGATTTCATGCTGGAAGCGGTATCTTATATATGCTCTGGCGACATTGGTATTTCCTGTCTGCATCAGGACATCTTCGACTTTGTCCTGAATCTGCTCGATTTGGAAGCCTTCATTCTTACTGTAAGCAGCTTCTAATTCCGAGAATACCCTGTCGGTAACGATCTTCGCCCAGTTGGTGACATTGGGGGTTTCGGTAGCGATAAAAGCCTTTTCTACCGCCTTGCGAATCTTCTCCTGATTAAAAATTTCTCTTCTTCCATCCCTTTTCACAACGTACATGGCTTAGTCCTCCTGCTCCCATATATATTTATTTGCATGGATATCCTGTCTTTATCGCAAGGATCTCAATTGGGGGACTGTTTTATTTGCGACGCTTTACCAGTCCGTTCAACTCTTCCATAAACTTCTGAATATCCTTGAACTGCCTGTAAACAGAAGCAAAGCGAATATACGCAATTTCATCTGCTGCAAACAGTTTTTTCATGACGGCCTCACCGATCAATTCGCTCGGCACTTCGCGGTCGTTGATATCACGCATTTCTCTTTCGATATCAGTGACCATTGTTTCCAGCTGCTCAGTGGACACGGGACGCTTTTCACAGGCCTTGTTCAATCCGGACAATAGTTTGTGACGGGAAAAGGGCTCTCTTCTGCCATCCTTTTTCACGACAATCAGCTGAAAATCCTCGTAGCGCTCATACGTCGTAAAACGCTTTGTGCAGACATCGCATTCCCGCCTGCGTCGGATAGCAGTACCTTCCTCAATTTGTCTGGAATCCAGCACCTTCGTGTCGTCACTCTGGCAAAAAGGACAGCGCAATACCCTCATCCTTCCTATATCTTGTATATTCCTTATTTTATCAATACTATATATAGTAAGCAATAGCCTTTTATTGGCGTTTTTATGCATCTAAGGCCTTCTATATGGATTATTTTACGTTTTGCTTGCGATTTTAGTTCTTGAAGATTTCATGCAAAACATTACTTAAGTCCCAAATCATTGCAAAATAAATAAATCAAGACAAACACACTTCCGTCAAAAAAACATATCCTTTTATTGTAAATATATTCCATTATAACCATAAGGAGGAATCCCCATGAGTATTGGTCAACCCTCCTATCTTCTGCAAAAAGTTGCACCGATTGTACTGAGGGAACTTCAGCCATACATCGCCGGTAAAGTTGGTCCCCTCGTTGCTGAAAAAATTGGCATGCCCATTGCCAGGAAAGTCGGACTTCCACTTGCTAAAAGAATAGGTATTCCTATGGCCCGTAAAACCGGTACCTTTTTATTGAACCGGGTCGGCTATCCGCTTATTAATAAAGTCATTTTTAAAGGAAATCCCCCTTCATTCCTCTTGCCCGGAAATCCCCAGGCAAACAGTGGCACAGGAATAAAGACAATGGTGACAGAAGCAGGATCAGGAAATGGTACCGGTACTGGAATAAGCACCGGTCCAGGTACAGTTATTAATACAAGTAAAGGTATAAAAAGGACAAAAAGAACAGAAACAGGAATAGAATCTGAAGCAGGTGTACGCGGGAGAAAACAAACCAAAGCAGAAAAAAAAATTGAAAAGCAAAACAGAAAGCGTCAAAAAACACGGAGAGGCTTGTTTAGCTTTGGTAAAAATCTTCAGTCCTTCCCGACTGGAATCCGTCCGCAGAACCAAATAGTCCCCGGGCCGATAGTTCCTTCTCCTAACCAGGAAGCACCGAGTACCTTCGTCCAGCCTGTTGTTCAAAATCCAACTGTCCAAAATTCTTATGAACTATTTGATCAAAATCAGAATTATGCTTCAAGTCTATTTAGCAGAAGAAGGCAAAACTATGGTTTTTGAAAAATTCGAATACAAACAATAAGATTCTATAAAAATTGGTTAACGATACAAAAACGCATAAAATCCCGCCTCAGTCTCGAGACGGGATTTCATGGCGTTTATTGCAGAGATCAACGGTTAATATTAAATATTTTAGCCTCGGGATGAGAAAAAACAACAGCGCTAACAGACGCTTCGGGGTCCATCATGAAATTCTCTGTCAGCGTTATTCCAATCTCCTCCGGTTTCAGCAGTCTGAATAGCTTAGCCTGTTCTTCCAGTGCAGGGTAGATCGGGTAGCCCGGAGAAACCCGGATGCCATTGTCAATCCCCCAGATTTTACGCACTTTCTCATGCATGATGTCAGCAAATGCTTCAGCCAGCTCCAGGGCCAGAACCTGAAGAAGAAAAGACTTCAGGTATTCACCCTTGTCCCGGTAATTCTCGGCCTTTTCTTTAATCCCCAGGCCCGTGGTCAGCGCGAACATTCCAAGATAATCATACGCCTGCTCCTGTCCAACATGCTTGTTCCGGGGGCGGACATAGTCAGCCAGACAAAGGCCATTATCTTTTTGCTGACGCGGAAAACTGAGTTCTTCAAGGACAATATTTGAATCCATAATAGCGACCGTATTTCCGTTCGCACAGGCCGGATAAAACGCAAATACCCCATTGACCGTAATCAGCTTGTGTTCTTGGATCTCTTCCAGGAAATCCTGAACAAATATCTGGATTTTGGCTGATTTATCTTGAGAAACATCTGCGGAATCCAGCAGGAGACTTTCCGCTGCCTTGATTTCTTCCTGGGAAGAGTGGCGCAGTTTGTTTTTGACACCGAGATAACGCCTCAGGATAAAAGGCAGATCCAAGTTCGGGATAATCTCCGCCAGCGGATAATCCAGAAGGACCTCCCGTGCTGTATGCTGCGGGCGGCAGGTAGGTCCGTCAAAGCTGACCGGCGAAAATTTATTTTCGATGTGGTTGTCAGAAATACTGCCGGAGATACTGTCTGGGATGTTACCGGAAATCGTACCAGCATTACCGGCCTGATCATTATTTTTAGCTGCGTTATAGCTTCCGGAATCATTGGCTGACTTTCTTTTCAGACCATTCAGGAGATTCAGGCCATCCATAGCGTCGCGCGCATACAGGACCGGTCCGCCGTATTGCGGAGCGATCTTTTCTTCGGTATATTTTCGGGATAGAGCCGCGCCTCCGAGAATCAGCGGGGTATTGATTCCGGCTGCCTGCAGGTCCTGGGCCGTCAGCAGCATTTGCTGAACTGATTTGACCAGAAGTCCGGATAACCCGATCGCATCAGGGGCCTCTTTCCTAGCCGCTTCAATCAGCTGTTCAGAACTGACTTTGACGCCAAGGTTAATCACCTTATAACCGTTATTGGACAGGATGATTTCCACAAGATTCTTACCGATATCATGGACATCGCCCTTGACCGTCGCGAGCAGGATCTTCCCTTTGACCGCCTCTTCGGCTTTTTCCATATAGGCCTCTAGGATGGTCACCGCTGCCTTCATGACTTCGGCACTCTGCAGAACTTCAGCCACGATCAGTTGGTTCCTGTTAAAGAGGCTGCCGACTTCCTCCATCCCCTTCATCAACGGGCCGTTAATAATTTCGAGCGGCCGGTATTTCGTCAGGGCCTCGTACAGATCGTTTTCCAGGCCCTCCTTGGAGCCTTCAACAATCGTTCCTGCCAGCCGTTCCTCAACGGAAAGCCTGGACGTCTGTTTTTGTTCCGTGACCTTTTTCTCTCTGTAAAAATCGGTAAAGGCTTTTAAGGTCTGGTCATTCGTATTTAAGAGTAGGTCTTCGGCCAGTTTTTTCTCTTCATGCGGAATCGTCGCATAACGTTCTAGTTTTTCGGAATTAACAATCGCGTAGTCCAGCCCGGCTACGGTATTCAGATAGACGAATACGGCATTCAGCACTTCCCGGCCTGCCGCAGGCAGACCGAAGGAGACATTGCTGATCCCAAGAATCGTCTTGCATTCCGGATATTTGGCCTTAATCAGGCGCAGGCCTTCAATGGTCTCAACTGCGGAACCGAGATACTTAGCATCCCCGGTCCCTACCGGGAATGTCAGCGGATCAAAGATAATATCGGCAGCCGAAAGACCATATTCATACACCAGCAGATCGTAAGAGCGTCCGGCCACTTCGAGCTTGCGCTCCCGGGTCAGGGCCATACCCTGTTCATCGATTAATCCGACCACGACTGCAGCCCCGAACTTTCGGATCAGCGGAACAACATCATCGAAGCGTTCCCGTCCATTTTCAAGGTTGATCGAATTGATAATTGCTTTGCCCTGGATCAGCCGGAGTCCAGCTTCCAAAACCGCAGGATCGGTCGTATCCAGCATCAGCGGCACTTTGACTTTATTAACAACATGGGGTAGAAAACTGACCATATCCTCCAGTTCGTCCCGGTCGGGATTAGCCACACAGACATCTATGATCTGAGCACCCTTCTTGACCTGGTTTCGGGCAATCTCGGAACCTTCTTCATAATATTCACCGGCGATCAGTTCCTTAAATTTGCGGGAACCGATCACATTGGTCCGCTCGCCGACCAGAAGCGGGCGGTTGTCTTCTTCGGGCCAGACCGGTTCAAGCCCGGTGATGCTGCTCCGTTCCGCTGCCATTGTCCGTCTTGGAGCATACTTGGCCAGGGCTGCGGCCAGCGCTTCGATATGGCGGTCCGTCGTCCCGCAGCAGCCGCCGGCGATGTTCAGCCAGCCTTTGGCTGCGTAAGCGGCCATCTTTCCGGCAAACTCTTCCGGAGTTTCCCGATAACCGCCTTCTTCATCCGGTAGCCCAGCGTTCGGGTAACAGCTCACGGCACAAGCGGCAATTCCCTCCAATGTTCTAAGGTGATCGTTCATCAGTTCTGCGCCGGTACCGCAGTTCATGCCGACGGCAACCGGCTTCAGGTGCTGTATCGAAATATATAAGGCTTCAATATTCTGCCCTGCGAGCATCGTACCCGAGGGTTCAATCGTCACGGAAACGACCAGCGGCACTTTCCACCCAAGTTCAGCAAAGGCACGCTGGATTCCGAGTCCTGCCGCCTTGATATTCAGCGTATCCTGACAAGTTTCGACGATCAACAGATCGACGCCTCCCTTAATAAGGCCAAGAGTTTGGCGGTAATAAGCCTCTTCGAGGTCAGTAAAAGCAATACCGCCTCCAAAGGCCAGCATCTTGGTCGTCGGACCCATGGATCCAGCTACAAACCGCGGTTTTTCCGCTGTGGCCCATTTGTCGGCCGCTTCGCGGGCCAGCCGTGCCGCAGCCTCGTTGATTTCCATATCCCTGTCCCTGAGATGATATTCCCCAAGGACAATATTTGTACCTCCGAAGGTATTGGTTTCAATGATATCCGCACCGGCTTTCAGATAGGCCTCATGAATATCACGCACGATATGAGGACGGGTGAGCGTCAGGATTTCGTTGCAGCCTTCCTGCTCAGGCCCTCCAAAATCTTCAGCAGACAGATTCTTCTGCTGAAGCATGGTCCCCATTGCTCCGTCCAGAATCAGAATTTTTCTCGCAAGCAATTCATTAAAAATCTGTTGTTTCATGGTCTCACCACTTCTTTGCAAACTTTTCCTCCAAGCTTTCCTTGGGTTTATCATATTATTTTACCATGATTATACGATTCATCCAATCTATACATTTCGTATTTCCTGCGTAATCATTTTTGTATATTCTAAGCAGCATATCCGGATATTCTGAGCTGCAGAAAATTCTTGTTAAAATTGCTCAAACCGTTAAAATAGTAATATATGGCGATATTCAGACAAATATGACTGTATTCAGTTTCCTTTCAGAATAATCGTGTATTTTAAAGACACAGGAGGAATAAACGAATGGCCAATAAATTCAGAATACTTGTCGTGGATGACGACGCTTCAATCCGCCAGATGCTCAGCCTGGGGCTGAAGCAGGAGGGTTACGATATCGGAACAGCGGACAATGGAAAAAAGGCACTGGAAATAATCCCTGTCTTTGAACCTCATGTCATCATCCTTGACATTATGATGCCGGTCATGGACGGATATGAACTATGTGAATCCATCCCGGAAATATCCGGTGCTTCCATGATTATGCTGACTGCCAAGGATACATCCAAAGACATTGTCAAAGGACTGCGCCTCGGAGCCCATGACTATCTGGTCAAACCTTTTCACTTTGACGAGCTGCTGGCCCGGATCGAGGTTCAGCTGCGTAACCGTTTCCCGGATCTATCCGGCAAAAGAACCATTGGCCGGTTTACGATCGATGAACTGAAAAAGTCAATCCTGCTCGATGATCAGCCTCTGCAGCTTTCTCCTACTGAATATAAACTGCTGTCCTATCTATTATGGAACAGCAACCAAACGTTGAGTAAAGAACAAATCCTGATTCACATCTGGGGTTACGATTTTGAAGGAGAGGACAATATCGTCGAGGTATATATCCGCTATCTTCGAGAGAAACTTGGGGATCTGGACCATACAATTATTAAAACCGTCAGGGGCCTCGGTTACCACCTGCAGACGGAGCAGCAGTAACCGGCAGTCTGCACGAGATATCAAATATCAAGCATTTTACACAGGAATATCATGACGCATTGAATGTTTAACATTTCAATTGTTGTGCTTTAAGTATGATCACATTAGGGAGATCATCATGAAAATTCATCCTCTGGAAAAATTGAATATTTGGCGGCAATCCCTTGTAGGGCAGCTCCTGCTGCGTTTCTGGGTGTGCCATATCATTTTTTTTACGTTAATTGGGGCTATTCGGTATACTTCCTTGAAAAATTCCCTGTATCAGAGCGTGGAGCAGAACCTGCTTTCAGACTATTACGCCATACGGAACAGTATGGGGAGCTGGCTTTCGAGCAGTGAGTTTCCTCCGGGAAGATTCTCCGAACTCCGCCCGGGAAATTTTGTGGCGTTTTATACCAGCGACCATCAACTTAAATCGATTGTTTACAGCTACGGCAAAGCGAACAGCACGGTCCCTAATCTCAGCCGCAGCCAACTGCAGTTTGATCTTGCTGAGAAGGCGAGATCCGGCGGATGTTTTATTTTTGAGGATACCGACGAACAGCAGTATATGCTGATGGTGGCCCCGGTCGTAACGAACCAGCTTTCGGTAAACAGTCTCCCCCTGGAACAAAACAACGATATTCAGCCCTATGCGGGCTATGCTTTGATCGGTCAGCCGCTGGCTGAGCAGGACCTGATCTTGAGCCGAAATCTCAGAGGGTATACTTTTAACGCGATCATCATTATTCTGCTCAGTACATTTTTTACGGCGCTGGTTTTGCAGAAACCATTGGAACCGCTTCTGAACATTTCCTATACGGCCCGCAAGATTGCCGCCGGCCGCTATGACCTGCGCCTTCCGTATATGAATAAAACCGCTTCGGAAATTCAGCAGCTTCGGGAAGCTTTAAACCATATGCTCGGACAGATGGAAAATGCTCTAAATACGGAAAGATCGGCTAAAAACCGAATGGCCCGGTTTATTGCCGATGCTTCTCATGAACTCAGGACTCCGCTGACCTCGATCAGAGGCTTCCTGGAAATACTTCAGCGGACGGGTATGACAGATAAAGAAACTTTAGATGCTGCCCATCAGACTATGCTGATCGAGACAGAAAGACTGATCAGGCTTACCGAAGGTCTTCTGACCTTAAATCGGATTGCCCAAGAAGAAATAAACAGCGATCATTCCGAAGAGCTCAATTCCGGACTGCACGATGTGCTTCCTGAACTTATGCCGCTTTTGGCCCCGCTGCTTAAAGACCGTACTTTCAGATTCAACGGCCAGGATTTCCGGACAATTGACGATTTCGTCTCGGAAGTCCTGGATACGTCGCAAGTGCTTCCATTAAAACCTGATGAACTGAAACAGATTCTGTACAATCTTGTTAATAACGCTATTCAACATACACTTTCCGGCGGAACGATTGATATCCTCGCCAAATCAGAGAATTCCCGTTTTATTCTATCCGTCAAGGATAACGGTGAAGGAATCCCGGCTGAAGACGTTCCTCATATTTTTGAAAGATTTTTCCAGGGAGACCGTTCCCGTTCCCATGGAAAAGGCCAAGGATCGGGACTCGGCCTGGCAATCGTATCGGAACTGGTGTACCTTCGCGGAGGAGAAATACGGGTCGAAAGCACCCCTGGAGAAGGAACGTCCTTTACGATTTTTTTCCCGCTGGTTCTCGTGAAAAACGATAGCTTGATGACACAAAGTAATTGATGCCACAGATAATTCTATGACAGGATTAATGCCAGAATGAAGCCGAGCATGATGCCGACATTGGCATATTCACTGTGGGAATGGTGGCTTTTCGGAATCAGTTCGTCACTGCTGATATAGATCATTGCTCCGGCCGCAAACGCCAGAAAGAAAGCGATGATAAGCGGAGAGATCAGGCCAAGAATCATTCCCAGCCCGGTACCGAGCAGCGTTGACATACCGGTCATGGTCGTGATCAGGACGACCCTCGATTTACGGACGTTGGCGAGACACAGCGGCATCGCCACACAAAGACCTTCAGCAATATTATGAAGACCGATTGTTAAGGCTGTCATGATACCCATGTGATACGATACTTCGCTGGTCGCGCCGATCGCGATCCCTTCGGGAAGATTATGCAGTGTAATTCCGAGCGCGATAAAATACCCCATCTTGGCATAGTTACTCAAATCCGCTTCAACCTTGTGAATGTGCGGCATTGAAATATCCACCAGAAACAAGAACAGAGCCCCGGCTGCAAAACCGGCAATACAAATGATACTGTTGCTCATGTCCAAGCTGGTCGGAATCAGACTTAAGGCAGATATCCCGATCATGATTCCTGACGCAAATCCGAGCGATATTGAAAGTATCTTGTTCGTGATATTTTTTATCGAGATAGAGATGACAGCGCCAAGCCCGGTAACCAGACCTGCTATCAACCCGTAGAGTAGAATGGTAATAATAATCACTCCGGTATTATTTCTTCACAACCGCTCTTTCCAGGATGTTGTAGAGTCTGCTGACCATACTCCTGGGATCGACGATCAGCCCGGCGGCAATCTGGGAGTTTTCCAGAATCTGTTCTGCCGCTGCCGCAGCAAATGTGTCGCCCGACTTGCGCAGCTCATTGATTCCTTGAATGACCGGATGCTGGCTGTTAATCTCCAAAATCCCCGCTGGGATACCTTCCATATCCTTATTCATGATTTGCATCATTTTCTGCATGCTATGCGTTCCGTATGAGCTGAGCACAACAGCGGGACTGTCCACGAGACGTTTGGAAGCACGCACCTCGGTTACCCTGTCCCCAAGAGTTTCTTTGAACCAATCCAATAAGGCCTTCACTTCATCCTCGGGAATATCACTTTCGGCATTACTGGGCTGCTCAGCATCTAAATCCGGCAGATCCTGACTGTCCTGTTCGGCCGCAACAATCTTCTTCTCTTTGAACTCTGGAAGCCCGCTTAAGATGTAGTCATCAATCGGTTCATACGTATAAAGCACTTCAATGCCCTTGTCCTTAAAGATCTCAAGATACGGCCCGGATTCAATCACTTTACGGTTGGAGCCGCTGACATAATAGATCGCTTTTTGTTCCTCTCTCATTCTTCCGACGTAGCCTTCCAGTGAAATCAGCTCACCTTCAGCCGTCATGTTGGATTCAAAGCGCAGGAGCCTGACCAGTGCGTCCTTGTGGGCATAGTCCGAAGCTGCTCCTTCTTTGATAAACCTGCTGAATTTTTCCCAAAATTGATTATATTTGGCCGGATCATCTTTGGCTTGTTCTTCGAGATACTTTAAAAATCTGCCAGTGACTACCTTGTTCAGTTTGGCGACAAGCGCATTGTCCTGAAGGGTCTCCCTGGAAATGTTCAGGGGAAGGTCATCACTGTCAATGACGCCGCGTACAAACCGCATCCACTCCGGCACGATGGCTTCGGATTTTTCCTGAATCAGGACTTTTTTGCAGAATAGGTTAACGCCTCTCTCCATTTTACTGAAGCCGAACCGCTCATAATTTTCTCCGGGCACAAACAGCAGTGCTTTAATGGAAAGCGGTGCATCGGAGGAAAAGTGCATTCTGTAGAATGGCTCGTCAAAAGCATTGTCAATATATTTATAGAATTCCGTATATTCCTGCTCACTGATTTCAGATGCGTTTTTCGTCCATATTGCTTCGACGGTATTGACCTTTTCACCGTTGACTTTCACTGGATAAGGGACAAAACTCGAATACTGTTTGATAATCCTGTTGATTTCGTCAGCTTTGCTGAAATTATAGGCATTTTCTTTTAACTGGAGAACGATCCTGGTCCCATAATTGCTTTGGTCACCCGGTTCTATTAAATAGCTTCCTGCTCCGTTTGAAGACCAGATCCAGCTTTCAGAGTCCGGTCTGAAAGAGCGGGTATAAAGTGTTACTTTCTCCGCAACCATAAACGCCGAATAAAATCCGACGCCGAACTGTCCAATCAGGCTTAAATCGGTATTGCTTCCGGATCCGGCCTTCCTGACCTCTGTCAGCTGTCTGATAAATTCCTTGGATCCTGAATGGGCGATCGTACCCAGATTTTCAATTAGTTCTTCTTTGGTCATTCCGATCCCATTATCGGTAATGGTAAGCGTGTGCTTTTCTTCATCCGTTTCGATGGAAATTTCCAGCGGCTGTTCGGATTCGCTTATCTCATTTTCGGTGAGCCTGCAGTAGCGCAGTTTCTCCGTAGCGTCAGCTGCATTGGATATTAATTCTCTTAAGAAGATCTCTCGCTCCGTATAGAGAGAATTAATAACAATATCCAGCAGCTGGGTGATTTCTGTCTGAAACTCCCTAGTTTCAACATTGTTATTCATCATTACCAACCCTCCCAATCATTTCATATGGCTGTGCTTTGGTCGAATCAAAAATCGACCATCATATTATACCATGGAATGGAAAAAAATCTAACATTCAAATACTTGTTCCTTCAAATACTTGTTCCTCTGACTTTTTATCACTGAAACCAAAAAAAATATTCCAGTATTCAGGATGGTGTTCTAATTTTTGGAATAAAATGATACGTATATAAAGGACTTTTTACGAGTCATCACGAAAAATAATATAACGAAATATCGTTTAACAAAATATCATTTTTGAAGATTTATTCGCTAATAGAGTTGCCATCATTCTTATGGAATGATTAAATCTTTAAATTCCATTATCCGAATACAAAAGAAGGTATAGGAGGAAAATATCATGAGATTGACGCGACGGTATCTTGCGCTTTTGCTCGTTTTGCTGCTTCTTTGCGTTGGGGCTTTATCCGGCTGCGGCGGGAAAGAAGAATCAGCTGCCCAAAATGAAGCAACCTCGGCTCCGACAGAAACAGAAACGCAAACTTTACCTGATGATAATGAAATTGTATCCGGTCTGATCGGAAAAGGACAGCTGGTCAAAGAGATGACCTATGATTATGTGATTGTTGGCGGCGGAGCATCTTCGGAAAGCAAAGTCTGGCTCAAGGATCAGAAAATGAAAATGGAGGGCACCTTTAACGGCCCAAAGATGACTTTTATTTTTGATAAGTCCAAGAAGGAGTTTACTACTTATATCTCGGGTCAGAACAGCGCCATGAGAATGACGTTAAGTGAATATAACGGTCCGGACATCACCACCCCTGTTGATTATGTCAGTGGTCTCGTTGAATCTAAGTATACAATAGGCGGGACTGAAACGGTCAATGGCATGGAGTGCAAAGTCCTTACTTTCACCAGCGAAGGATCAACTGTCAAGGAATGGATCAGCACCGAGTACGGCATTGTTGTGAAGGCCCAATATGAGGCAGGGGGCGAGATGACCACTATGGAATTCAAAAACCTGCAAATTGGAACAGGTGCCGTACCCGCTGGGACTTTCGACCTGCCGTCAGGAATGGAAGTGGTCGACATTAACGGCATGATGAATCTCGACAGCAATAAATAACAGATAATAGGATGAATGGTTTTTTCATATTTCCAACTGCTAGGGTGAACTCCTAAACAAGCGTAACTTTAAATCTAGAAGATACTGTTAATTGTTTTATACTGTTGGCAGTATTTTTTTTAAACTTTCCAAAAGTACCCTCCCCTTTGCCGTGAGCGTCCACAAGATTGCTCCCGCTTCTCCGTTTCCTTTGCTGCAGCAGCCCCCGCACCCCTTACATGGTTCATTGACGCAGGCTACATTATCCGCAGTCAGGTATCCAAGTCGTTGCAGGTCATTCAGCATTTGTTTGATCATCTCTGGATCGAGGTCTAATTTTTTTGCCAGCGAAGAAAAGGAGTTTGCTTGTTTATCGGCAATTTCTGTTAACAAATTGATCAGCATCGCAATACCTCCTGCCTATTCTTCAGATGAACAACGAACCGAGCTGAAAGATCAGCACCGCCGCGATCCAGCCAATGATCAGTGAGTAGAGAACAGAAAACAGTGTCCATTTAACAGAATTAGTCTCCTTTTTAATTATTCCGATTGTCGCTGCACAGGGTGAATAAAGTAGGGTCATTACCATAAAGGCATAGGCGGAGAGCGGCGTAAAATGCTGTGCTAAGACTGTTCCGAGCATTCCTTCGCCTGCCCCGTAAACCAACCCGAACGTCGCAATGATTGCTTCCTTGGCACCGATCCCGACAAGAAGTGCTACAGAAGCCTGCCAGCTGCCAAAACCAGCCGGGGATAATACAGGTGCGATGACTGCGCCTAATTTTCCAAGGAGACTTTCGGTACTGCCTGGTTCAACGCCGACTGGGAAAACAGAAAGTATCCAGATCAGAACGACGATCCCGAGGATCACAGTCCCTGCTTTTCTGACAAACGACTCCGTTTTTTCCCACATGTGCTGTATCAGGCTCTTCAGCGTTGGCAGACGATAAGGCGGAAGTTCCATAACAAAGTAGGATTTTTCCTGTTTGAACAGTGTTTCACTCAGGATTTTCCCCGCGGCAACAGCAACCATGATCCCTAAAAGGTACAGTGAAAAAATGACCAATCCTGCCAACGGTATGATGCCGATCGTTTTGCCCCTGAAGAATGCCCCGGCAAACAGCGCATAGACTGGAAGCCTAGCACTGCAGGAAATAAACGGACTGATTAAAATGCCGATCATGCGGTCTTTCCGGCTGTCCAAGGTTCGGGTGGACATGATTCCGGCCACATTGCAGCCGCTGCCGACAATCATTGCAACGGCCGTTTTTCCGTGCAGCCCGACAGCATTCATCAGCCGGTCCATAACATAGGCTGCCCTGGCCATATAACCGCTGTCTTCGAGAAAAGAAATCAAGAAATACATGGTAAACATCATCGGGACAAATACGAGTACAGAACCCACCCCGCCGATCAGGGCATCGCTGACAAAGGACTTGGCCAGGACCGGAGCGTTTACCAGCAAGCCGGAAACATACCGCCCCAGGATCCCGAAGGCGCTGTCCACATAGCCCCCAAGAACATTATTGCCGAGACCCATTGTGATTTGATACAGCAAAAACATGATTACAAAGAACAAAGGAATCCCGATCCATTTATTTGTCACGACCCTGTCAATCATTTCTGTCAGATCTCTTTGCGGAGGCGTTTCCCTACGGACACAATCCTTAATGATTTGGCCGATAAAGATATAACGCTGGTCTGCCAGATAGATTCCGGGTTCAAGACCAAAACGGCTGGTTATTCTGTCTTTTTCCTTGTCAGCCAGTTTTTCCAGGGTAGGACAACCTGCTATTTGCGTTTGAGCAAAAGCCTCATCCTCCAGCAGCCTGACAGCCACCAAGTTCGCCGATTCTTTACCAGCAATACCTTCTTCGACCAGGGCCTCAGCCAAAGCTCCAGATTCCCGGTTCATCGTTTGCCAATAGTCTGGCTGGACGGGCCGGCCTGGTTTTACTTTCATTGCCGCTGAAGTCTCTAGCAGCTCCCAAATCCCTTTGTTCTTCGTTGCCACTGTAGTGACAACCGATACGCCAAGAGCATCTCTAAGTTTCGCTGTATTGATGAAAATATTCTTTTTCACTGCTTCATCTGTCATATTTAAAGCAATGATTACATTTGTATCCATCTCAATCAGCTGTAACGTGAAATAAAGATTCCTCTCCAGATTTGCTGAGTCAATCACGTTCACAACAACATCGGGTTTTTCCTGCAAAATATAGTTTACCGCAACCATTTCATCTTCCGAACTGGCGGAAAGACTATACGCCCCGGGTAAGTCAATTACGCTGATCTCATTCCCGTTGAAACTGACCGTACCTTCTTTTTTCTCAACGGTTACTCCCGGCCAATTGCCAACATGCTGCCTCGCGCCTGTCAACGCATTAAAAATGCTTGTTTTCCCGCAGTTTGGGTTTCCAACGAGAGCTATCGTAAAATTCTTTTCCATCTGTTATCCTTCCCCTGAAACTCTTGCGATTAAGCATTTCGTACAATATTTGTTTCAATATTTATTGCTGTCTATTCCTGTTTTAACAAGGTATCATTTGCGGTGCTTATCATTCATAATCAAAGACTATATATGATAGTGATTATGGTTATCATTTAATGGCCAAAAGTAGGGAGGCAGATTGCTATTATCTGTTTCAAATCTTCTCAACCTGAATTTTCCTGGCGTCGCTTTTACGGATAGCCAGATGATATCCTCTCAGATTAATCTTCATAGGGTCCCCCAACGGAGCTTGGCCGTCAACTTTAAATTCTGTCCCTTTGACCAGGCCCATATCTGTCAGTTTTTTTCTTAATACAGCATCCATGTGTATATTGACAATTCTGGCATTCGAGTTTACGGGTATCTTGTCCATTGTAAGGAAGGTAGCGTCCATTGCAGTCTCCTTATGAATTTTAACAATTTTATATTTTGTTCAAATTGTTATGACAATTTTGATAATGATTATCGAATTCATATTATTAATATAATGTTTATTGCTCAAAATGTCAATTCGTATCTTCCTATTCAAGTATTCAAGTATTGAGCTTTTTATCCTGAGCTTTTATTGAAATATGCCGGAATGAAATGCTATACTTAAATAACTCTTTTTTCAGGGAGTATTTAACTTTGCAGGAGGCTGATCTTCCTTTGAGTTATTCCGTCTATCTGGTGATTGGTTTAGGCGGTGCACTTGGAGCTATTGCCCGCTATGTGCTCTCCACCTGGATTTATCAAAAATATTTTTATACTTTTCCCTGGGGGACCTTCGTCGTCAATATGCTGGGGTGTTTTGTGCTGGGTATTGTCTATGTACTAGGAGTCGAAAATCTGGTGACCAGCCCGAATACCCGTTTATTTATATCTGTGGGTTTTCTGGGTGCGTTTACAACCTTTTCTACGCTGAGCCTTGAAACCCTGAATCTTATTAAGAGCGGAGAGATTATTGTAGCTGTGCTGAACGGTCTGGGAAGCATGCTCGTCGGACTGATTGCCGTCTGGCTTGGAATGAGCCTAACTCAGCTATTAATAAAATAAAGGAAGGGATCTCGATGGTAAAAATATCTGGTCAGGCTAGAAGAATCCGTATCTATATTGGAGAAGCCAGTAAATATAAAGGAGTATCCCTTTATCACACAATTGTCTTAAAGGCCAAAGAGCTGGGCCTGGCTGGTGCGACTGTCTTCAGGGGAATTGAAGGATTCGGCGCCAATACGAGAATAAAAACGTCAAGAATACTGGACCTTTCCAATGACCTTCCGATTGTTATTGAAGTGATAGACAGCGCCGAATATCTGCAGGACTTTCTGCTTTTTTTGGACGAGGTCGTGAACGAAGGATTAATAACCATAGAAGATTTGGAAGTAATGAAATATTTGCCAAAAAAATAAAGCCGTCTTAGCGGCTTTATTGATTTTGATCCAGCAGCAGGAGATACCGGGCATAACGGGATTCCGGCAGCTCTTTTCGGCCTGAAGAATAGAAAGTGACCTGACCATGACCGTCCTCAGCAAAAAGTTTTCTTTCAGTCAGGATTTTTTTCAGATAATTGACGGTTCCGGTACTTCCATCAACAATGTGCGTATCAGCAGGAAACAGTTCCTGCAGAATCCGCTTAAAATATGGAAAGTGTGTGCATCCTAAAACGACAGTACCATACTCGGTCAAATTATGAATGCCAAGTTTGCGATTCAGGTATTTCAGGATTTCATCTTTGTCAAAATAAAAATTCTCAGCATATTCAACAAGCTCCGGAAATGCTTTGCCATCTACAAGATGGTCCTGATCCAGTCTGGTGACCAGATTTTGATACTTTTCTTCGCGAAGTGTGAGCGGGGTGGCCATGACCAGTATTCTCTTGCAACCATTATTTTCGACAGCTGGTTTTACTGCCGGTTCCATGCCAAGGATTGGAAAATCATATCTTTGGCGAAGCTCATTGATGGCAATACTCGTCGCCGTATTGCAGGCGACTACCAGAACTTTTATCCCTTCAGCAGCCATGAAATCAACAGCATCCAAAACCAGTTTCAGAACTTCTTCCTTGCTTTTGGTCCCATAAGGCACATGATCAATATCCGCGTAATAAATAAAATCCTCCCGGGGCAGCTGCTTTATCGCTTCATGCAGTACGGTGATTCCACCGACCCCGGAGTCAAAGAAGCCTATGCGCATTTTTTTCAACTCACAAACTTTGTTTTTTCTTAATAAATTATAACCTATATCTTGTTAATCTTACAAAGAATATTATCACCATTTTCATCTTGTTTTTAAAAGGATTTGTTTAAAAATTTTTGTACAAAAAATATTCCAACTGTCTATAGAAAAAGCTAAAAAATATGTATAATAAACTAGTAACTTGAGAGAAAAAGGCTTAAAAATAATATTTGGTATAGGTGCAAGAAAATGAATATAAAACCTATCAATAAAAATTAAAATTATATGGTTTTAACAACCTGACGAAAACGTTGAGTTTTAATTTCTATGATATCTGCTATGCTTTATCGCAGGATCAACATAAGAAATACATTGAGTACATTGATGAAGAATACAATGCCGACAGGCTGGTTAAAATTCTGACTTCTGTCGCTGAGATCATTGAAGCCAATATTCTGAATATCGCCAATCAGGATTACGATCCTCAGGGTGCCAGTGTCACCATGCTGGTCGCTGAAAATCAGATTATGGTCCGTGAACCGATGGAAATTCTTGAAAACGAAGCCCCGGGTCCTGATTCGCAGTCATTGGTCGGTCATCTGGATAAAAGTCATATTACGGTGCATACGTATCCGGAAAACCACCCTGACAAGGGGATTAGTACGTTCCGGGCCGATATTGACGTCTCCACCTGCGGCCAGATTTCGCCGCTAAAGGCTTTAAACTACTTGATTACAAGTTTTGAACCGGATATTGCGATTATCGATTACCGTGTCCGGGGCTTTACACGGGATGTTAACGGCAGAAAATATTTTATTGATCATAAGATTAATTCCATTCAGAATTTTATTTCGGAAGAAACCAGAAACCGATATCAGCTGATCGATGTTAATGTCTATCAGGATAATATTTTTCACACCAAGATGCTTTTAAGAGAGTTTGATCTTGATCATTATCTGTTCGGAGCTGAAAAAGAAGAGATATCCTCCAGCAAAAGAAGAAGGGTCAAACAAAGAATCAAACATGAGATGCAGGAGATTTTTTCCGGGAGAAATGTTTTCTAAATGCTTTATGAATCTTAGAAAAGGCGGTGTCGCAAACTACGAAAAAAGTAGTTAGTCGACACCGTCTTTTCCTTGTCTGTTAGTTTAGTTTGGAGATGGCATCAGCATACGCATGGGCGCTGGCATCGATGACGTCGGTACTTACTCCCTTGCCGACATAATAATTTCCGTCTGCAAAAATTTTAACAGTTGCATTCCCCAACGCCTCTTTACCGCGGCTTACAGATTTGATACTGTAATCTTCGAGCCGGACTTCCTTACCGGTAATCCTATCAATTGCTTTAAACACCGCATCGACAGGACCGTTTCCGATCGCGGCATCGGTTATCTCCGTGCCCTGTATTTCCAGGGTAACAGCAGCGGTGGCCGACTGCTTCCCTGATGTAGCTACGGATATATTCTTGACCTTGATCCCGTTTTGCTCGGGTATGCCCGTTCCCATCAGAACATGAAGATCTTCATCATAGATCTCCTGTTTCTTATCAGCCAACAATAAAAATTCTTCGTAAAGGGTATTCATCTGGCTATCTTCTGGCTTATATCCGAGTTCTTCCAGCCTGTGTTTCAGCGCATGCCTTCCTGATCTGGCACTCAGGACAATCTGGTTCCTCGGTACGCCGATGATCTCCGGATCAATAATCTCATAGGTCTGTTTCTCTTTCAGGATACCATCTTGATGAATGCCGGAAGCATGCATGAACGCATTTGTCCCGACTATCGCCTTATGGCTCGGTACAGGAACCCCTGTGATTGAGGAAACCAGTCTGCTGGTCGCGGCAATTTCCCGGGGGTTTACAGCCAAATCGATGCCGTAGCGATTTTTCTGGGTATACATCGCCATAATGACTTCTTCCAAAGCAGTATTGCCGGCTCTTTCACCTATCCCGTTGATAGTGCCTTCCACTTGATCGGCCCCGGCCATAACCCCGGCTAGGGTGTTTGCTGTGGCCATTCCAAGATCATTATGACAATGGACACTTATTTTCACCCGGTCAATATTAGGGACATTCGTTTTGATATAGGAGACCAGTTCGCCGAATTCCCAAGGAGTCGCGTATCCCACAGTGTCCGGGATATTTACGACTGTTGCTCCGGCTGCGATTACGCGCTCAAATATCTTAGCCAGAAAATCATAATCACTCCGAAAAGCGTCTTCAGCATAAAACTCGACATCGTTCAGATATTTTTTGGCATGTCTGACAGCTTCTTCAGCCTTTTGGATCACCTGTTCCGGTTTTAGCCTGAGTTTTTTCTCCATATGAATCGGAGAAACGGCGATTCCGGTATGAATTCTAGGGTCCTCAGCTTCTTTGAGGGCCTCGGCACAAAGGTCAATATCTTTCTTCACACAACGGGTCAGTCCACACACTGTGATCCCCTTAACCTCCCTGCCAATGATTTTCACAGATTCGAAGTCCCCGGGAGATGAAGCTGGAAAGCCCGCCTCCAGAATGTCTACGCCGAGTGTAGCCAGCTGCTTGGCAATCTCCAACTTTTCCCGGACATTTAACGTGATCCCGAGAGATTGTTCACCATCCCTTAACGTGGTGTCAAACAAATATAATCTGCGCATTCTAATACCTCCTCATTATAGTTTGCCGCTCCCTGCCATTTGTTGAATCGCGTCATTCGTCCATTCTTGGACGTCAAAAAGCCCTCGTCTCAATTAATGAGACGAAGGCCAATTCGCGGTACCACTCATGTTAACGGCACATGCCGTTCACTCTACAGGATGCGGGAAAACAGTGAAACCATCTTCCGATATCCCCTTCCTTTTAACGGTGGAAGACTCCGTCCGGTCCTACTGCCTGAATGGTTTCAGCCGGCAACTCAAGGGGGAGTTCAGTCTTTCGTCTTGACCGCTTTTCACCAGCCTGCGGCTCTCTGCACAAATACTCCGGACTTATTATTCCCTGTCATCATCTTTTCATATATTTCTATTCACTATATCAGTCCAATTACTTCTTTGTCAATACCTTTTGTTAATACCTTTATTCACCGAGACTGTGCATTCTCCACTCACATTTTTTTCTAACCGCCTAAAGTAATATCCTGCGTATTATACCACTTCAGAGCATCATAGAAATGCTCCTCCTTAAAATCAGGCCAGTAATCATCGAGTACATAGAAATCCGCATAAACACTTTGTGCAGGCAGGAAACCGCTGAGTCGGCGTCTTCCTCCCCAGCGGATCAGCAAATCAACTCTGGAAATATCATTTGATTTTAACTCTTTAATAACCTTTCTCTTATTCTTTTCGGCAGTACGAAGATTTCCCAGATCCCATTCCCAGCCGTAATTGACGAGAAAATTCACTCTAATGCCGCCTTTGCCGACTTTTGTCCGACGTGTATATGGCAGCAACGCCTTGGGGAACATCTTAGATTCTGTATCGCCAATCACTAACAAGGACACGTCCTCGCTCGCAATCATATCAATTGCATCGATGCAGGCCTGCACAAAAGCTTTCTTTTGAGTAGTTGGTCTTTTGGTATTATCCACTGTGAAGCCATAATAGGTCAGTTCTTTGACGCCGGCTTCCCTGCATAATTTCAAAAGTTTAAGTCCTGGATTCAGACCTTCCCGGTAGCCCATCTCCTTTGGTAACCCATTGTTATCTGCCCATCGCCGGTTGCCATCTGGAATAACCCCAATATGATTGGGAATTCTCATTTTGGATACTCCTTTACACCTATGCTGATAATGTTTGGTATTTTCTATGAATTTACCATTATTATTTCCGATTATCGTAAATTATTCCGGATTATTTTCAGCTAATAAAAAGAAAATTTTGCTGACGCCACGCCTTAACGTCAACCATAGCTACATTTAGATATATCAGAAAGTAGTATTTCTACTTTTTGGTATACTAAAATGACTGAGCCACAAATTTCCATTATCGGCTCAGCCCTCATATTTTCCTGGCTTGTATGGTTTGAAAGTTCTCAAATCTTTGCTGATAGACAGGTTTACCTGCTGCTAACTCTGAGCCATCCGGCCGGTTCTCTGTCTCCGGATATCGTATAGGTACCATCTTTGTAAACAAGACTGTATTTTTCCCTGGGAACCTCTGAGTTCTGCTGAATGACTTCAATCCATTCGTCAGCCACTCCGCAGATAATTGCAACGTGACCGTAAGACCCCTCATTGAAGACCAGCAGGTCTCCTTCCCGGGGTTTTTCATTCCCTCCGTTAACGTACTGAACAAGACCTCTCTGTTCATTCAGTTTTCCCTGTGCCAGCATCGGATTAAAGAAATATTTGGCGTTTCCAGCGCCGTCAGGCATCTCATGATGATAGATTTCATAATAGAATCGTTTTACAAATTCTACGCACTGCCACTTGTAGCCGTAATAATAACCATCTTTACTATAACTTAAGCCGTGACTGGACATATAATCCGCGCCATTGGAATAGACTGCCACACCTTTGTATTCATCGATTTTCATACCGGCTGCAACGTCAGCCTGCCGGATGAGACGCGCAGTGTCCGCTGCTTCACTGGAATGATCAGCCGTTTGGGCACCGTAGCTTGAGTCTGTCTGAGAATGATCGAGTGCATTGCCGGAAACTATTTTGGATCCCGTTACGACTGCTAAGGCAAATACGATGATTAAGATGGCGAGCAACGGTGTCTTGTTTCGTCTGCGATAGTATCGTCTGGATTTCCTCATCGGGTCTGCTCCTTCATGATGTGTTTTATACTCGTCCACATGAAATTATATATTTCTCTGCCTATTTAAGCAAGTCTAGCCCATAAAATGCTGATTGCAGAATGCTGTTGAAACAGCTCCAATAAAATATGGACAAAATCTGATTACAGAATAAATAAAATAAAAATCAGGAAAAATAAATTAATTTGAAAAAAAGTTTAAACGTATTATAATGTTAAAGGTTAAGTCCTCTTCACATGCAGGACGATTGGCAAGTATTACTTCTTTAAGATTTCGATATGCAAATACCAATATTCTTATTTATGTTCTTACTTGTTAAGGAGAAAGAATTAGATTACGACAGGAGAAATTGAATGTACGCTGACCATTTAAGAAATTTGGCAATTATTGCCCACGTCGATCATGGCAAGACAAGTCTCGTCGATGTCATGCTCAGACAAAGCGGAGCGTTTCGCTCCAATGAACAAGTCGAAGAAAGAGTCATGGACTCCAATGATCTGGAGAAGGAACGCGGAATTACCATTCTGGCTAAGAATACTTCCGTAAACTGGCAGGGTGTCAAGATCAATATTGTCGATACCCCTGGACATGCCGATTTTGGTGGAGAAGTCGAACGCGTCCTGAAAATGGTCGACGGTGTGCTTCTGGTTGTTGATGCGTTTGAAGGCCCGATGCCTCAGACCAAATTTGTGCTTCGTAAGGCTTTGGAATTGGATTTGAAACCCATCGTCGTCATTAACAAAGTCGACCGGCCTGAAGCGCGTCCCTACGAAGTTGTCGATGAAGTTCTGGAGCTGTTTATGCAGCTGGGTGCGAGTGATGAACAACTTGATTTCCCAATTGTGTATACTTCGGCCCGTCAGGGAAATGCCGGTTATGAGCCTGGAGAAATGACTGAAGACTTGATCCCGTTATTTGAAACGATCTTAAAAGAAATTCCGCCCCCGGAATGCGATCCTGAAAGTCCGCTGCAAATGCTGGCAACAACACTCGACTATAACGATTACCTTGGCAAGATTGCTATCGGGCGTGTCTTTCGGGGCAAGCTGACTGCTAATACTCAAGTCGCTGTGATTAAAAGAGACGGATCGATCGAGAAAGTCAAAGTCGGTAAAGTATTTACCTTCCAGAACTTAGGCCGGGTTGATGTACTTGAAGCAAATGCCGGAGACATCGTAGCTATCAGCGGCATTCCCAATATCAATATCGGAGAAACCATAGCTGATCCGTTGAATCCGGAACCTCTTCCGATGATTGAAATTGACGAACCTACCCTGACCATGCTTTTCATGGTCAATACAGGTCCTTTTGCCGGAACAGAAGGAAAACATATCACGTCCCGCAAGCTCAGGGAAAGACTGTTCAAAGAGATTGAAACAAATGTTAGTCTCCGCGTGGAAGAAACTGAAAACATGGACTGTTTTCAGGTATCAGGACGCGGAGAACTGCACCTGTCCATCCTGATTGAAAATATGCGAAGAGAAGGCTTCGAACTGATGGTCTCGAAACCGGAAGTCATTCTGAAGGAGATTGACGGTGTCAAATGCGAGCCATTTGAGCATCTGACTTGTGATATTCCTGATTCGTGCACCGGCACCGTGATTGAAATGCTTGGCACCCGTAAAGCTGAGATGCAGAACATGGTCAACATGTCCGGTGGAGTTACACGCCTGGAGTTTTTGATTCCGGCACGCGGATTGATCGGCTTCAGGGGGGACTATCTTACCGAAACCCGCGGGGAAGGAATCATGGCTCATGTCTTCCATTCCTATCAACCGTATAAGGGAGATATTCAAGGCCGCAACCGGGGAGTCCTGGTCGCTTCAGATCCGGGAGAATCCACCGCTTATGCGTTGTTTCAGCTGCAGGACCGCGGCAGAATGTTTATTGATCCCGGAACCAAAGTCTATGAAGGTATGATTGTCGGTCAAAGCAACCGCGAACAGGATATTGATATTAACATTGCCCGCAAAAAGCAGTTGACCAACATGCGCTCCAGCGGAGCCGATGAAAGCCTGAGACTGGAACCGGCCAAATTGCTCGGTCTGGAAGAAGCCCTGGAATATATCAATGATGATGAATATGTAGAAATTACACCCATCAACGTTCGCCTGCGCAAAAGATTTTTAGACAAAAACACCCGCACCCGTTATGAAAAACAAAAAAATATGAGCGGAATCTAATCCTCAAATCAGAAATCAGAACATCTAATAACGAAAAAGCCTGAGCGAGAATCCTAAATCCCCTTTCCGGATGATTCTTGCATCAGGCTTTTTTGTTTTTTAATTTTTAACCTGGTCATCATTAACCAGGCACATATTATTTCATTTTACCATAATATGGAATGTAAAAGGACAAATTTTAAAAAATCAGGTGATCTATAATGGTTTTTGAGCTTCTGCTAGCTTTAAGCCTTCGTTTTTTTCTATTTGACTTTGTCTTATTTAAAAAGATCAGAGATGCCCTTAGGCAGAAAGGCTATTTTTTTCGCAAGCTGTTTGGCTGCCCGTTCTGCCAGGGCTTCTGGTGCGGTTTAGCTATTTTCTTATATTACCATTCACTTCAGCCTGACTTGCAGCAGTTCATTGCATTCTTGGGCTTCGGTTTTGTCTCTGCTTACCTGGGTCTTATCTCTGCCGTCCTCATTGACCCTCTTATTCAAAGGTATGAGCGGAATACCGGTATACCGCTTCAGTAGAGCAGAAAATCAATAATAAGAGAGAATAATTATCATTGAAACGAAGGTAACAAGAAGAGAAAAAGAGGGGATAAATCCCCCCTACGTTTTCCCTGTTATTCTTTGCTAAAGGTCGCACAGTCGGTCTGTTCGGAGTTGCCTGCATTCCGAGGCTGCACTTCGATTTTTTCAGCTGTGCAGTGATCCCCATTCATATAATAATAACAGGTATTGACCATACATCTAATTCCGGTGTTAGGTCCTTGCATCTTCTTGGCTTTCATCGCAAAAATACCTCCGTTTTAATATTTTCGTTTTATTATGGACCGCTGAAAAGAAAATATTCTGTGGCCGGAAAGGTAAATTCTGTGCTTAATTTTTATGTAAAAAAAACCTGACATTTCATCAGGTTATTTGATCCGACTTGCTTTGGGCAATCAGCTGATATTTTTGTTCCCGGGTTAATTGTTTGATACTGTATTCCTTTTGAAATGCTTCCGGTTTGGATGCCACCTGTTCCAGATATTTGAGGACAACAGGAAACCGTGACCGGGTATATTTTGCACCCTTACCCCTGTTATGGGCTGTCAGCCTCTTCTCTATGTCCACAGTCCAACCCGTATACAGTGTCCCATCTTTGCATTCTACAATATAAACATAAAACAATCCGGAAGCCCCCAAAAAGAAAAAGATACGCATGCTATCTAAAGCTTCAAAATTTAAGCTTAACAAAACAGTTAAGTTGATTTAATCTGGCTCAGTTGGCTCAGCAACTTAGAACTCAGTCCGACTCAGCCAATTGTCCAAGGTCGAAAGGCGTCTGCTGGTATACATAGTAGTTCAGCCAATTTAAAAGCAGTAAATTGGCATGTCCTCTCCAGGTGACCTGAGGCATTCCCTTCGGATCATCATTAGGAAAGTAATTATTGGGGACCGCGATATCCAGGCCTTTATTCACATCCCGATCATACTCGGTTTTCAGCGTAAGCGCATCATACTCGGGATGGCCGGTAACAAAAAGATGTCGGCCATGCTTCCCGGCGACCATATAGACACCAGCGTCATCCGATGTTGCCAGGACTTCCAGTTCCGGATGCTTTTCAATGTCTTCGATCCGGACTTCCGTATGTCGGGAGTGCGGTGCATTGAATACTTCGTCAAACCCCCGCAGAAAATTATTGTTGTTGTTATGATTGATAATCTTATGGTTGAATATCCCAAACATTTTACTGTCAAGCGGATATTTCGGAATCCCATAATGATAGTATAATCCCGCCTGGGCTCCCCAGCAGACATGTATGGTTGAATAAACGTTGGTAAGGCTCCACTTCATGATCTGTTTGAGTTCATCCCAGTAGTCTACATCTTCAAATTCCAGATTTTCGACCGGTGCACCGGTGATAATCAGACCATCAAATTTCTGGTCTTTCACTTCATCAAAAGAGCTGTAGAACCTGCTTAAATGCTCTTCCGAAGTATTTGCAGGCTTATGCGTCCAAGTGTAGAGCAGTGTTATCTCTATTTGCAGAGGTGAGTTGCTCATCAAGCGTAAATACTGCGTTTCGGTAACGATTTTGGTAGGCATTAAATTAAGCAGTGCTATTCTTAAAGGACGAATATCCTGGTGCTGTGCCCGGTCTTCACCCATAATAAATATATTTTCATTCTCCAGGATTTCTTTTGCCGGTAAATCGTCCGGAATTTTGATCGGCATTAGCTTTCCTCCTCAAGTTCAGTGTCAACAGTATTTGCTCAATTGCATGCTCCAATAGAACAGTATAACCTATTTTTACTGAGAATGCCATATCTTCAAAAGGCCTTGTCTTATAATGAAAAACTGGCATTTCATTTAAGACAGACGGTTTTTAAAATCCTCATAGCCGAAGCTACGGACAGTCTCAATGGTACCGTCAGCCTTGTTCAGGACAATATCCGGCAGCCGTATCCCATTGAATGTATTGTTTTTGACCATGGAGTAAATCGCCATATCACAGAAGACAAGACGGTCTCCGGGATTTAAGGCCCGATCAAATGAATAATCCCCAATGATATCACCGGCCAGGCAGGTTGGCCCCCCAAGACGGTACGTAGTTTTCTTTTCTCCGGGCTGCCCTGAGCCAACTATCCGGGGACGGTACGGAACTTCCAGTACATCCGGCATATGGCAGGCAGCTGAAGCATCCAGGATAGCAATGTTCATACCGTTATGCAGCGTATCCAGCACGGATGAGACCAAAAAACCGGCATTCAGCGCGACCGCTTCGCCAGGTTCCAGGTACACGGTAATGCCATAGGTTTCCCGCAGACGCTTGATGGTCCGAATCAGAAGCTCCCGATCGTAATCTTCACGTGTAATGTGGTGCCCCCCACCAAGATTCAGCCATTTCATCCCAGGCAAGAACTGACCGAACGACTTCTCAAAGGCTTCAACCGTTGTCACCAGCGCATCGGCATTTTGTTCGCACAGTGTATGCAGATGCAGTCCGGAAAGGCCTTTGAGCCGATCCTGCTTAAAGTTTGCCCTGGTCACACCGAGTCTGGAATAGGGTCCGCAGGGATCATACATGCCATGACCTTCCTGGGTGGAACATTCCGGGTTGATCCGCAGGCCGCATTCTGCCCCTGCGGCAAGCGCTCGCTTACCAAACTTATCCCACTGAGAAAAGCTATTGAATATGATATGATCGGATACAGTCAAGATTTCATCAAATTCATCCTCCCGGTAAGCCGGGCTGAAAATATGCACTTCTTTGCCAAATTCTTCACGGCCAAGCTTCGCCTCGTACAAGCCGCTGGCTGTTGTTCCGCATAAATATTGAGCAATCAAAGGGTATACCCGGAACATTGAAAACGCCTTCTGGGCGAGCAGAATTTTTGCTCCGCTCTGTTCCTGAACGTCTTGTAAAATCTTTAAATTTGATATTAACAGATTCTCATCAACCACATAGCTCGGAGTCGGAACACGGTCAAACCAGTTCTCCGCATTTTCTGCTTCTACAGCCTTCTGCTCCTCAATATTCTGTTTTCTTGTGTATGGATCCATTATTGCGTCTCCCATCAGGGTACCAGCACCGGATTGAAGTCCTCTTCCCAGGGCAGACCCCACTTATTGAGTGCTTCCATAAAAGGATCGGGATCAAACTCTTCCATATTATAAACACCAGGTTTCGCCCAGGTACCATTCATAACCAACATCGCCCCGATCATCGCCGGCACGCCGGTGGTATAGCTGATGGCTTGGCTTCCTACTTCTCGATAGCACTCCTCATGATCGCAGATGTTATACAGATAGTAGGTTTTTTCCTTGCCGTCTTTAATTCCCTTGAAAATGCAGCCAATATTGGTTTTGCCCTTGGTACGCGGACCAAGGGAAGCCGGATCCGGCAGGACAGCTTTTAAGAACTGCAAAGGGATGATTTCCATTCCATTATAATTAATAGGCTCAATGCTCGTCATACCAACGTTCTCGAGACATTTCAGATGTGTCAGGTAGCTTTGTCCGAAAGTCATAAAGAAACGGATGCGTTTGATGCCTTTAATATTCAGCGCCAGACTTTCCAATTCCTCGTGGTGCAGCAGGTACATATCCTTGACGCCGACACCCTTGAAATTGTACTCCCTTTTGATTTCCATCGGCTCGGTTTCCACCCAGTGGCCGTTTTCCCAGTAGCTTCCTTTGGCCGTGACTTCGCGGATATTAATCTCAGGGTTAAAGTTCGTCGCAAACGGATAACCGTGGTCACCGCCATTGCAGTCCAAAATATCAATTTCATGTATCTCATCAAAGTGGTGCTTTAATGCGTAGGCACTGAATACACTGGTGACCCCCGGGTCAAAACCTGAACCGAGCAGTGCGGTAATTCTGGCTTCTTTAAATTTCTCCCGGTATTCCCACTGCCACTTGTATTCAAAATGAGCAGTATCTTCAGGCTCATAATTGGCGGTATCAACATAACTGGTCTTGGTGGCCAGACAGGCATCCATAATATGCAGGTCCTGATACGGCAAAGCCAGATTCAGTACAACGTCAGGCTTCTCTTTGTTGATTAGTGCGATCAGTTCTTCCACGTTGTCAGCATCTACCTGGGCCG
The DNA here is from genome assembly GCF_000512895.1 of Dehalobacter restrictus DSM 9455. Classification (NCBI taxonomy): domain Bacteria; kingdom Bacillati; phylum Bacillota; class Clostridia; order Eubacteriales; family Desulfitobacteriaceae; genus Dehalobacter; species Dehalobacter restrictus. Next base: position 2,474,003 of record NZ_CP007033.1, read on the forward strand.
TTGTAATTTTGGTTTTACCTCCGCCCAGTTTTTCCGCTAAAGCATCACATTTCGATTTCGTACGGCTGGCAATACACAATTCTCCGAATACCTCTGAATTCTGACAGATCTTGTGAATTGCCACACCGGCGACGCCGCCGCAGCCGATAACGAGTACTTTTCCCATAACATTTTCCTCCAATCGCTGAAATAATTTTTGCTGTAAGTTCCTGACTTTCATCCCTCTACTGATCATGAAACATAAAACTTCGCAGACATTTTGACAAATAAAAAACACTTAAGGAGGCGGTACTGCAAAACAGGGCAGTACACCACACCTAAGCGCGACGATCATGAAAAACTTGTTTATTTGGCTCTATTTACGTCAAGGGCGAAGGCCCTTTCCATTTAGAGTTATTTATTCAGCTTTCGAGGTTTCAGAGTCTATATAGCAAGGAATTACTTTTACTACTCTTATTGATCGTTTCACAAGTGTGATGTGCAGCGGATTTGCACACGGCTATGAATTAGCCAACTCATAACGTTTCGAGCCGCCCCGGCTCAATCAATAAGGCAACAAAGTTGCCAACTTCGGCTTTTGACCCGGCTGTCCGTATGGCCTTGGTCCTCTATAGCTTCTACAGAGAACGGTCAAAAAATTCTTTGCTGAAAAGGCTCTACTGCCTCTTTTCGCAACTGAAATTATATCTAATATTTCGAGATATTTCAATAGTTTTTATAAATTAGTTTTAATAAGCTTCATTTTCATTTTTTTCATTGTTTTCTTTTAAGATCTTACTTTTGAATTTCACGTACTTCTCTCATAGCGGTAAAACCTTTGGATTGTAAAGCTGATCGGATCGCACCGCCGCCCAGGACATGATCTCCGTCATAAAACACGACCGCCTGCCCGGGAGTTACCGCTCGCTGTTTTTCTGTGAAGGCCACCTCGGCTGTTCCATCGTGCAACAAATTGACCGCTGCAGAGACTTTTGGTGCATTGTATCTGATCTTAACCGATATGTTTTGTAGGAGTTCAGGAGACACAGAGGAAATCAAATGCACATTTTCTGCAAGCAGACCTGAGCTGAATAGTTCTTCTTTTCTTCCGACCCGGACTGTATTGGTTTCAGCATCGATCGCTGTCACGTAAACAGGGAAACCGAGGGCGAGTCCGAGTCCCTTATGCTGTCCAACCGTATAGTGGTAAATCCCTTTATGCTGCCCAATCAAATTCCCCTCAGCATCAATAATATTGCCTTGTCCAATATCCTGAAGTTGACGGTACATCTCAATAAAATCCCCCGCTGTCCCTTCAACAAAACAGATATCCTGGCTTTCCGCTTTTTGCGCGACAGCAAGCCCTTCCCTGCTGGCAATTTGCCTGACATCCGCTTTGCAGTATTTTCCCAGCGGAAAAAGTGTATAGGTAAGCTGATCCTGGGTCAGATGGTAGAGTGCATAGCTCTGGTCTTTCGTTTCGTCGATCCCGGTTTTTAACACCCACTGCTGTGTTTTGTCGTCGTATTCTTTCCTTACATAGTGACCGGTTGCAATGAAATCTGCACCCAGACCACGGGCTTTCTGCAGCAAAGCATCAAATTTCAAATGCCTGTTGCATTCGATGCATGGGTTGGGCGTTCTGCCCCGGAGGTATTCATTGCAGAAATGGTCAATCACCTTGTCTTCAAACTCCTGCCTGAAATTCATCACGTAATACGGAATTTCAAGCTTCCAGGCTACCCTGCGGGCATCGTTAACTGCCTCCAGACTGCAGCATGCCTTGGCCTTGTCCTCGGATTGCGGCCAGATCTGCATGGTAACACCGATAACACGGTAGCCCTCCCGTTTTAACAACAAAGCGGCGACGGAGCTGTCCACTCCGCCGCTCATGGCAACAACCACAGTTTTCTTCATAACATTCTCCTGCCGTTGTTATTCTTCTCAAAACTTAATATTTTAAATTCACTGATTAGTCTATTTTGGAAAAAGCCTGTTCTAAATCAGCAATGATGTCATCAGCATCTTCGATCCCAATCGATAACCGAATCATGTCGGGTGATACCCCTGCAGCCAGCTGTTCTTCCTCGGAGAGTTGGGCATGCGTTGTGCTGGCAGGATGAATCACGAGGGACTTGGCATCCGCCACATTGGCGAGCAGAGAAAATAATCCAAGATTGTTGATCAGTTTAACTCCCGCTTCCGCACCACCTTTAATGCCGAACGTAAATATCGATCCAGGGCCTTGCGGAAAATATTTTAACGATAAATCAAAGTATTTATTTCCTTTTAAACCTGGATAATTCACCCACGAAACCTTGGAATGGTTTTTTAAATAATCAACAACCTTCCAGGTATTTGCCACGTGCTGTTTGACACGTAAAGACAGTGTTTCAAGGCCCTGAATAAACAGGAAAGAATTAAACGGGCTCAGGGCCGCACCGGTATCTCTTAAGAGCTGCACTCTGGCTTTCAGAATATAGGCTGGTGCACCCAATGTTGCATAGACCAGTCCGTGATAACTCTGATCCGGCTCTGTAAATCCAGGGAACTTGCCGCTTGCAGCCCAGTCAAATTTTCCGCCGTCAATGATCAGCCCGCCGATGGTGGTACCATGACCGCCAATAAACTTGGTTGCCGAATGAACCACAATATCTGCTCCGTATTCAATAGGTTTCAGAAGATAAGGCGTTGCAAACGTATTGTCAATAATAAGCGGTATCCCGTTATCGTGTGCCACTTTGGCAACGGCTTCAATATCGACGATATTGATCCCCGGATTACCGATTGATTCTACATAGATGGCTTTGGTCTTCTCTGTGATTGCTTTCTTAAAATTTGCGGGATCATCGGGGTTCACAAAATGGGTCTTGATCCCCAGCTTCGGAAGCGTAATTGCGAAAAGATTATGTGTTCCGCCATACAGCGTGCTGGCAGCGACAATCTCATCTCCGGCCCCGGCAATGTTTAGAATGGAATAGGTGATGGCAGCCGAACCTGACCCTACGGCAAGCGCCCCAACGCCGCCTTCAAGCGCAGCGATTCTCTGTTCCAGAACATCGGATGTCGGGTTCATAATCCGGGTATAAATGTTGCCGGGTTCTGCCAGAGAAAACAAATCAGCGGCATGCTTGGCATCGTTAAATACATATGATGTGGTCTGATAAATCGGGACGGCTCTGGATCCGGTAGTCGGATCAGGGACCTGTCCGGCATGGATCTGCAATGTATCAAATTTCCAATTTTCTTTGTTCATATCAACATCTCCTCATTATGTTTTTATAATTATTTTCTTAATTTATGTTTTAAACTTAATATCACCAGCCGCGTTCCTGCATTCGTTCACTGGCATTGATTGAAGAAATCTCCAATCCCGGCATCGCTTCACCTAAATTCCGGGATACTTCGGTTAAGACCTCAGGCTCGTTATAGTGGGTTGTTGCCAGAACAATGGCCTTAGCCCGTGCCCTCGGATTCGATGACTTGAAGATTCCGGAGCCTACGAAGACCCCATCTACACCCAACTGCATCATCAAAGCGGCATCCGCTGGGGTTGCAATTCCGCCTGCGGCAAAATTCACTACTGGCAGCTTCCCGTTTTTGGCGACGGACAACACTAGGTCATAAGGTGCTCCCATCTCTTTGGCCGCAGTTATTACCTCTTCTTTCGGCATTGTTTTCAGTCTTCTGATTTCACTCAGTACCGTCCGCATATGCCTTACTGCTTCAACGATATTCCCCGTTCCTGGCTCTCCTTTAGTCCTGATCATCGCTGCGCCTTCTCCGATCCGGCGCAAAGCCTCTCCAAGATTGCGGGCTCCGCATACGAAAGGTACTGCAAAGGCCTGCTTATCAATGTGATAAAGATCATCCGCCGGGGTAAGGACTTCACTCTCGTCGATATAGTCTACGCCCAGACTTTCCAACACCTGTGCCTCGACAAAATGCCCAATCCTCACTTTGGCCATAACCGGAATCGTAACCGCTTCCATAATCTTTAGAATGATTGTTGGATCAGCCATTCGGGCCACCCCTCCGGCTGCCCGGATATCTGCCGGAACGCGTTCCAAGGCCATAACTGCGCATGCGCCTGCTTCTTCAGCAATCTTGGCCTGATCCGGAGTTGTCACATCCATGATCACTCCGCCTTTCAGCATCTCCGCTAATCCTGTTTTCAGTTTCCATGTTCCTTTTTCTGTCTTGCTCATCATGGCCTCCGTATTGATTAAATATTTCTTATTTCGACTGCACTTAACTCTCCTGAAACATTAGCGTACTCAGGTAACGTTCACCGGTGTCAGGAAGGACAACAACAATCCTTTTTCCTTCATTTTCCGGACGTTTAGCAACCTCCAGGGCTGCATAGACTGCGGCACCGGATGAGATCCCCACCAGGAGCCCTTCCTCCCTGGCCAGTCTGCGCCCTGTTTCAAAAGCCTGATCATTTGTTACTTTATAAATTTCATCGACAAGCTTTAGATTAAGGACTTGTGGAATAAACCCTGCCCCAATTCCCTGAATCTTGTGCGGTCCAGGCTTCCCACCGGATAAAACAGGAGAATCATTCGGTTCCACCGCAATGATTTTAACATCAGGTTTCCGTGATTTAAGAATTTCACCAACCCCTGTAATCGTCCCGCCTGTTCCTACGCCGCCTACAAAAATATCGACCTTCCCGTCTGTATCACTCCAAATCTCTTCAGCGGTTGTGTTACGGTGAATTTCCGGATTGGCGAGATTTTCGAACTGTTGGGGGATAAAAGAATTTGGCACCTCCTCCGCCAGCTCCAGCGCTTTTTTTATAGCCCCGTTCATTCCATCAGCCCCAGGGGTCAATACAAGTTCAGCACCATAAGCTTTAAGCAAGCTACGTCTTTCAACACTCATTGTATCCGGCATCGTCAGAATTAATCGGTATCCTCTGGCTGCTGTAACAAAGGCCAGTCCAATTCCAGTGTTTCCACTCGTTGGTTCAATGATCACCGAATCTTTATTAATCAGCCCTTTTCCCTCAGCCGTTTTGATCATATTCAGGGCAATTCTGTCTTTGACGCTTCCACCTGGGTTGAAGGATTCCAGTTTAGCCACAATCTCCGATTTTATCCCCACCGTTATTTTATTTAATTTTACCAATGGAGTACCACCAATTAAGTCTGTTAACTCTTCATAGATTTTACTCATCTAAACACGCCCCTTCTAAATATCACAATGTCTATAGTCTTTGTAGTGTTTAAAGATATAGTAGTAGGGTTTTAAGCATTTGTCAATACTATTCTGACTAATTTATCTGTTATTCCTATGGACTTTATAGTTTTCCATAGAGAAAAATTGACCTTATGCTGCCAGGTAACGGGCATATAAAAAACCCCATGGTTTTTCCAAACAACCATGGGGCAAGATTAAAATACACAGTATTAAATGCAATAATTGTCAAAGGAATTATTGTTCATTTTTTTATATTCCTCCATCAGGTCCGCCAAAGTATAAGAATCCAGTACCTTTACCATTGCATTTTTCAGATCGTCCCATACCATTTTGGTTACGCACAATTCAGCTCTGGAACAGGCACCCGGATTATTGTCATTGACGCAGTCGACGGGAGATATCGGGCCTTCCAGTGCTCTGATCGTATCACCGACCGTAATACTTTCAGGCTCTCTGCCTAAAATATATCCTCCCTGGAATCCGCGGATGCTTTTGATGAGCGCGTTCTGTTTCAGTGTAATGAGCAGCTGTTCCAAATAGCGTTCAGATAAATCCTGGCGCTCGGAAATACTATGAATGGTTACCGGTCCTGCGTGCTCATTCAGGGCCACGTCAAGAATCGCACGTAAACCATATCTTCCTTTTGTTGATATTTTCAAGTCGACCCTCTTTCCTTTCTTCAGATTTTATCGCTTCGTTAATAATCTAACTCATAATCGCTAATATCTATAGTTTTGTATGCCTTACAATCGTATAAATTGCACTCAGCCAGTGCCCTTTAGCTATTTTTAAGTCTCCAGGTCCAGTTCGTTTGTCAGTTCCATCTTATCTTTTTGCGTTTCCTGCCCCTTAAAGATCAGATCCGGATTTTTGATGATTACCCTGGTTCCAGGCGGGACAGATTGGGTAATAAACACGTTACTGCCAATAACTGAACCTTTTCCGATGATCGTTTCCCCGCCAAATATTGAGGCTCCGGAATAGACAGTCACATCATCTTCAATTGTCGGATGGCGCTTTTGGCTGCGAAGGCTTTGCCCGCCTCTGGTGGATAAGGCTCCCAGCGTTACACCCTGATAGATCTTAACATTATCGCCAATAATAGTAGTTTCGCCAATAACGACGCCCGTACCATGGTCAATAAAAAAATATTTACCGATTTTGGCCCCTGCATGAATATCAATTCCTGTCTCGTTATGAGCAAATTCAGTCATTATCCTCGGGATCAACGGAACAGAGAGAAGGTAAAGCTCGTGCGCCAGCCGGTAAATACTGACTGCCAAAAGACCTGGATATGCAAAGATTACAAGTGCTTTATCATCAGCAGCCGGGTCTCCGTCAAAAGCAGCCTGTACATCCAGGGCTAGGTATTCCCTTATTTCGGGGATTTTGCTCAAGAAATGTGAACATATTTCTTCTGTCCTTTCACTGATTTCCATCTCATCGCAAGATGCCGTATTGTCATGTTGATGTCTGAGCGCATGGGTCACCTGTTGATTTAGTTTTTCGTTGATCTCAATTAGCAAGTTCCCAATATGATATTCCAAGGTGCTTTCAGTCAGGTTTTGCTTGCCAAAATACCCCGGGAATAAAAGCTGCCGCAAGAGATAAATAATCTCGATGATAACATCCCTGTTCGGAAGCTGACAGGACAACTGGTTGTAGGGATTGGGTTGTTCCTGATAGCTGGAGACAATACTCGAAACAAGTTGATTCATTCGTGTGTTACCATTTTCCCTCATAATGATTCCCCCGAATATTTAAATTTACATAAGCAGATGGTCTTAGCCGTTTGTGTTAATCTTTTCATTCATGCTGCCGCTACGGTAACCCTTCAGGTCAAGTGTTGTATAAGTAAATCCAATATCAGCAAATGTCTTATAGATCTTCTGTGCTAAATTCGGTTGGACTATCTTTGTATTCTCCTGCGGGGATACCTCGATCCGGGCAATATCACCATGGTGGCGCACTCTGACTTGACGGAACCCCAAATCGTGCAAATACTGTTCTGCCAAATCAATCATCTTTAGTTTCTTTTCGTTGATTTCTTCACCATAGGGAATTCTGGAAGACAAACAGGCAAATGAGGGTTTATCCCAGGTTGCCAAGCCATATTCTTTGGAGAGAAGGCGTATTTCCTCTTTCGTCAGCCCCGCCTGGAGCAGCGGGCTCTGTATACCCAGCTCTTCTAAAGCCTGCCTTCCCGGACGATAATCGCTTAAATCATCCGCATTGGATCCTTCCACGATATATTTTGCGCCGTATTCAGCCGCGATCCCCAATATTTTGCTGAACAATTGTTTTTTACAGAGATAACAGCGGTTAAAAGGATTTTTGCCGAATTCAGGATCATCCAGCTCTTCGGATTCAATCAGCAAATGACTAATCCCTTCCTGCCGGCAAAACTGCACAGCTTCCCGAAGCTCTCTCTCCGGGAAAGCAAAAGACTTGGCCGTGACGGCAATCGCATTTTTGCCAAGAACGTCTCCGGAAACTTTCACTAAGAAAGTACTGTCCACCCCTCCGGAAAATGCAATCATTACCCTATCCATATTCTTGAGTTCTTGTTTCAGCAGAACAAGTTTATCTTTGTAATCCATTGATCAGCCTCTTTTTGTATATCTGAATGTTTATTAAGCTGTATGATATTCTTTTCAGCTTAATATACCATAATTTCTATGGTTTTAATAGGATCAGATGATAGATTCAAAAAACACTGCCAAACGCAGCAAGCTGAAAAAAGAGCCCGATTAACGGGCTCTTCCAGGGAGTTTACCGTCTTCCCCAAGACTAAATTATGCAGCCTTCTTTGCAATGAGCGGTTTCACGCAACATCCAATGTTTTGTAAACATTTGTGTACACCTCCTCTCACCGGAAAATTCCTAAGGCATCATATTCATCTCAAAACAATTTTGATTAAGAACTCTTTTCACCGCTTTGAGAAATATCCACGCGTTCTCGTAAACCTCTTCTTGCTTTTCTTCCGGGATTTCCGCCGATAGTTTTCTTAAAAAGAAATCCACGCGTTTCCATAAATCGGCCTTCGTTTTCTGACCTTCGCCTGTCAGGATCAGGTTTATGGCCCTGCAGTCAATTTCAGACCTTTGCTTGATAATCAGCCCCTGCTGGACAAGGGGTTCAATCAGTCTCGTCGAGGTACTTTTTTCGACGCCAAGTAATGGGTGCAAATCCGAAAGCTGCATTGTGCCATAGCTTCCTACAAGGTCCAAAATATAAAACTGGGTAAACGTGACACCCCCGCCAAGGATCGCATCCTGCTGGCAGCATCTGGACGTTTTAGTCATTTCAGCAAGCAGACAAAGCAATTGACGGTTGTTTTTCATCGGTACCTCTCCTTAGTTGTATAATACAACTACTTATTCTTGTTCGTCAAGTCATTTTTGACTCCATATTCACCGTGAAACCAACAATTTTCAATCATCATTCCCAAAATAGGGTTATTTTAATCCCGATTAAAATTTTTCTTAATAATATCCTTAACGACTTCCCCTGCCATCAGCAGACCAGCCATCGACGGAACGTAAGATATACTGCCAGGGATCTGACGTTTCAGGGAACAGTGGGCATCACCACTGGGGCAAATACAATTGGACTCGCAGCTCGTTTCCTGTTCCAAAGGCTTCAAAGTAGGTTCCGGAGAAAAGACGACTTTGAACCCCTGCGTAATACCTTCCCGTTTCAGGAGTTTGCGTACTGCTTTGGCTAAAGGGCAGCCGCTTGTTTTGGATATATCGGCGACGCGAAAACTGAGTGCATCCAGACGGTTGCCGGCTCCCATACACGAGATGAGCGGAATCCCTCTCCGGTGACATTCTTTGGCCAGACTTACTTTGCTTTTTACCGTATCGATTGCATCAACCACATAATCCGGTTTCTCGGCAAAGAAAACTTCAGCTCCTTCCTCTTGATAAAAGAACTGGAAGGTTTCTATTTTTGCGTTGGGGTTGATATCCAGTATCCTTTGTTTCATTACCTCAACCTTGGCTTTGCCAATCGTCGAGTGCAGGGCATGAAGCTGCCGGTTAATGTTTGTCAGGCAAATCTCATCAAAATCGACAAGTTTAAAGAAACCTATACCAGCTCTGGCCAGGGCTTCGGCCGTATAGGAGCCGACCCCGCCCAAACCGAAAATAGTCACTTTGCTGCTCTGAAGTTTTGACAGGCCTTCCTGACCAATCAACAATGCCGTACGGGAAAACTGATTTTGCATTATAAAACCTCGATTCCTACGACTCCGTAACCGGCATCCTCAATCGCGAATTGAATTGCTTCATCTTTGATGTCACTTAATGATTCCAGTATGGCCGTCTTGGACTCCAAATTAACATTGACCTCTGTTACACCTTCAAATTCACTTAAGGCCTCTTTTACATGACTGACACAGTGGCTGCAGCTCATACCTTCGATTGCAATTTTCTTTTTCATATTTTACACTCCTCATAGATTAATTGAGTTATCTTACCGGCCTGAACCGTTTTAGCCTCAGTGCATTCAGCAATACCGATACCGAACTGAAGCTCATGACAGCGGCGGCAATGGCCGGATTCAGCAGGGGGCCTCCAAAGATATACAGGATTCCCATCGCAATAGGGATACCAAGGATATTGTAACCAAATGCCCAAAATAGATTTTGCTTAATATTTCTGATTGTATTTTTGCTTAACTGGATCGCAGCCGGAACATCGAGCAGGTCGCTTCGCATCAGAATAATATCCGCGGATTCCATCGCAACGTCCGTGCCTGAACCGATAGCTATCCCGATATCTGCCTGGGCGAGGGCCGGAGCGTCGTTGATGCCGTCACCAACCATGGCGACCTTCCTGCCTTCCTGTTGGAGCTTCTTCACTTCGTTTGCCTTATCCTGAGGCAGGACTTCAGCCAGCGTTCTGTCGATCCCAACAAGTTTCGCGATGGCCTCGGCCGTTCTTCTGTTGTCACCGGTAATCATGGCAACTTCGATACCCATGTTATGGAGGACCTCAATCGCCCTGCTGCTGTTTTCCTTTATCGTATCGGCTACGGCGATAATCCCCGCAATGGTGTTGTCAATCGCAATATACATTGGGGTCTTGCCTTCTCCGGCCAATTGATGCGAGACTTCTTCGAAGTGGCTAAGGACTATTTCTCTTTCATCTGTCAATTTTTTGTTGCCAAGCAGCACATTCCGGCCTTCGATCTGAACTTCAATCCCCTGACCGGGAATTGCTCTAAATGTATCAGGTTTCTTAAAAGTCAGACCTTTGTCCTCAGCTTCCTTAACAATTGCTTCTCCAAGCGGGTGCTCCGATCCTTTTTCGGCTGAGGCGGCAAGCTGCAGAAGATCGTTTTGACTGATCCCATCAGCAGTAATAACGTCTGTGACTTTGGGTTTCCCTTCCGTGATCGTACCGGTCTTATCAAAAACGATGGTATTAATTTTATGTGTAGTTTCTAACGCCACCCCGCTCTTGATCAAAACCCCGTATTCGGCGCCTTTACCTGTTCCGACCATGATCGCGGTAGGTGTGGCCAGCCCCAGGGCACAGGGGCAAGCAATAACAAGTACAGAGATAAAGATGGTCAGCACGAAAACTGTAGACTGCCCTCCGATAAAATACCAGCCTAAAGCTGAAAGAAGAGCAATCCCCATCACCGCCGGCACAAAGTAACCGGAAACCACATCGGCCAGCTTGGCAATCGGCGCTTTGGAACCCTGTGCTTCCTCAACTAATTTGATGATCTGCGCAAGGACCGTGTCCTTCCCGACTTTGGTCGCTACATATTTGATGATCCCGTTTTTATTAATACTGGCCCCGATGATTGCATCACCTGGATTCTTTTCCACCGGTATGCTTTCACCGGTAAGCATTGATTCATCCACGGAAGTAGTCCCTTCAACGACATTACCGTCAACAGACATTTTTTCTCCCGGTTTCACAAAGATAATATCACCGGCCTCAACCTCTTCGATCGGGATCTCAATTTCTTTTCCATCCCGGATAATGATGGCCGTCTTTGGTGTAAGCCCCATCAACTTTTTAATCGCTTCCGAGGTTTTGCCCTTCGTCACGGATTCCAGGTATTTCCCCAACGTAATCAGCGTCAGAATTACCCCCGCCGCTTCAAAGTACAGATGATTGGCGTATTCCGCATTTCCTGTGATAATCCGGGAAACTGCAAACACCCCATAAAGGAATCCTGCCGAAGTGCCGATCGCAATCAGGGAGTCCATATTCGGGTTTCCCTTGAACAACGTTTTAAAGCCAACTGTAAAAAATTTATAGCCTGCGACGATCACAGGCAGGATAAGAATCAGCTGAACCAGCGCGAAATTCAAAGGATTCATCATCGGATCAATGATCTTCGGCAAATGAAAGCCAATCGCGCTGCCAAACATATGCCCCATCGTGACGATCAGCAGCGGAACAGTAAAGATTGCGGACAGGACAAACTTCTGCCAGAGAACCATTCTTTCTCTTTCTTTTCTCACCTTATCTTCATCAATCTTTGTGTCTTCTTCCAAAGCCCTGTATCCGGCTTTTTCAACCGCCTTTTTGAAATCTGAAACGCGTAGTGTGGAAGGATCATAACGGATGCTTAGTCTCTCTGTAGCCAGGTTGACACTGGCCTCTTCAACTCCGTGCAGTTTCCGTACTGCCCTTTCAACAGCCTTTGCACAGGCTGCGCAGGTCATGCCTTCTATTTTCAGCGATTTTTTCGCCATCGTGTTCCCTCCTTTCAGCTTGGCTTTCTTTCATTCGCTCCAAATAATTTTGTTAAACACAGTCTATTTATTTGTTACCTTAGCTAATATCGGATAATCTTGTCAATTTTTCCCCCTGCCATTGCCTTGTTTTTAATTGTATCAGATTTCAATTGACGGTTCAAAAACAAACCCACTTTCCCCTGCGATGATTCATGTTCGCAGGAGAAAGTGGGTTTCATTAATTAGCAGCACTCGAAGAGGATTTGCTATTCTACAACATTTCCAAAAAGGCATCGACTCTGAGTTTGATTTGCTGGCGGTCAGCATCACTGTAGTCTGTTTCAATCTGCAGAAGCGGGATATTATGATTTTTTTTCAGATGTTCCTTGATCGAGTAAGACTCAATATTGTACGTATGACAGGCTTGCAATGTGATATCCACAACCCCGTCCACGTTGTATTCCTGAACCAGTCTGCTCAGCAGTTTAAAGCGGCCGGTATTCGGGGAACTGCAGGAGCACGGGATCTTGCTGTATTTTTCAGCCAGGGCTTCAAACGGATCCATTTCCTCGGAAACAAGATCAACCAGACCTTTAATGCCGCTGCAGGATTCCTGCAGCACAATTGCTCCGCCTGCTTCTTCAATAACCTGCATGACTTTTTCCTGTCCGGTACCCGTCGGACAGCCTGTGATGAGTATCCGTTTGCTGGAAGGCTGGGAAGCACCTTCACCTTTTGCTGTCATTTCTTTAAGTTCAGCAATCAGTTCCTTGACCTTGGCGGTGTATTCATCGCGTTTGAACTGGAAGCTTCTTCCCCACAGCACTTTCAGCAGGTCTGTACCTGAAATCGGAGTCGGATGCAATTTATTGAGACTAACCAGTTCCATTAAAAGCTTTCTTTCCTCGTTGTAGGTCCTGATGACCTCAGCGAGCTTCTCGTTGCTGATCTTGACATCTAAATTCTTTTCAAAATAATCCTTGGCTCGGTAAATTTGTTTGACCCAATGGGCCTGTCTGTCTTCCAGATTGGAGCTGTTCGGAATATCCAGCACGATCATCGGCTTATGCTCCGCCAGCAGCTCGTACATCTTTTTCTTGCCGTCACAGGTCGTTTCGGCCAGGACAATGTCTGCAAAATGAAAAAAGGGACATTTACCGCTTACAGCAAAGCCATAACTGGATTTGACCAGCGGACAGAGATTACGCGGCAGTACTTTTTCCGCCTCGGCTATTGGTTCCTGTTTGGTCGCACAAAGCCCTACGGGCACTGCCCCTGCAGCCTCGATGAGTTCTATCGGGGAAAACACACAATAATACCCTACTACATTTCTGCCTTGTTCCTTGGCCTCCTTGGCCATGACCATCCCGCTAGGGATCAGCTGGTCGAAGTAAGCCATTGTTTGAGCTCTCATTTTTCTTGTTCCTCCTCTTTTATAATTCATACCCCAGGATTGCAGCTCCCAGAGCCCCTACAGCCTGAGGACACGGCGGCACAGCCAGCCTGCATCCTATTTCCTGACTAAGCAGGTCTTTAAGCACCTGGTTCTGAGCTACCCCGCCGCAAAAAGCAACGGTATCCTGAAAATGGATCTTCCCAGCCATCACGCTGATGCGTTTCGCGATGGACTTTAACAAACCGGCGACAATACTTTCGACAGTAATGCCCTGCGCCAGCAAGCCGATGATTTCTGATTCGGCAAATACTGCGCACATACTGTTGATGTCAGCCGGGTCGGCATCTTCGGCGAGGGCGGATAACTGCGAAACCTCCAGGCCCAGTGTTTGGGCGGTTACTTGCAGGAACCTTCCAGTTCCGGCCGCGCATTTGTCGTTCAGCACAAAGTCTTCAACTTTGCCCTTTTCGCCAAAACCGATCACCTTGCTGTCCTGACCGCCAATATCAATCAACCCGCAGGCTTCCGGCAGCAGATAATGTACACCGCGGGCATGGCAGGTAATTTCACTGAACGTTTTATCAAACATTCCCTGTTGAATACGGCCATAGCCTGTACCGACAAGCAAACTAATATCATCACGGGTCAGTCCCTGCGGCTTCAGCAGGCGCTCCAGAACCTCCTGCCCTGCCTGGGAAGGGCTCCAGCCAGTCGGAATAATTTTTGAATCAACCTGTTCTCCATTAAAAAGAACTGCTTTGGTTGATACGGATCCGATGTCGATACCCACTGTCCATTTCATCTCGGGCCTCCAGCATACCTTTTCAATAATTGATTAAGCATTAATTCCCTCTGCTTCAAGCTTTCAAATTACTTTATTATAGCAAGCGTCAGATCTTTCTTGAAATACTTTTTATCTTCAAATAGGATTGCTATCTATCGATAATAACGATAATATAAAATCATTAACGTTAACGGACTAACGGATAAAGCAAAGACTAACAGCCTATCCTATCTGAGGGAGTGAATATCATGTTGTTGCATCAATTGGAGATTTTTACACAAGTAGCGGAAAAAAACAGCTTTTCTAAGGCTGCCCAAAGTCTTTTTTTAAGCCAGTCGACGGTCAGTACGCATATAAGCAATCTGGAGCACTACTTTGGTCAAAAACTGTTTGACCGGCTTGGAAAGGAAATTGTCTTAACACCTTTTGGGGAGAAATTATATCCATGGGCGAGGGAAATACTCAATGTAAAAGACAGGGCACTATGGGAAATGAAAGGCTGGACTGCAAAAATTGACGGTCATCTGCATATTGCTGCCAGCAGCGTTCCGGCTAAATATGCAATTCCGACTTTATTGGCCAAATTCTTAGGGGAGTATAAAGGAATTCAATTTGTCCTTAACCAGAGCGGTTCGGAAATTGTTGCAGCCAAGCTGTTGAACGGGGATGCCGAAATTGGTGTGCTGGGTAAACAATACCACGAGGATCAGTTGACTTTTATTCCTTTTCTGCAAGAAAAGCTGGTCTTAATCACACCCAGCAGCATTCATTTAAACAATCATATTTCCATTACTGAACTGGTGGATTACCCTTTTGTTTTTCGTAAGTCAGATTCGGGCACCCAGGCAAATGTCGTTCAAATGCTGCATACATCAGGTATTACGCTTTCCGACTTGCAGGTTGTCGGCTACTGCGACAACCTCGAAGCTCTTAAAGAGAGTGTCAGGGAAGGGATTGGCATCTCAATCATTTCAGGCATAGCCGCTCTGGATTATGTCAAAAGCAGACAGATCAATGCCTATGAACTTGCCGAACTGCCCGAAAAAAGAATGTTCTATTTTGCCCACCATAAAAAAAGAACCCTGTCTCCCTGGGCAGAAACTTTTATTCACTTCTGCCTGGAATCAGCCGGTCTTGTTTCGAATCAATATGCATCTTTGCCTGACTAACTTGACATTTTAGACTGCATAAAAATTTATGACCCTAGAAACCATCTATCACTTCTAAAAAATATAAACGGGATGTAATCTAACCCATCCAAGCGTAACATGGATGTAAAGCACGTCTATTAGCGCCAGGAGGGCGCTAATAGACGAAGAGCGGTTAGATTACGTCCCGTATATATACATAATACTTTATGGCTCACTCAGATTTTATCGAGTGCCTGCTTCAGATCGGCAATAATGTCTTCGGCATCCTCAATACCGATGGACAGTCTGATCATATCCGGCGTCACGCCGGAAGCAAGCTGTTCTTGCTCAGATAGCTGGGCATGAGTCGTGCTGGCCGGATGAATGACAAGAGATTTAGCATCGGCGACATTCGCGAGCAAAGAGAACAGCTCCAGGTTATTGATAAACCTTTTGCCTTCTTTGATGCCGCCCTTAATCCCAAAAGTAAAAATCGAACCGCTTCCTTTCGGAAAGTATTTTTTGGCTAGCGCATGGTATTTGTTTTCTTCAAGTTCCGGGTAATTGACCCAGGAGACACGCGGATGACCCTGGAGGAAATCAACGACTTTCCTGGTGTTCTCCACATGCTGTCTGACCCGGAGAGACAGAGTCTCAAGTCCCTGAAGCAAAAGGAACGAATTAAACGGGCTGATCGTTGCTCCCGTGTCCCGGATCAGCTGCAGCCGGATTTTGGAAATATAGGCCAACGGTCCAAGTGCTTCAAAGTATTTTAGACCATGATAGCTCGGATCAGGTTCGGTCATCCCCGGAAATTCGCCGCTTGCCGACCAGTCAAATTTTCCGGAATCAATGATCAGTCCTCCGATTGTCGTGCCATGTCCGCCGATAAACTTCGTTGCGGAATGCACAACAATATCCGCGCCGAATTCAATCGGCTTGAGAAGGTAAGGTGATGCAAATGTGCTATCAATAATCAGCGGGATACCATTTTCATGCGCGATTTGGGCCACAGCCTCAATATCGATAATGTTGATGCCCGGATTACCAAGGGCTTCTATATAGATAGCTTTTGTTTTTTTCGTGATGGCAGCCCGGAAGTTTTCCGGCTCATCGGGATTCACAAACGTGGTTTTTAAACCAAGTCTGGCCAACGTCGTCGAAAACAAATTATACGTTCCGCCATACAACGTATTCGCAGATACAATCTCATCGCCAGCACCGGCAATATTTAAGATGGCATACGTGACAGCGGCCGATCCGGATGCTGTTGCAATCGCGGCAGCTCCGCCCTCCAACGCTGCAATCCTCTTTTCCAGGACATCCGTCGTCGGATTCATCATCCGGGTATAGATATTGCCGGATTCCTCCAGGCTGAATAATTTAGCCGCATGATCCGTATCCTTAAATTCATACGAAGTCGTCTGATAAATTGGTACTGCTCTGGAACCTGTTGTCGGATCAGGCACCTGACCGGCATGTACTTGCAAAGTATCAAATTTCCAGTTATTTTTGCTCATATTGTTTCCCCTCTTAAATATTTTTAAATGTTCATATGTTCATATGTTTCTGGGTTCGCAATTATATTTATTTATCCTGAAACATTTCAGTACTTATATACCTTTCACCGGTATCCGGAAGAATGACCACAATCATTTTTCCTTCATTTTCTGGACGTTTGGCAACTTCCAGGGCGGCAAAAGCGGCTGCACCGGCGGAAATCCCGACCAGCATTCCCTCTTTTTTCACCAGTTCTCTTCCCGTCTGATACGCTTCCTGATCCGTCACCTGGAATATTTCATCAATGAGGTCAATGTTTAAAACTCCGGGAACAAACCCTGCTCCGATTCCCTGAAGGTTGTGGGAACCCGGCCTGCCCCCTGAGAGGACCGGAGAGCCTTGAGGTTCCACTGCGATCACCTTTAGTTCAGGTTTACGCACCTTCAGAACTTCTCCTATACCTGTAAGCGTGCCTCCTGTTCCAACTCCGGCAACCAGAATGTCTATTTCGCCATCTGTATCGGCCCAGATTTCCTCAGCCGTCGTCTCCCGATGGATTTGAGGGTTGGCCTGATTTTCAAACTGCTGGGGAATAAAGGATCCTGGGATTTCCCGGGCCAACTCCGCTGCTTTTTTAATTGAACCTGTCATCCCTTCCGAACCTGGCGTCAGGATGACTTCAGCACCGTAAGCCTGAAGCAGCTTCCGCCTCTCTACACTCATTGTTTCCGGCATGGTCAGGATCAGCCGGTACCCTTTGGCCGCTGCAACAAAAGCCAGGCCAATGCCGGTATTACCGCTGGTCGGTTCAATGATCACCGAATCCTTTGTCATGAGGCCTTTTTTCTCGGCATCCAGAATCATATTCAAAGCGATCCTGTCCTTGATGCTACCACCAGGATTGAACGATTCAATCTTCGCAATTACCTCCGCATTGATTCCGGCAGAGATATGATGAAGTCTTACCAGCGGTGTACCGCCAATAAGCTCCGTCAAACCGTCATATATTTTTCCCATTTTATGCACCATCCTTACCCAGCTGACAATATTTCATATGTCTGCGAACACTTTCGGTATGCTTCTCTACCACCCTCGAGATGATCCGCCGCCCCCGGAAGAACCGCCTCCGAACCCGCCACCACCAAAACCACCGCCGGAAGATCCGCCTCCAAATCCGCCTCCGAATCCCCCCCCGAAAGGACCACGGAAATTGCCGCTCCGCTTGCCTTTGTTACGGCTGTTAAAGTAAATAATGATAACGAGCACAACAATGATGATGATCCAGTCATAATCAAATCCTGATGATTCTTCAGCTGCTAATTCCTCCGATGCCCCCAGATCATCAATACCATATTCCTGGCAGACCTCAGCGACCAGGAGATTAAATACCAGATAGACGCCGCCGTCGTAATCCCCATCCTGGAAATACGGTGTAGACTGGTCCAGAAAACGACCGGCCTTGGCATCATTAATCCTACCTTCCAGACCATAGCCCACTTCTATTCTGCGCTCCCGGTCATCTTTGCTGATCAGGAACAATACACCGTTGTTTTTTTCCTGATCTCCAATGCCCCAGACCCGAAACAGTTTATTGGCATACTCCTCAACCGTGCTGCCTTCCAGGGAATCAACCGTCACAACGGCGATCTGGGCCGAGGTTTTTTCATCCAGAGCAGCGGCAATTCTAAGAATTTCCTGTTTTGTTGTATCTGACAGCATACCGGCATAATCCTGTACATAGATATCCGTTGCCGGCTTGACCGGCAGCGTCACTGCCAGCAGAGAAGGGCAAACCCCTGCCGTCAGCAAAAATACAGCCAGGAATACGAAAAGCAGTTTCTTTGCCATTCCTGTCCTCCTACTCGCCAAATTTTACTACCGGAGCCTTTTCTGCTCCTTCCTCGGCTTCGTAGTAAGTGTAGCTTTCAAAATTAAACATCCCTGCAATAATATTTCTCGGGAAACGCTTAATAGAAGTATTAAACGTTTGAACAGCCTCATTATAATCCTGACGGGCAATTGCCAAGCGGTTCTCAGTCCCGGCCAGTTCATCCTGCAGGGCAATGAAGTTCTGGTTTGCTTTCAGATCCGGATAATTCTCAACGATCACCAGTAATCTGGACAAAGCACTGCTCAGCTCATCGTCCGCTGCTACTTTTTCATTGATTGTCTGGGCTCCGGCCAGTTTCGAACGCGCATCCGCGATAGCGGTAAATACTTCATTTTCATGCGCAGCATATCCCTTGACTGTTGCAACAAGATTTGGAATCAGGTCCATTCTGCGCTGCAGCTGGTTCTCGACCTGGCTCCACTTACTTTTTACATTTTCATCAGCAGTCACCAGACTGTTATAGCTGCCGATCAAAGAACCTCCAATTATCATAATCAGAATCAGGATAATTCCCAATACAATAGCTGTCTTTTTCATTTTTCTCCCCCATTCAGTAATTTTCTTTTTGATCTTAGGAACATCTTAACATAATTTTAGAAACATCTTAAATCCTTTTTTGTCCTTTTTACCTTTTGGATAAAGAAACAAGACGACCGGTATCATAGACAAGATAATTTTTAAGCATAATGAACATATATTGGATCTGGATATATCTACCAATATATAAAGAGGTGAACAGCATGTTCTTCTTCGGTTTTCCTTTGGGACTTCCCCTTTTCATTGGCGCATACAGGCCGAGATACCGTTACAGAACCTGGTGGTGGTAAAAGTCACTCCCCAAAAACTATAAAGAAAGATGGCTGATTAGGTTTTCCAAATCAGGCGGAACAGGGGCCTGTATTTCAATTAACTTTCCGTCCACAGGATGGCAAAACGAGACGGATCTGGCATGCAAGGCCTGTCTGTGTATCAGGGAGGAGCGCTTCCCGTACATTCTGTCTCCGAGCACAGGATGGCCAAGTGAGGAGAGATGAACGCGAATCTGGTGTGTTCTTCCGGTTTCAAGGGTAAGCTCCAACAGAGAATAATTTTCAAAAGTCTTGATCGTATTGTAATGGGTAAGCGCACGCTCCCCCTGATCATGAACAGCCCGCCGGTTCGGCAGTGTTGGATGCGGTCCGATCGGTGCGTCAACAGAACCGGATGGCGGCTCAATTCTTCCCCGGACCACTGCGTAATATTTTCTTTTCAGCCTCCCATCCTGTAACTGTTTTTCCAGTTCAGACTGGGTTCGTGCATCTTTGGCAAATACCACACAGCCTGTAGTATCCCGATCTAGACGATGTAAAGGACGAATGGTAATTGTCTCTCCATTTTCCCGAAAGTACTCCGCCAGATAGTTAGCCAGCGTTCCGCCGGTTGTTTGCCCTGCTGGATGCACCAACATGCCGGCTGGTTTATATAAAATAATAAGTGCCGGATCTTCAAACAAAATGTCAATCGATCCCGGCTCAGGCTTAACCCCAAAGAACTGATCTTCCAAAACGAGAACATCCAAGATGTCCCCACTTTTTATCTTTTTCTGAAGATAAGCATTTCTTTTATTGAGACGCACTCCGCCTGCTCTGGTCAGCTTTTGAATCTTTCTGCCGGGACATTGTAAAATACTTTTCAGATACTGCTCGACAGTCAAGCCCTGATGTTCTTCCGTAATCCGAAATGTTTGGAATTTCTTCATAAGATCCCTCTCTCATGTCTTTTGACCATGCTTTTCCTTCACCATTTTTGACCGCGATCTGGTTAATAATAATTTAATTAGATTCAAAACATTGATTAAATTCCGGAGCATCAATTGAATTATAAATAATAATTGTATTTGGGTATCGATTGATGTCTTGAATACTTGACAGTAGGACCGATCGGAATTAGAGATAGCAGATTCTGTCGGGAGAAGATGCAAATCCAATGTCCCTATGCTAAAATAAGTCATATTAAATCCATGTGATAAGGGGAGACGGAATTGCTTTATTTTGATAATGCCGCAACTTCCTGGCCGAAACCCGAGGTGGTCTACGAAACCCATGACCGGGTCCTGCGTCAGGGAGGGAGTGCCGGACGCGGTGTCAATCAATCTTCTCTGCGCGCCGGGCGGGAGCTTCTTCATACCAGAAAGGCTTTAAGCCGCTTGTTTGGCATCGCAAATACTGAGAGAATTGTTTTTACGCAGAATATCACCGAATCGCTCAATGTGGGACTTCATGGACTTCTTCAGACTGGGGATCATGTTCTGATCAGCTCCCTTGAACATAATGCCGTTGTCCGTCCGCTGGAATATCTCAAAAAGAGCGGAATTTCCTATACAATTGTTCCGTGCAGCCGGGAGGGTTTTTTGGATCCTGCTATCGTGGAATCTAATTTCCAGCCCAATACCCGCCTGCTTTGTTTTACGCATGCCTCGAATGTGCTGGGCACGATTCTTCCAATCAAGCAGCTCGGACAAATCGCTAAAGCGCACCATTGCCTGTTTATGGTGGATGCGGCCCAGACTGCCGGCGTGATACCAATTGACGTGGAAGACCAGCACATCGATTTTTTAGCCTTTACCGGGCATAAGAGCCTGTCGGGACCTCAAGGGGTTGGCGGATACTATGCCAGGCCAGATCTTGTTTTGAATCCCCTGATTTATGGAGGGACAGGCCTTCATTCCCTGACCCTTGAACAACCGGATATCTGGCCGGAAGGGATGGAGAGCGGCACACGGAATATCCCGGGAATCGCGGCCCTTGGGGCTGCGGTAGAATTCATATTGCATGAGGGTCTCCCCAAGATCCGCAGCCATGAACTTCAACTGATGTCTATCCTGCTTGAAGGATTGGAATATATCCCGGAAATCCAAATTCTGGGGCCCTGTGACATCAATGCGAGAGTCGGCCTGGTGTCCTGTGTTTTCCGGAATCATACCCCTGACAGCGTGGCTCTGGAGCTGGACCGCCGCTTTGATATTGTTACCCGCTCCGGACTGCATTGTGCCCCCTTAGCCCATCAAACAGCTGGAACCATTGATCGCGGAGCATTGCGCATCAGTATCAATTATTTCAAACAGAGTCGGATATAGCGGCGTTATTGGCTGCTTTAAACACCATATTGGGAGGTTCAATGTGACAAGTTCGGAAAATGTCGCCCTTGTTTTCAGGTCCGTTCATCAGACGCTTGAAGCAGAAGATCTTTTGAATTCAGGCAGCTGGCCTTTTGTCCTGATACCGGTCCCTCCCTCAATTAACCAGGGCTGCGGGCTCGCGATCCAGATCGCCTGCTCCGACCAGCAGGGTGTTGAAGCGTATTTGGAGCAGCATGACATTCTCCCACTCAAAGCTGTCCGTATGGATTGATGATTATTTTTTGCTTCAGGGATCATATTAAATTTTGGATTTAAGATGTATGATTCTTGTCTTTTTGTATAAATGAATATTGGATATTGAAAGGAGCATTTTTTATGGGTTACGTATTGTTGGTTACAAGTAAAGGTTTCGGTAAAGGTGAAGAAATCCTAGGAGAAAAATTAATGTATTCCTATCTCTACAGTCTGAGCGAGGGAGACCATTTGCCCTCTCATATTTTATTCCTGCACGAGGGCGTCAAGCTGGTCACGGCAGATGCCCCAGTTCTGAACATTTTAAAGACTTTAGTCGATAAAGGGGTTACCATTTATGCCTGTGGCATCTGCCTGGACTTCTACAACCTGAAGGATCAGGTCAAGGTAGGTGAAATCGGCAACATGTATCTGAATATGGATATTATGGCCGAGGCTGAGAAAGTAATTACCCTTGGGTAACATCCGTTCAGTTATGCCGCAGGAATATACTGTTTAAGCAAAAATGACTTACGATATTACTTGCTTCACCCAGTTGGCAGCACGTTCCAACTCACCATGTTTCAGTGGTCCTTCAGAGTTTTTAACATAAAATCCTTCAGGAGGGAAAATTCATATTTCCTCCTTTTTCTTTAGCCGCTCAGCAATTGATTTCGCAGTATAGCCAACGATCTTGACCTTGTTCAATAAATATCTGTATCTTGTTACTCTTAAACGATTTTAATGATGATGACTGTGCGGTTCCGGATCTACTCCGCTAACCATTACTGTACGGTAGTCACAGCCGATATAGGTCTGCTTTCCGCCCGGCAGGTCTAATGTGCAGTCGGAAGAATCCTCCGTCCAGTCTTCGACAAGCGGTTCCAGCAGATCGATGATCGTCTCCAGCCCGTTTTCCTCTTCGTCAATAACCTCAATGGTCGCAAAACCGTAAGCCGAGGAGTTATTACCATGAATCTCAAACGGGACCAGTTCGCAGTCCTCCGGCAAAAGTGCGAGCACCTTCTGGACATGTTTCTTTTTTAGGCCGCTTTCTGCAGGCACCATCCATGCCGCTGCATGATAGGTTGACAATGGGATAACCTCCTTACCCAGTAACAGGTTTTTTCAGATAATTATATTACTTAAGTGTCTGACAAGGCAAATTTTATTGATAGATGATTATAACACTTGGGTAAAATTTGAATTGACATAATTTTCAGATAATGATAATATTGACCCTAAGCATCTAATCGACAAAACAAAAGGAGCCGAAATTTTCATGCTATCTCAAGAAAGAATTGAAAAGCAATCTCAACTTAATCATGACACCATTCATACTTTTGAAGCAATTGTCGGGAAAAGCCGGCCTATCGTACAGGCCATTGATTTTGCCAGGAATATCAGCAAGTCTACATATAATGTTCTGCTAAATGGTGAAAGTGGGACAGGAAAAGAGATATTTGCTCAGGCAATTCATCATGATTATTGTCCTGAAGGGCCTTTTGTCGCCCTTAATTGTGCTTCTATACCCAGAAATTTAATTGAAAGTGAATTATTCGGCTATGAAGGAGGGGCTTTTACCGGAGCCAACAAAAACGGTCAGCCCGGTAAAATAGAGGCTGCCAATGGCGGAACTTTGTTTTTGGATGAAATCGGGGATATGCCTTTGGAAGTCCAGCCTGTATTATTACGTGTCCTCGAGGACAAAAGAGTCGTCAGGATCAACAGCAGCAAGTACACCACGGTAAACTTCAGACTTATCGCCGCAACTAACCAGAACCTGTTTCAAATGGTACAGGAAAAAACATTTCGAAGCGATCTATATTTCCGTTTATCCGTTTTAGCGATCGACATACCCCCGTTGCGGGACAGAGGAAAGGATATTCTCCTGCTCGCGCATTATTTTTTGGATCAGATCAGTAAAGAACTACAATGTGAACCACCCAAATTAAGTTTTGAGGTCTATAAAGCGCTTGTGGAATATACCTGGCCCGGAAACATCAGGCAGTTAAAAAATGCGATGGTGTATGCGGTCTTTAAAGCCAAAAACGGCATACTGAATATCGGAGACCTTCCGAATGAAATCAAACACAGGCAAACCACCGTAAGTGTAACACAAAGCAATGATCCGCTGCCTTTAAGGGATATACAAAAAGAAGCCATTATGCATGCTTTGTGTAAAAATAAAAACAAAGACGAAGCGGCCAGAGAGCTGGGCTTATCAAAATCAACATTGTACAGAAAAATCAAGGAGTATGGTCTTAAGTAAAATATACCAGGGCGCGCAAACGCCCTAGTTATAGAGCTTCCGTTGGAAAACGGCAATAAGTTGAGAGCAAAAAAGCAGCCCACATTCAGGGGGCTACTTTTTTTGTTAAAAACTTTATTTGGCCGGCTTTTTCAGTATCTTCCGTAGGATTACCAAATACGCTTCATATTACTCAACCGTCACTGATTTAGCCAGGTTCCTGGGCTTATCGACATCGTTCCCTCTGGCGACAGAAACATAGTAGGACAGAAGCTGCAGTGGAATCACCGTTAAGAGCGGAGCAAGCTCATTGACGGTCTCCGGGATATAGAATATTTCATTAACCGACTTGTGGAAATCGGTATTTCCTTCAAACGTAAACCCGATGACCTTGGCGTCCCTGGCCTTAACCTCGATCACATTCGAGACCGTTTTCTCGTACAGGTCCCTCTGGGTTGCGAGCGCGATAATCGGTGTATCCTCTGTAATCAGCGCGAGCGTGCCATGCTTTAACTCACCTGAAGCATAGGCTTCAGCGTGAATATACGAGATTTCTTTAAGCTTCAGAGAACCTTCCTGCGCAACTGCCCAGTCCAGGCCGCGCCCGATAAAGAATGCGCTGCCCACTTCTTCAAAGTACCTGGCTAGGGTCTTAATGCGTTCAGCTCCTTCTTTGAGGATAATCTCCGCTTTATCAGGAATTTTGCCAAGTTCGGAAATAATTTCGGTGATCCATTCCTTCGGCATGGTTCCTTTGGCCTGCGTAAGATAAAGTGCAAGCAGGATCATTCCTTCGATCTGGGTCGTATAAGCTTTCGTCGAGGCCACGGCAATTTCCGGTCCCGCCCAGGTGTGGATCACATCGTGTGCTTCCCTAGCCACGGAGCTGCCGACGACATTGGTGATCGCGATAACTCTGGCTCCCTTCTTTTTTGATTCGCGCAAAGCTGCCAGGGTGTCGGCCGTTTCTCCTGACTGGCTGATTACAACGACCAGAGTTTTATCATCAATCAAAGGCGCTCTGTACCGGAACTCTGAAGCGATATCGACTTCGACCGGTATTTTGGCCCAGTGTTCAATTAGCCCTTTGCCGATCAGTCCGGCATGATACGCAGTTCCGCAGGCAACAATTGCTACTTTATTGAATAAAGCAACCTCTTTCGGGGTAAGATCCACTTCCTGCAGCACAACATGGTCGTGGTTCAGTCTTCCGGCCAGCGTGTCCCGCAGGGCCTTCGGCTGTTCAAAAATCTCTTTTAGCATAAAGTGCTCGTAACCGCCTTTTTCGGCTGCCACAGCATCCCAAGTGACTTCAAAGACGCTCTTTTCAACACATTCGCCTGTCGTAAAATCGGAGAACTTCAAACCTTCGGCCGAGACGGTCACCATTTCCCCGTCTTCCATGATGTACGTCTTTCTCGTATATTTAAGTACAGCCGGGATATCGCTCGCGACAAAATATTCTCCGTCTCCAATACCGACGATCAACGGACTGTCTTTGCGGGCTGCAACCATAACATCGGGATTCTTATAGCTCAAAACGACGACTGCATAGGACCCTTCTACCTTGGCCAGCATTTTTTTGACTGCGTCCTGGAGATCCCCTTTATAAAAATGTTCGACCAGATGAGCCAGCACTTCCGTATCCGTTTCGGAACGGAAAAGATGTCCCTCCGCAGTCAGCCATTCTCTAAGCTCGAGATAATTCTCAATAATTCCGTTATGTACAACGGCAAAATCTCCATGGCAGTCCATATGAGGGTGAGCATTCACATCAGACGGTCTGCCGTGCGTTGCCCACCGGGTATGGCCGATTCCGATTCTTGCATTGTAAGTGCGGTTGCCCAGCTTTTCCTCTAAGTTGACAAGTTTCCCAACACTCTTGGTGATCCGGATCCCGCCTTCTTCCATGACCGCTATGCCCGAGGAATCATATCCCCTATATTCAAGCTTTCTTAAACCTTCAACCAAAATTGGAACAGCCGATTTTTCTCCAAAATATCCTACAATACCACACATGTTTTTTGTTCTCCTCGTTTCAATTTTAATAATTTTTTAGTTGTTGTCTCATTCATGACGTGTTCCTATAACATTATATTTCCGTCAGCCATAAAAAATAGCCGTCAAGGACGGCTACAGATCTCTAACATACAAACATAAAGTGAGAGAAGATATAACAAGGCAAGACAAATCAAAACAAGTCAAGACCTGTTAACCCTGTTCGTGACTTCTTTCCCAACTGCTTCGCAATCGGGCGTAGAAAAGCACGGACAACTGAAGGGATTCCGCAAAGAAAACCTTCTTCCTGTTTGATCCGCTCTTGTCCCGGAAATTGCTTTCCGGATTTGCAACGAATCTAACGATGACAAGCCACCGAGAGGCACCCGCCGAAAACTTCGATTAACCTCTTCCTCGTCAACCCAAAATGGGTTCTGGCGCTACATTTCTGTGCGGAAAGATCCGCAGTGTAAACTGTATACTGTAAACCGTCAAAATTATCCACTATTCATTTTTTAGTCCCTGAACCTATTCCCAACCACCTCCTCATAAGCAGTCTATTATCTATCAATGTAACAGACCAGCAATGCTTCCGACTTTCCTATTATAATCCATATGAGAAAATAGGTACAGACTTATTTTCTCAAGATTATCTGAAGATTATCCGAAAAAAACTTGGTTGGTGCCGGTCTATTACATTTTTATTCTATTACATTTTCCGTCAAAGGGTTCTAACCCTTTTCAGCCAAGGTCATTCTGATCGACAATACTGACCACCTTGATGACTTCTTCAGCCAGCCTGGTTAGCTCCTGCTGGTCCGGTCCTTCCAGCATGACCCGGATCAGAGACTCCGTACCGGACGGACGAACAAGGATCCTGCCATCCTCGCCCAGGCTTTCCTGAACCTCTCTGACCTTCAGGTTCACTTGCTCATTCTGCATAATCTTGTCTTTACTACCGACGCTGGTATTCACCAGGACCTGCGGGAATCGTTTCATTTGTTTGGCCAGCTCGGACAGCTTGGCTTTTTTCTCTTTTATTACGGACAACAGCTGCAGACCAGAGAGCAGCCCGTCACCCGTCGTATTGTGTTCCAGAAAAATAAGGTGGCCGGACTGTTCCCCACCGAGGATTGCGCCAGATTCCAGCAGTTTCTCCATGACGTAGCGGTCCCCAACCTTGGTCTCAAGGATCCGGATGCCAGCTTTGCGGAGAGCTTTATGCAGTCCCATGTTACTCATCACGGTTACAACCAGCGAATCATGGGCCAACTTCCCTTTATCTTTCAGGGCTCGCGCACAGATCACCATGATCGCATCGCCATCAAGAATATTGCCGTTCTCATCAACAGCAATGATCCGATCCGCGTCTCCGTCACAGGCCAGCCCGAGATCCGCACCATGCTGCAGGACTTCTTTAGCGAGCGCTTCCGGATGCGTCGAACCGCAGTGAACATTAATATTGATCCCGTCAGGCTGGTTATAGAGTGGTATGACCTCAGCACCGAGATCGGCCAGTACTTTTGGGCCCACTTCATAAGCCGCGCCGTTGGCGCAATCCAGGATGATTTTAAGCCCTTTCAGGGATACGGAGGTTTTTTTCAGGAATGCGGCATATTTCTCCGACGCATTCTCGACTTCCACAATGCTGCCAATGTCGCCGCCTGAAGGTAATTCCAGCTCATCAATCCTCTTCAGTGTATCTTCAATCTCATCTTCCAGCTCGTCCGAAAGTTTGAATCCGCTTCCGGCAAAAAATTTAATACCGTTGTCCTCATAAGGGTTATGCGACGCCGAAATGACAACACCGGCACTTGCTTCCAACGTCCGGGTCAAAAATGCGATGCCTGGCGTTGGAAGGACCCCAGCCTTCAGTACATCGACTCCCATCGAACAAATACCTGCTGCCAGCGCTGCCTCCAACATATCTCCTGATATCCGGGTATCCTTGCCAATGACAATTTTGGCTTTTTCCTGCCCTTTTCCCAAAACGTAGGCTCCTGCTTTTCCAAGTTTGAAAGCAAGCTCCGGCGTAAGCTCCGTATTTGCTTTTCCTCTGACTCCATCCGTTCCAAAAAGTCTGGCCAAATTCAAGCTCCCCTTTCATTTCCAGTCAACTTAAGGTTATATATATACTGTTAATTGGTTTATTTTTTTTGGATTTTCCAACTTTTTTTACTCTTTGGGCGTATATTGCGCCATCAATTTTTCGGCAGCCCTGAGTCCATCGACCGCCGAACTGGTGATCCCGCCGGCGTACCCAGCTCCTTCTCCTGCCGGAAACAGACCTTTCAGGTTTACGGACTGGCCTGATTCATTGCGCAGGATCCTGACAGGCGCACTCGTTCTGGATTCAATTCCAGAAAGTGTGGCTTCGGCACCGGCAAAACCTTTCATTTTCTGATCAAAGGCCAGCAGGGCTCTCTCGATCACGCTGCCGATTTCATCCGGCAAAATCGTATGCAGATCCACCGATGTATATCCCGGCCGATACGTCGGTACAAGCGAAAATTTCTTAGTCAGCCGATTCCGCAAGAAATCCTGTACCGACTGAGCGGGTACCCAGTAATTCCTTCCTCCGGCCAGAAAAGCCTTCTGCTCCCATTCTCTCTGAAAATCAATCCCTGCTAATGGGTCGCTAGAAGCAAAGTCCTTGGGACTGACTGTCACAACAACCGCACTGTTCGCAATGGCAGTGTCCCTGGAAAAGTTACTCATCCCATTGGTGACGATCCCTCCGTCTTCGGAAGAAGAGGCAATCACCTGTCCGCCAGGGCACATGCAAAACGTATAAGCGCCTCGGCCGCTGCTTATATCTTTATAGGTCAGCTGATAGTCTGCTGGACCTAGCCGAGCGTGGAAAGGGACCCCATATTGAGTCAGGTTGACATATTCCTGCCGGTGCTCGATTCGCAGCCCGACCGCCAAAGGCTTCGCTTCTAGCTGCACGCCAAGAACCTTCAGGAACTGATAAACGTCCCGCGCACTGTGTCCGACTGCTAGAATCACCGTTTCCGCCGGGATCATCTCCGCACCATCGATCTCCACAGCCTCCAGTTGATTGTTGGCGGTTTTCAAGCCGGTCACTTTGGTCCGGAAGAGCACCTCACCGCCCAAAGCTTCAATTTTAGCCCGCATTGCCGCGACGACCTTCTTCAGTATATCGGTTCCGATATGTGGTTTGGCTGCATACAGAATTTCGGGGCTGGCTCCGAATTCCACAAAACTTTCTAATACTTCCCGTACTCTTCGGTCATCAATCCGAGTGGTCAGCTTGCCGTCGGAAAATGTCCCGGCACCGCCTTCCCCAAATTGGACATTACTCTCCGGATCGAGGATTCCTGTATTCCAAAAGTGTTCAACTGTTCCACTTCTGTCTTCAACTTTGTCTCCACGTTCCAGCACCAGCGGCCTGTAGCCTTTCCGGGCCAGGGTCAACGCAGCAAAATATCCCGCAGGTCCTGTCCCCACCACAATCGGCCGGAAAGCAAGTTTGGACGCCGGGTAGCCATTTAGCGGGTGCTCCGGGACAAACACTTTTTCTTTCAGCCGCGGATAATGGGCCATTGCTTTTCTTAATTCCGGACCGGAAATCTGAGCACAAAACTCAACGGTATAAACAAAAAAAAGCTCCGGCTTTTGGCGTGCGTCAACAGAACGCCGTAGTATCCGCAGGTTATTGATCTTTTCGCGTGTCACTCTTAATCTGCGGGCCAGAATATCCGGCAATTCCCCCTCATCCTGGTCCACAGGCAGCTTTAGATCCGACCAAATCAGATTCAATCTATCCAACTCTATTCTTTATTATCTCCGGAAGTTGCTGTGCTTGCCTTCAGAACAAGCTGCACTTTGGGTATGCTAACCATCGTCACCCCGGATGGGACTTCCCACAGTACCGATACGTCGGAGTATGTCCCTTCCTTCAGTCCTTTAGCATCTATCCAACAGGAAATATCCTCTTGTTTCAGCGCTTTAAGAATATCCGGATATCCGCTGACCGTGACATCAATCGGCTGAATGTTATCAGCAGTCAGTCCGTCGGGAATATTTTTAATCCCGACCGGTATCCCTTTCAGGATCTCATTCTCCGCTTTGGCACCGACATAAACCATGACGCTGATTTTTGTTCCCTTACTGAAAGACACTCCTTTGGGCAAAGCAATTGAATTCAGGGAAACATTAATGGTTTTGGTGCTGGTAATTCTGCTGATATCAATGGTCCCAAGATTTAAATATTCGACCGCTTCAAGTTCTTCCTCTTTACCAACGAGCTGAACCTGTGACGGAAGCGGAGTCACGAGCCGTACTTCCATTCCATCCGCAGGTGTCCCTTTAGTTACCACCCGGAGCGGCACAGTTTTACTCGCCGTCCCTTTTGCATATACCGGCATGATTACCTCAACAGTATCAGGAAAAGCCTGCAGTGTGGGGTACGGATTCGCGTCAAAAATCCCCGCATTTTGGTTATCAGTAAAGTAGACCGGCCTAACCACACTTTTGCTCTCTGTGAGATCTGTAAATTCTACATCGACGGTGACGCTTGTAAGGTTGGCCAGGACCGACGCAGGTCCCCGTACATTGACCACGGAAGGAGTGAATAACAGTTCGCCTGCCACATAGCCGGAAGCCGGTTCACCCTTAACGTTGGCCTGAACCTTGACAATCTTGTCTTCAAGCCGATCCAGCTTTAATGTCACTGTTTTCGGACTGATTTCTTCAACTTTTATACCTTCCGGTGCATTAATTTGAACATCATAGGTGGATTCCCCGGCTACAGCGTCTTTGAGGTCGACATAAGCAACCAGGTCTTTGACACTGCTTTCTTGGGAGGAACTGTCAATCCTGATCGTAATCGTCGGAACCGGCGATATGATCCCAATATTGGAGGGCTGGTTGTAAAACACCAGCTGCCGGGTATCAATATTCTTTGAAAAAATTGAGGAATTATTCTGGCTGGTCAGCCATATCCAGAAAACAATCGCCAGGACCAGAGAGATCACTTTATATCCAAGGTTTCGCCGTAAAATATCACGTATTGGCATTGTTGTCACCTCTTCGGAACAGATTGTGCCCGGAAGCTTTTTCGACCAGTATCTCATTCTTTAAAAGATCGCGGAGGCTCTTTTCATCGAGGAAGCGAGTGAGCCTGCTGTTTTTGGCCGTAGAAACGACACCAGTTTCTTCAGATACGATAATAACCAGCGCATCTGATACTTCTGAAAGCCCTAAAGCAGCTCTGTGTCTGGTCCCCAAATCCTTCTGCAGCCCGTTATCCTGGGTCAAAGGCAAAAAACAGCCTGCAGCCGCAACTCTGTCCCCACGGATAATCACCGCGCCGTCATGGAGCGGCGACTTTGGAATAAATAGGTTGACCAGGAACTCTGAAGAGACAACCCCATCAATTTTAACACCGGTCTCAACATATTCCTGAATCCCGGTTGTTTTTTCAAGGACGATCAAAGCGCCAATGCGGCTTTGCGATAAAACCTGACTGCACCTGACAATTTCCTCGATCAGCTTCTTATACTCCTCAGGTCCGGTTGTCGCCGGGTGCATGGTAATAAACTTACCTCTACCAATCTGTTCCAGGGTCCTTCTTAACTCAGGCTGAAAAACGACAGGCAGCGCAACCACCAGCATGGTCCAGACTTTTTCCACCATCCAGTTCAGCGTTGTAAGTCCAAGCTGCCTTGCAATCAAAGAAATGACCATAAACACAAAAAGACCCTTGATTAATTGGACGGCCCTTGTTCCTTTAATCAGCATAAGCAATTGATAGATAATGATCGCGACAACGACAATATCTACGAAATCTTTCCATTGAACCATTTGTGCAAACGTCTGCAGATATGCCACTGTCTCACTCCTTAAAAATAGATCAATGGATCATGATTCTACATTAATCCCTAAATTCCTTGCCTGACAGAAAAAATTCCCTTAAAATTGAACTTACAATAAACTGCAAGGGAGTATTGTTCGCGATGGATATCAAAGATTGGCAAAAAGAAGTCGATAATTGGATTTCCCAATTTGAAGAGGGTTACTGGCAGCCCTCTTCGATGATGCTCCGGCTGATCGAAGAAGTTGGCGAGCTGGCCAGAGAGGTTAATCATCGTTACGGAGAAAAACCCAAGAAACCGTCCGAGCAGGAGGGTGATCTTGCGCTGGAAATGGCCGACATTCTGTTTATCATCATATGTATGGCCAATTCGCTTCAGATAGACCTTGAAAAATCCTTTGAAGGAATGATGGAAAAATACCGTCTCCGGGATAGCGACCGCTGGACCAGAAAACAGCCGGAATGACTAGCCGGGCGCATTTACAACAAGTACCATTTTATACCTTTTTCTGTAATTAGTAAAATATTTTTTATTCACCCTACCCAGTACTTGGCAAAATCTATTGACCATCAATATTTCATTATGCTAAAGTAGGCTGAGATACATATTTTATTAGACTTGGCGCAAACTTATCTAATACCCCTGGACGCAGGGGTATTTTTCTATCTAAGTTAGAGATTTTATCAATTGTCAAAAAATTTCATTTAAAGACAGCTAATAAAATTTGCTAAATTGGTTAAAGCTAAAGACAGAATTTTAATTTAGGAGGGAATGACGATGCGGGAAGGCTTGATACCCAGCGCATTAGGAACTGCAGTCACAGCAGCCGGTGTTGCCTTAAGGGTCAAAGATATGAAAAAAAACGGTATGAACAAAAGGGAAGTATATCCCCTAATCAGTGCCGGAATCATCGGGTTTGGTCTAGCCCATATGATATTGGGCGGGATTGACTTATATGAACACCGCTTTTAATTTAAGGAGGTCTTAAGCCGTGGACAGTGTCATGCATATGGATTTTGCCCAACTTGATCAGACCCAGCTAAATCAGGTCAAACAAGCTGAATCAACCCTGAATTCTCAATACAAAGCTAACAATGAAGAACTGGTCTTATTGGCTTTTAAAAAAAGCAAGTAAGAACCAGCTGCCCGGCAAAAGATTCGCCCAAAGAAAAAACCAGATAATTCATGCTGTCTGGTATTTCTTTGGGCTTATTTTCTCTTCATTTTAATTATTATTATTTATTTGGATTTTTTTGTTCTTCGATTATGATTCGGCTGTCAGATAGGCTATCGCAGCTTCGCAGATCTCCTTGCAATAAATGAGTCCTTTTCCGCGGTTTAACTCCGAAATGATTTCCTGTTTCGACTGGGCTGCCCTGTATGCTCTATCACTTGCCATCGCATCGATAGTATCCGCGACTCTGATAATTTTGGCTTCAAATCGTATTTCCTGCCCCTTTAAACCGCGGGGATACCCCGAGCCATCCATATTTTCATGGTGCTCAAGAATGATTTCAGCGATCGGCCATGGGAAATTGACCCTAGATATTGCCGCCCAACCAATTTCGGGATGCATCCGGATGACCGCAAATTCTGAATCAGTTAATTTTCCGGGTTTCAGGAGAATGTCTGAGGGGATGCTTATTTTCCCAATATCGTGAAGTCGTGAAGCAATACTAATTGGCTTTAATTGTTCCTCCTTGACAATACCTAAATTCCTCGCTATTTGGAGGGCCAGACGCTGTGTCCTTATCTGATGGTTCAAATCCCAGGGATCATTCATTCCAATCCCCCCTTCATCAGTATATGGACAAGCATCAAATAAGGGAACAAATTGCCGCTAGCAAATGTGGAATTATAATCGATAAACTTGCGTTTTTCGATTATAATGGAATCAGGATAGGATAGCACAGCGAAAGAGAGGTCGTTCAATGAAACGCTTCAGAAAAAGGCTTTTAAAAGCACTGTCCTATCCGGATGTAAATATTAAGAAGACCTATAAGATCTACCGGAAAGTCCAGAAGGTTGTACATCCATATTTTAAGCCGCTGTACAATTTATTGGACCATAAGATCATTGTTGCTTCAAGAGAAATCCCGGTGCGCATTTTTCGTCCTGAAAACCAAGAAATCCCCAGAGTTCTAATCTTCTTTCACGGCGGAGGCTGGGTTACTGGAGACATTGATTCCTACACCAATGTCTGTGCCAAAATGGCGGATCAGACCAATCATACGGTTATTTCCGTAGATTATCTTTTAGCGCCGGAAAACCCCTTCCCAGCTGGCATTGAGGAATGTTATCATGTTGCCAGGGAGTTATCCTTACGCTATGATCTGCTGCAATGCAGTCCCAAGGATATTACCTTGATTGGGGACAGTGCGGGCGGCAATCTGGCAGCAGCCGTGTCTTTAATGGCCAGAGACAGGGGTGAATTTCTGCCCCCCCGTCAAATACTCATCTATCCCGCAACCTATATTGATCATAGCCCAAGCTCTCCATTTCCGTCTATACGGGAAAATGGTACAGATTATATATTAACTGCCAAACGCATTCAGGATTATATGGATCTATATGTCCAAAGAGAAGAAGACCGCAACAACCCT
This sequence comes from Dehalobacter restrictus DSM 9455, assembly GCF_000512895.1. Taxonomy (NCBI): domain Bacteria; kingdom Bacillati; phylum Bacillota; class Clostridia; order Eubacteriales; family Desulfitobacteriaceae; genus Dehalobacter; species Dehalobacter restrictus. Next base: position 2,508,636 of record NZ_CP007033.1, read on the forward strand.
TACGCGGCACCACTCTTAGCTAAAGATTTATCGAATCAGCCCCAGACACTGATTATCACGGCTGAATTTGACCCACTCCGCGATGAGGGGGAGGCTTATGGAATACGTCTGAGGGAATCCGGCAACGATGTCAGGATATATCGAATGAAAGACGCTGTTCATGGTTTCTTCTCGCTGGCATGGAACACGGAGCACCTCATCACATGCTATAAGGTGATTAATTCTTTTTTAGATGGCAGTACATTGTCAACCTAAAAATTATAATATGATGGCAAGCAGATTCTCAATATTCTAATTTTTGGGTTAACATAGTACGATATCAGAAAGGTGATCGAATGAGACAGCGAAAGAGCGTTGAGTGGACTAGACTGGATAATGCCTCTAAGATCTTTCCGGCAACATGCAGCAATAAAGACACGAAAGTATTCCGGCTCGCCTGTGAACTCTATAACGCTGTAGATCCTGAAATGTTGCAGGAAGCCCTGAATATCACGATGGATTATTTTCCGTTTTACAAATCCGTCTTAAGGAAAGGCGTATTCTGGTATTATTTTCAGACCAGCGACCTACATCCTGTAGTTGAAAGGGAGTCTGATCCGGTCTGTGCGCCGATCTATCTTGATGACAGAAAGAATTTGCTTTTCCGTGTGTCCTATTACCATAACAGAATCAATCTGGAAATTTTTCATGCTTTATCTGACGGTACTGGGGCGCTCTGGTTCATGAAAACCCTGGTCTATCATTATATCCGTCTGCGGCATAAGGAAGCCTTTGCGGACCAAATCCCTGAATTCAAGCCAAACGCCTCGATCAGCGAAAAAATGGATGACAGTTTCGGCAGGTATTTTGAAGGCCGGGATCTGGATATTCTGAAGCTGATGGATAACCCGAACAAAGCGAAAACAGCCCGGACTTATCGCATCCGTGGAACCAGGCTGGATGAAAACAAAGTGAAAGTAATCGAAGGTTCGATGTCTGCCAAGGAAGCTTTGGGATTAGCACATAAATATAATGCTACTTTGACTGTTTTTATTGCCGCCTTGTTTATTTATGCCCTACATAAAGAAAGGCCTGTACGCACGAAGAATGATCCCGTGGTTTTGTCCGTCCCGATTAATTTGCGGAATTTTTTCCAATCTGAGACAACCAGAAATTTTTTCAGCACGATGAATATTGGTTATCCCTTTGGCCAAGAAAGCCCCGATTTTCAAGACGTGATTCGAGGTGTAAGTGAGGACTTCCGAAAAGAGCTTACTGCAGAAAGCTTAAATCAACGCTTAAATCAATTAATGTCAATTGAAAAGAATCTTCTGACCCGGATTATTCCTTTGCCTTTCAAGGATTATTCACTGCGCCTGGCCAGTAAAATTGCTGACAGGGGGATCACTGCGGCAATAACGAATATTGGTCAAATCTTGCTTCCAGAAGAATTCAAACGCTATATTCGGCAGTTTAGCCTTTGCAGCAGCGCCAGAATGCCTCATATCAGCATATGCTCCTACAATGACAGGCTGGCTGTAAGTTTTAGTTCACCCTTCCGGGAAACTGAAATTCAACGTACTTTTTTTGAGTTCCTTTCGGAAAACGGCATCGACATTGAAATTACATGCAATCTTTAATCGAGTTAACAGAGAGGATCATCTTTATGCAATATTGCAGTCATTGCCAGGTCCGCATACGCGGCAATAAAAGAAATTGTCCCCTATGCGGAAATATTCTGCCGGGACACGATGGTGCCTACGATCAGCAGGAAATCTATCCGGTGGTTCCTCCTTTCTATGAACGGCATCTGGCCTTGCGGATTATGATCTTTGCCTCTGTCGTTGCTCTGGTCGTCAGTTTTATGGTCTATGCGTTATTCCCCTCGAGTATAAACTGGCCTGTTTTTGCTTTATTCGGCCTCATCAGCATGTGGCTGAGTTTAATTATCGTCATCAAGAAAAGGCATCACATTACCAAGAATATCATGTGGCAGGTAACCATTTTATCTTTTCTCAGTGTTATCTGGGACTGGGGAACCGGCTGGCGGGGCTGGTCCCTAGACTTTGTTGTTCCTATTTTGTTTGTCTCCGCCATGTTTGTGCTGTATGTAACGGCGAAAATTATGAAGCTCAGGGCCAGAGATTACATTACTTATTTTCTGTTAGATGGTCTTCTCGGCATCATTCCGGTAATATTCCTCTTGTTTGACTGGATTCATGTGCTATACCCTTCCGTAATCTCTGTTGCCGTCAGCATCATATTCCTCTCTGCGATCCTGATCTTTCAAGGGGAAAATATCAAGGCAGAACTAGCCAAACGCATGCATATTTAACATGGTTGCAACCCAAATATTACCAATGTATATTATGCCTATCCACATAGACGATTACCACTTTCACAGGAAACTCTGTCTATAAATATATTAGTAAAGGGCTGCAAAATGATAATCAGAAAAAATGGATTTACAAAAGACGATCTATGTCTTATGTTGAGCGAAACTACTACAAAAATCGTACAGAATATTGAAGATCGATGCGGAAAACTAAAGTCCTTCGATCTGAACTTCAATTTTGAGAAGTCACAATACCGGCTCACTGATCGGGACATAGGAGCATTCCGAAGCAGGAGCCAAAAGGATGACATTTAGAATAAATTCGGATATTAAAAAAGCATCCAGATTCGTTCTACCTGCTGCTTATTTTAGCAATTAGCAAAATAGGGGCTGCTGAAAACTATCAAAACCTGCATGGACCTTGGTAATCAATGGTATTTTGCGCTAAAATAGTACATGCATAAACTTTATTAAAAAGTCTTGCGTTTTGGTGCAGGTTTTGATGCACAAGTAAAAAAGGTCAACTTCAAAGGTCAATTTGTAAAACTGAGTAAAAACTATTAATAAATTGTAAATTTTTCTGACACACAATACGCATACAAACACAAAAACAACCTCCAAGGAAAAACCCTAGAGGTCTTGTTTCTAGTGGAGCCGATGGTCGGAATCGAACCGACGACCTGCTCATTACGAGTGAGCTGCTCTACCCCTGAGCCACATCGGCATGTTTGGTAACCCATAAGCTTTAACAGTATAACATAAGAAAAATAATTTGTTAAGGGTAAATTAATCAAAAATGTGGGAAAATGAAAAAATCCTCAATTGACTTTGTAAATGCAACCTATACATTACTGGGTGATTGCATTTAAATCTTCAAACAGAATAGTGGCATTAAGTCTTACAATCGAAAGTCTCCTTTTTCTTCACTCCCCCATGGGGGAGTGATTGCATTTAGTCTGGCAATATTCCGACAAGAACTTTAGGATGTGTTCTGCGGGAATCTTTGAGTCAAAGGAGAATTTACCATGGCAAAAAACAAGCATCTCACTGATTCGGAGCGTCTACAAATTGAGCAGCTACTGCGAGAGGGCGTATCTCTTAAGCGGATTGCCGTCACCCTTGAAAAAAGCGCATCCACCATTTCCCGTGAAATTCGCGCCCGCGCCATTGAAAGCAATAAATATGCGCCATACCGTATCCATAACCGCTGCGCCAATCTCAATGTCTGCCAAAAAATGCAGATCTGCTCCGACAAGCCTAATTGCACAAGAAAGTGTTCCCGCTGTAATTACTGCAATGCCGTATGCGAGGAATTCGAGGAGCGACGCTGCCACAGGCTTTATGATCCACCGTATGTCTGCAACGGTTGTCTTGAAGCTTACCAGTGTGTCCTACGGAAAAAGTATTACCTCCACAGAAATGCTCATGAGGCATACCGAGAGATGCTGGTGGAATCCCGCTCCGGTGCAAATATTACCGAGGATGAACTGCTCTACCTTGACGAATGGATCAGTCCCCTCATCCAGCGTGGGCAATCTGTTCATCACATCGCAGTCCACAATGCCGACAGGCTTATCGTCAGTGAGAAATCCATCTACCGCTATGTTTCCGGCGGACTCTTTAAGGCGAGAAACATTGACATGCCCCGGGTCTGCCGCCTTAAGCCCAGAAAAACCAAAACGGTGGAGCATAAAATCGACAGCACCTGCAGGCTTGGCCGCACCTACGCCGACTTCCTGGCCTTTACGGAAGCATCAGACGCTCCGGTCGTTGAGATAGATTCAGTTATCGGGCGTGTCGGTGGAAAGGTCCTGCTCACGATGATGTTCAAGTCCTGTGACTTGATGCTTGCCTTCATCAGGGAACGCAATACCTCCCAGTCCGTTATCGACGTCTTCAACTGCCTAGACGAAACTCTTAGCAGAGAGGTGTTCAGCCGCCTTCTTTCCGTTTGCCTCACTGACAACGGTTCAGAGTTTTCAAACCCGAAAGCTTTGGAGTATGATGCACAGGGCCGCCGCAGGACGCGGCTGTACTACTGCGACCCATTCGCATCATACCAGAAGCCCAACGTGGAGTTGAACCACGAGTTCATTAGGAAAATACTGCCCAAAGGCACATCGTTTGACGCCCTGTGCCAAGGGGATATTGACCTTATGATGTCGCATATCAACTCCTATTCCAGGGAGAAACTGGGCGACAAATCGCCGTTGGATGTGTTTAGTTTCATCTACGGGTACGATGATGTCCTTAAAAACCTGGGAATCAGCAGGATTCCTGCTAATAAAATCCTGCTGAAGCCGTCGCTTTTGAAAAAATAATTTCAGTATCATTTAACCCGCAGAACACATCCATACCGATCCTGATCAAGGGGACGCGGTTACTCTGTCCGAAAAACGATTTCCGGGTACCCCTTTTATTAGTATACTCTTTTTTAGAACTCGGCTGGCAGATTTTCACTCCATATAATCTGAATCGGCTATTTTTAACAGGTACTATACCTGTTATTCCCAGTATTTTGACAGACTCAATGAAACCCCACTATATTTACTCTGTCAAAGGTTGCATTTACTTTGACCGCTCACCAAATGAAAAAATCCTTCGTCTCTCGTCTCTCGTCTCTCGTGCCAGCCTTTTCCGCCGCACTCCCGGCATTTTTCAGTGTTCCTGGCAGCTAAGGTCTGACCTTCTTTTTTGCGTGTTACCTCAACGAGCCCCAGCCTGGTGCGCCCCACTACTTTACATTTGACCTTATCCTGTTTAAAAGACTTTTCCAGCATTTCCAGCAGCTGATTCCAATCCTCATTTTGTTCCATGTCAATAAAATCGACGATAATAATCCCGCTAAGGTTTCTAAGTCTTATCTGCCTGGATATTTCTGTAGCAGCCTCCATATTCAGACTCTGCAGGGTATGCTGCAGGGAGCTTTCTCCAGTGTATTTTCCGGAGTTGACGTCAATGGCGGTCAGGGCTTCAGTCTGTTCAATCACCAGATAGCCTCCGCTTTCAAGCGGGACCTTGGGTTTTAATGCTTTCAGGATTTCATCACCGATATGATAGCGTTCAAACAAATTCCCTTTAAAGTCAGTCCATATTTTCCCGGAAACTGAGCATCTGACTTCCCGGAGCTTTGTCCGTAGCAGCTCGGCCATTTCCCCGTCATCGGTAATAATCCTGGTTACCTCTTCGTCGATCGTTTCTCTTAACAGACGGGACAATGGGTCGCTGCTGCTGTAAATCAGTCCCTTGCCAGACTTGCTTTTGATTCTTTCCGTTAAGGTCTGATTGATTTCTAAAATCTTTTCAATATCATCAGCCAGTTCTTTTTCCGCAACGCCTTCCGCCATCGTCCGGACAATCAGACCAGCATTCTCAATGCTGAGATTCTGGGCAAGTTGATTAAGACGTTCTCTTTCTGTTTCATCCGTTATTTTACGTGAAATCCCCAAATATCCGCGATTCCCGGGCAAGAGTACCACAAAACGCCCGGGCAGTGAAAGATTGGTCGTAACTCTTGCTCCTTTATTACCGACAGCTTCCCGGGTGACCTGAACAATCACCTCCTGGCCTTCTTTTAAGAGGCTCTCGATCGGTGGCACCGGCGATCCGGGTACATTTTGCACCTGGACATATTCTGGATTGACAATATCCCCTGCATAGAGGAAGGCATTCTTCTCGAGCCCAATATCGATGAAAGCAGCCTGTATGCCTGTAACAATATTACTGACCTTCCCCTTGTAGATATTGCCGGCCAAACGGGATTCTCTTCCGGAATCATCCAGGACTTCTGCCAGTCTGCCTTCTTCCAGTACCGCAGCCCTCATCCGATGATCCTCAGTGGTAATGACAATCTCTTTCAATCTTATCCCTGCTTTCAGGCTTAGTATCAAATCCAAATTTCTAAGATGACACTATATCGTTGCGATCACTTCGAGTGGGTTTCTGAGCATCCCGTCGGACTGTTCGATAAACAGGCCTTCCCTTGTTGTCGTTACGCCTGAAATATCTACCGGAAGTCCTTCCATGTTTTTTAGACTTTCCAGGATTTCAACCGGCCGGACTGAACCAGCGTTTCCGGTAATAATATCCAGGCGCAGTTGTACATGATAATTCTGAGCATCCGCAGAAATAACCCCTTCTTCAGAAATCAGTGTTATGGTTTTAACAAACGGACGAATATTCCGCTCTATTTTTTTGCCCTGCTGATAGCGAATCCCTGTTGCTTCGTCCCTGTTCAGCCAGTTCCGGCAAGCTTTACGGAGTTCTTCTGCCTCGACCGGACGAAGGAGAGGCGCTTCGGTCCGGTATCTGGCAAGATTAATCACAGCCATCAGTGCCTTGCTTCCCTTTACTGCGATCCCAGCGCCTATGATTTTTATGCCCTCGGGCAACTGGCTCTGAAGCCGCTCAACGATATTCCCAATATCACATGCTCCGGCTTCTGTTGCTTCTCCAGCTTCTTCCCGAATAGCGTCCTTTTCTTGTTCTTTATTCTCTTTGACTTCAATATCGACATATTCCTGTTCTCCTTCCACACCGACTGGCAAAGGGGGACCAAAAGCAATCTTCGGATGAGGATTGAATCCTTCGGAAAAAGCCACTTCAATTTGGGCTCTGCGCAGGGCCCTGTCCAACATTCTGGTTAAATCCAGATGCGCAATATACCGGGCTTCACCTTTCTTGGTGTAGGCCAGCCTTATCTTCATCATAACCGCCTCTTTTCCAATCTTTCCAAGATATAAATATCAGAGCTATCTTCCAAAGCTTTGTTGTAAAGCCTTTCTTTATTCCGGCATGTTTGTAAAAAAGCCGAATACATTACTTGTAAACGAGGAGGGATTTCAATGCAATTTTCTTCTGGCGAACAGACGCCGCTAAGATTGCTGGATGAGGCCAACTTCTGGAAACACCAGGAATATGAGCATACGAACGTCATCCGGGAAATCGTGCCGGATCTGGAAAGAAAATTTGTCGAAGAACTTAAAGAATGGGAACAGGCTCTGACAAGGACGCATAGCCAGGTTGTCCAGCTCACTGAAACATTGGTCAGATATGGAAATACGCAACCGGTTGTCGCCGATCAGGCACTTCGTCTGATCAGCTTTTCTCTTGAACAAAGCGGCCGGTTTGTAAAATTCCTTTTTGAAATTCTAGATTTGAGTCAGGCAGTCAAGAAGAATCCGACTGCTGCAGCTGTAATCAAACACATCATCCGTGAATCTGAATATTTCATCGGGATCACCCAGACCATCTGCAGTCAAGGCTAGGTTCTGTATAAAGTTAAAGCGCACTGAATTTTACGGGTCTGGCCAGATCCGGACAGACTCCGCAGTGGCTGCATTTTTCCCGGCAATCAGGTGTGACAGCTTCAGTCAGGGCCTTTTTATATTCTCCAAGCAAGTAGGATTTCTTGACACCTGAGTTCAGATGGTCCCAGGGAAGGATCTCATCCTCTGATATCCGCCTGTTGGCATAGAAATGCGGGTCAATGCCGATTTCCTCCATTCCCTGCTTCCACAGATCATACCGAAAATGCTCACTCCACCCGTCAAATTTGCAACCTGCGTTAACCGCCCATTCCAGTAGCTCCGCAACTTTGCGGTCACCCTTGGCAAATATGGCTTCCAGAAAGCTTGCTTCTACATCGTGGTAGATAAACTTGATCCGGTAATCCCGCAGTTTCTTGCGGAGGTATTCCTGTTTTTCTCTAAGAGTCACCATGGAATCCTGTGCTGCCCATTGAAAAGGCGTATGCGGTTTGGGAACAAACGAACTTGCCGAAACTGTGATCCTGCAGCCGCGTTTCCCAAGTTTTCTGGACAACTCTAGGACTTTTCTGGCCTGTTCGACGATTCCGTCCAAGTCCTCATAGGTTTCGGTCGGTAGTCCAATCATATAATACAGCTTGATACTGCTCCATCCTCCTTTAAAGGATGCTTCTGCCGTCCTTAAAAGATCCTCTTCCGTTACGCCTTTATTGATAACATCCCTTAAGCGCTGGGTTCCGGCTTCCGGTGCAAAGGTCAGTCCGGATTTGCGTACTTTTTGGACCTGTTCGGCAATCTCAACATCAAATGAATCCAGGCGGAGTGAGGGAAGGGATACACTGACCCCTTTGGGTTCCATTTTAGCCATCAGACCTTTAAGGACACCGTTGATGCAAGTATAATCACTGGTCGACAGCGAAACAAGTGAGATTTCTTCATAACCGGTGGCCTTGATGGATTTCTCCGCCTGTTCCAGCAATGCTTCAGGAGACCGTTCCCGAAGCGGCCTGTAGATCATTCCGGCCTGACAAAAGCGGCATCCCCTGGTGCAACCCCTCATGACCTCAAGCATTACCCTGTCATGAATAGCCTCCGTATACGGGACAATCACTTTTTCCGGGAAGTAGGCCGAGCTGAAGTCCCGCAACACCGCCTTTCTGACCGTCTCAGAAATTCCTTCCCTGACTGTGATTTGCTGGATTGAACCATCAGGTTTGTATTCGGCCTCATAAAAACCCGGCACATAGATTCCCTGAATCTGGGCCAGTTCGACCAGAATAGCTTCCTTCAGTTTTCCGTTTTTCCTGGCTTGCTGAATCACGTGAAGAACTGCGGGAAATTGTTCTTCCCCTTCCCCCAGGAAAAAGAAATCTACAAAAGGCGCCAGAGGTTCAGGATTGTAGGCACATGGACCACCGGCAAATATAAAGGGATACGCACCCCCACTTTCCGTCCCGTTTTTTCTGTCTTCGGATTTTAACGGTATCCCGCTGAGCTTTAGGACATTTAATAAATTGGTATAGCTGAGCTCATATTGCAGCGTGAAAGCGACCACATCAAAATCCAGCAGAGGACGAAAAGATTCCAGTGTGTAAAGCGGGATTCCTCCCTGCTTTAACTTTTCTTCCATATCCGGCCATGGAGCAAAGGCCCTTTCACAGAGAAACTCTTCATAAGAATTGATGCGGCCGTACAGGATACGTAACGCAAGATTGGACATGCCGACTTCATATACATCAGGAAAGACAAATGCCACCCGTACATCTGTCTTTTCCCAGTCTTTTTTTACCATATTCCATTCACCACCGACATAACGACCGGGCTTAATCACCTGCGGTAAAATCCGGTCGAGTTTCTGGCGAATCCATTCACGATCCTTCTGATTCATATGTATTTCCCCCTTGAGCCTATTTATCCAGGCAGGTCTTCATAATATATACGCTTTCGGCAGCATAAAGGCTTTGACCTGCCTTTATGCCATCCATGGCATCGTAACACTAGGCCATCCATAGCCCTCGTGTGCCGCGCTCAGCATCCCTGTTCCGCTTGACGTTGTCTATATATTACGGAGACGGATTACTTAATTGTGGATAAATTATTATAGCACAGCACCTTATTCTTAAGCAAAAACCTACCTTCCAGGCGCAGAAGGGCTTTCTTTTTGTCCAGGCCGCCGGCATAACCGGTAAGTTTTCCATTGCCGCCAATCACACGGTGACACGGAATTAAAATGGAGATCGGATTATGCCCGACTGCACTGCCTACCGCCTGAGCGGACATCGTTGTTAACCCCCGGGCCAGAGCAATACGTTGGGCAATTTCCCCGTAAGTTATGACTTTCCCATACGGTATCTGCAGCAGTATCTCCCAGACAGCCTTCTGGAAGTCGGTCCCCACAGGAGCCAGATACAAATCCATTTTGGGAACTGAAATACCTGCCATGATACCTTTCGCATTTCTTTCCGTGCTTGCCGCCTGTTCCTCTTCCCAAGCTTGTCCTTCTTGTCCCGAAAAATAAAAATCCAGCCGCCGACGCAGCGTCTCAAAAACAGGATATTCCCGATTCTCTGTCCATTCGGAAGTAACGGCAGGATAATGCTTCTGGCCAATGAACCATAAACCGCTTAGCTTATCTTGGACTGCCGCAGCTGTCATTTTTCCAAGAGGTGTATTCACAGTGCAGGTATAGGTCATGTTCGTTTTCATGTTGACAGGGTACCAGCTCCCTTCACCTATTTGAATAGCCGGTCTGCCAGTCCAACCCTCTTCGAGCTGAAAAGACAGAGTGACGAATTCTCAGATAGGATAATATAATACAGTAATTGCTCGTATGAAAGCAAGCGAAAAGAAGTATTGGAGGGGAAATTATGTTCAAATACGCCGATGCGCTGTTATTTCCAGTAGAAGTCAATTATCCAGACCCGCAGTTCGGCCGGATCATGCTGGAACATTACGGCGGGAAAGATAGCGAGTTCTCCGCAGCCACCCAGTATATGAATCACCGTGCTAATATGCCCAACCACTTTGTAAGGGAGTTATTGGGTCTTATCGCAGCAGAAGAACATAGCCATATGGAGATGATTGCTGAGGCGATTAACAGACTTGGAGGACCACCACTTTGCTACGTCAATTCCGAGGGTATACCCTGGGACCTGACCTATGTCGATCAAAGCCTTGATCCTGTTGCGATGCTGCAGGCCGATGCTGAAGCTGAGATCCGCGCAAAAATGCTTTATGACACACATTTGACAATGACCAGCGATCCTGGTCTGAAAAAGATGATTCGCTTTCTGGGTGACAGAGAAGATGTCCACAAACACCTTTTTGAAAAGTCCCAAGCTATGATCCTTCAGGGTGCTGCCCCAGGAAGTTTTAGCACATTAATCAGGGAATATCGAATGAGCTTCCCAGTCTGAATGCTTCTCTATATTTACCGGTGCATGATATTTACATGCTTTTGGATCATTACCACAGTATTCCATTCTATATGATCTTTTTTTATTCTTCTTTTAATTTTCCGACCATGCAATTGAGTCCAAAATCCATCATGCCCTGGATAACTTCAGTCTCACTTAGCATTCTTTCGATCTTATCGTCTTTACCCATTACACTGACGAGACTGAAATGATCAGCAGAAAACTTATCAATAATCTGTTTAAGCGCAGTGTCCCTACTTACCGCGAGACTCCTTCCAGGCATCAGCCCCTGCGCCAAAAGACGCTCTTTCTTGCGGCAGAGCTGCTTTAAAAAAACAATTCTGGCATTGTCCAGCTCTTTGCCGCTGCCAATCCAGAAAAAGATGCCAAGAACAATAAAAAGAATCGGTTCATAAATATAGAAGCCCATTCCCTGCATCAGGAAACCAGCAAAAACAAAAGCACCCCCAAGGCATTTACCGGCTGCCGCCAGGAACCGGGTGGTCGGGACAAAACCAAAAGACCCCGCCAGCAGGCCACGGACAATTCTACCACCGTCAAGCGGCAGAACAGGAAGCAGGTTAAAGGCTGCCAGCCAGAAATTTGTTTTGGCAAATTCCAACGCCCATGCTCCGCTTAAGATTCCGTTTTCACGAAGAATCTGAATAAAAAAGAACAACACGACATTGACGGCCGGACCAGCAAAAGCAATAATTGTCTCCTCCTTCTTTTTCCCTTCAAAACTGTCGTCAAGAACGGCCGTCCCCCCATAGGGATAGAGCTCGATACTCCTACACCTGATCCCGTAACCTCTTGCAGCAAGTATATGACAGGCTTCATGAACAATAACCAGACTAAAGACTAGAAGCGCCCTGACAACCTGACCAGCAAGCATACATAGGATTAACAGGATGATAAAGGTCGGGTGAACTTTAACTTTCATCTTGATCCCCCTCTGTCCCCATCCCTAGCAGATCGATTAAAAAGTATTAAGTACAATCGGGATTTTTGAATTTATATACTAGTTCTGAATTAGGTATGTCAAGGGGTCGACCGGCTGACCGTCTTTTTGCAGTTCTAGGTAGAGCCAGGGTTTTTCCTGTGCTGAACTGACTCCGACTGTCCCCAATTTTTTCCCCATCGAAACAGGTTCACCCCGTTCAACATTAATATCGCCAAAATTCCCCAAAAGGCCTTCCCAGCCATTGCCAAAGTTGATCCGTATCACTTTTCCGAGTTTTTTATTTTCACTGACTTCGAGTACAACTCCTTCCTGGGGGCAGAGCACAGCAGTCCCCAGCGCACTTTCAATTTCAATTCCGCTGCTGATCGTCCCATCCTCATCTGTACTCTCAAACGCTACCTTGACAGCTCCGGCTACAGGTGGATAAAAAATCTCTTCTTTTACAGAATTCACCGGCAGGCTTTCAGAGTTCTGAAGGCCTATTGCTTCTTTTGCCATCGTGTTTAATGCCACATAGATATTTCCACTGCTCATACCGCCTTGATAAACAGCATAGACACCTTTGGAAACAAAGTCCTCTCCGCTGGCACTGAAAACAATCGTTAAAAACAAAAAAGCCGAAAGAAGTACTCTTTTCTGACTGCCGTTCCAATCGGCCAAAAGACCTCCGGAAGGTTTTTTATTGAAATAAGTCCGATGATCTTTCCAGTCGCTCCTGACATATTCCTGATCATCCCTGTAACCACGTCCGATCTCCCGGGCAGCCTTTTCAAATTCCCAGTCATCCCAGCGCTCAAACGGATCCATTCATCCACCGCCTTATAAAGGTTTTCCTTCAGGGAGACAACCCTAATAAAGAATATGAACAAATACGCAAAAAAGAACATCTTCCTGACGAAAATGTTCTTTTAGAAATTTCTTTACAGATTTGAATAATGGCTTGTAAACTTTTATCGTTGAAGATGTCAGAACATTCGTCGTTCTCCTCTGCGACTTACGCTTAAGACAAGCCCGACCGCTAGCATATTTGCCCACATCGAGCTGCCGCCGGAAGTAATAAACGGCAGAGGAATTCCGGTGACAGGCATGATTCCTGAAGCCATCCCAACATTGATGAAAACATGGAAAACAATCATTGCTACGACTCCGGAGACAATCAGGACCCCATACCTGTCTCTCGATTTGGTGGCTACGGTAACCATCCGCAAAAGCAGGATGCAGAATATAAACAACAGTATCGATGTTCCGATAAAGCCAAATTCCTCGCCCACAACTGAAAAAATAAAGTCTGTATGATGCTCAGGTAAAAAATTATATTGGGCCTGGGTGCCTTGCTGGTACCCTTTGCCCCAAATGCCTCCGGAACCTATGGCCCAAACCGACTGAATAACATGATATCCATCCCCTGAAGTATCCTTGGCGGGATCCAGAAAAGCAATAAACCGGTTAATCTGATAATCTTTCAAAGGCAACGGCAATCCTTCCAGAAATTTCAGCGGTCCGGGAAGGTTCGTGGCTAAGTGCAATGCAACAGCACCAATGGCCGCCCCAATGCAGCCGACAATCACCGCCCCAAATTTAATCGGATTCGCTCCGGCAACAAACATCATTCCAATAAAAATCGCCCCGAACACCATCGCAGTCCCCAAATCAGGCTGAAGAAATATTAATAAAGTAGGCGGCAGTACAAACAGCAGGGGTAGAATAAAATCCTTTACATTATTCAGCTTTCCTTCCCTCTCATTGAGAAAGCTGGCAAACGTAACAATCAGCAGCACTTTGGCAAATTCCGAGGGCTGAATGCTTTGCGTAGAGGTGATAGGTATCCAGCGCTGCGCACCCTTCGCTTCAGAACCAAAAGCAAAAACGAGAAGAAGCAGGAATATATTGAAAGCGTAGATCCAGATACCGATCTTTTTATAGTTTTCATAATCAGTAAACGCAACAATGACTGCAAGAACAATTCCTGTAGCGATCCAGACCACCTGAGTTTTCACATAATGATACGGGTCTGACGCCATAACATTGATGGAAGCCGTGCTTAAGATCAGCAGGCTCGCCCCTAAAAGCAGTACAACTGCCAGGACCATTCCAAGATCGAGACCTCTGATAAAATTCCAATTTCTTTCTTTTATCATACAATACTCCATATATCGGCTGCTACCAAAGATTATATCACAGATCTCTCCGTTCACAATGATAACTTGACAAGTATGGGTTTTTTCTTACTAAAATACGTTGAACATCTTCATCCCGGCCCGACTCCAGCCGTCCAGGCTTACGAGACAAACCTCATATAGACAGCCTGTCCTAAATTCGAATGCGCATTCAAAATCGCCTCCGGGGGCGAATTTGGGACAGGCCTGATCCCCATACATCGATGTAAAGTCTTGTTCACAAAAAAAGAAGCTTAATGCTTCCTTTTTGTTTGACTTGAGCGATTTACTCACGAAATCGACTGTGTTCTCTCCATATAGTCCCTTCTAATTTTCTTTACAGGAACACTGGCCATCAGCGCGACTTCCCTCTCATCTTGATTCAGGTATACCTCCAACCCCTCTTCGTTGATCACCATATAATTCGATATCACCTTGACCAGATCTTCTTTTAAGCGATTCATCAGGTAGGGCGATATCGTGGCACGGTCATGAACCAGAACCAGCCGCAGCCGATCTTTGGCCTGACTACGGCTTCCGGAATTGTCCTTGCCCAGCACACGATATAATAATTCCCACAACATAATTACCTCCCCCCAGTGCAGGGCTAGCGTATGCCAACTAAATTTTTCAGTTTATCCATCAGGGAATTCGATACATCCAGATTCATTAATGGGACTTCTTCGCCTCTTACCCTCTGTGCAATCCTCCGGTAAGCTTCGCCCGCTTTGGAAACGCCGTCCATGACTGCGGGTTCTCCTCTGTTGGTCGATACAATAATCTTCTCGTCCTCCGGTACCACACCGAGAAGATCAATAGCCAAGATATCAACGATATCCTCAATGTCCATCATGTCCCCTTGTTTAACCATCCGTGGTCTGATTCTGTTAATAATTAGTTTTGGATTACGCAGATCCGCACTTTCCAATAGTCCGATAATTCTGTCGGCATCGCGGACCGCACTGACCTCCGGCGTCGTAACGACAATTGCTTTGTCCGCACCGGCGATTGCATTGTAAAAGCCTTGCTCAATCCCAGCCGGACAATCGATCAGCGTATAATCAAATTCTTCACGCAGCTCTTCGCAGAGAACCTCCATCTCATCGGGGCTTACTGCTGTTTTGTCTTTCGTCTGAGCAGCCGGAAGCAAATGCAGGCTGTTGAACCGCTTGTCCTTAATAAGTGCTTGTTTGATCCTGCAGCTGCCGCTTGTAACATCGACAATATCATAGACGATCCTATTCTCGAGGCCCATAACAACATCAAGATTGCGAAGGCCGATATCCGTGTCGACCAATGCAACTTTAAATCCGGCAAAAGCCAGGGCTGTCCCCAAATTTGCTGTTGTAGTAGTTTTCCCTACGCCACCTTTCCCTGAAGTTACTACAATTGTTTCACCCATAACCAAGCCTGCCTTTCATCATAAATGATTAATGCATTGTCTTACATTTCAGTTATAATTTTCCATTGCCAAGTAAAAAATAAATCCCCTCTTCAGAATTTCAACCAGTACCTTATTAGCCCAGCGTGAGCTTTGATCTGTTTCTGTGTAAGAAGATTCTACAATCCCTTTTGCTTTTCCTTTCGCAAAGAAAAAAACCGAGGATCAAATTCCCCGGTATTTCTTATTTATATGACTATTTCCAGCCAAAATGATATTTAAATGCTGCTTTCGCGACATAACCCGATGTTTCACTGCCGTGTCCGCCATATTCCACCACGCCGGCAAATGCGATCTGAGGATTGTCATACGGTGCAAACGCGACAAACATCCCGTTATAAGCTTCTTCTTTGGATGTTCCCTTCGAACCGATCTGGGCCGTACCGGTCTTGCCGCCGCCGGTGAACTCTGGTATATCTCTGAAAAGGCAGGCCGCTGTCCCCTCACCGCTCGTTACTTCCGACATTGCTTTTTTGATCGTTTCAATATTTTGTTGGGAAACAGAAACTTCGTTTAGAACTTCCGGCTGGTTCTGCTGAACGACTTTCCCGGTCACAGGGTCAAGAATTTTGTCCACAACATAAGGCTTGTAATGTTTTCCGCCATTGACAATGGTCGCGACATAGTTAGCCATCTGAAGAATTGAATAGTGGTTTGCGCCTTGACCAATCGAACTGTTGAAACTATCGTACAACCGCCAGTTTACATACTCATTAATGTTATTTTTATACTCCTGTTCGGCCTGAGCAATTTCATCTTCTTTATCATGCTGAAGTGTATTTTTTTCATCCTGATCTTTTGCACTGGCCAGAAGCTGCGCATATTTATCCCCAATTTCCTGAAGCTTTTCTTCTCTTTTTTTATCGTAGTAGGGTTTATAATAAGATTCCTTCCAGGCCGGGGAAGGCACATTTCCTTCCGCTTCATACGGTAAATCTACACCGCTAGTAACCCCCAGGCCAAATTCATTGGCAATTTTCTTGATCAGCTCCGGATTTTTCTCATAAACCCGGCGGCCAACAATCTGGAAATAGATGTTGGAAGAATGCGCAAGCCCGCTATAAAGGTTCACCCTGCCAAAGTTATTTCCACCCCACTCGGCGACCCCTGCACTTTGTACATCCGGGGACCCCAGCGAAGACATGGTATCCATAAAAGTATCGTCCGGTGTAATGACGCCTGCTTCCAGAGCAGCCATTCCCGTAATCATCTTAAAAGTCGAACCGGGAGGATACGTACCGGTCAGCGCCCGGTTGAATGATGCGGCATCTTCACTGCTGAAATACTTTTGAGCAGTTTCCTCCGAAATTGTCCCGATCAGGTCATTCGGATCCATGAAAGGACGGGAAGCCATGGCCAGTATTTTGCCTGTATTCACATCGATGACCACCGCCGCGCCGGCCTGGGCATCGGGATGGGTCTTCTGAATATCCTTGATCACTCTGTCCAGTTCGTTCTCCACGACACGCTGCATCTTGCTGTCGATGGTCAGCTGCAGGGTACAACCTGCCTGGGCTTCCTGGAGCGTTTCTTTGTCGATCGGTCTCGCGTTGCCGTCGACGCTGACAATTTCTACGCCATGACTGCCGCGCAGCCAGGTATCGTAACTTTTTTCCACGCCCATTTTCCCTACAAGGTCACCCTGCGTGTAGCGATATTCGTCATCATTGGACTCTGCCTGCTCATTGAATTGTTCAATTTCACTCTCGCTTATTTCCCTAACATAACCCAAGATCTGACCAAGCAGTGTCTTTTGCGGATAAACCCTTTCCGCTATTGGTTCAATGCTGACGCCGGGCAGCTCATTGCTGTGCTCGGCGATAATCGCCTGTAGTTCTTTTGGTATATCTTCCAGAATGACAACCGTCTTGTAGCTCTTCCACTGCTGGTTACGAATCATCACCAAAAGATCCTCGGTAATCAATTCTACCGATTGGTTTGGATAAGGCCAGTACGGTTTAATATATTCTGCGAGGTTAGCAACAACATCTTTCCAGTTGGTGTTCACTTTCTGCAGGTCAGTCCAGTCCAGGGTCAGCGCAAAACTCGGCACGCTTTGGGCCAAAACGATATTGTTGCTGTCCACAATCTCTCCGCGGACCGCGGACGTCGTGACCGTTTTCATCACATTACCGGCCGCCAGGTTCGAATAATAGGACGCTTTGGCAATCTGCAGCCACCATAGATTAAATCCTAAAATCAAAAAAAGAAGAATGACAACCACACTGAGCCAGGTCAATCTCCTCTGATAGGGTTGTCTCTCCCTTTCTTCCATCGTGTTCATCTCCTATTAAGCATCATGTTTAACCAACACTATAATTGTTGTTCGATCTTCTTTTTAGGTTGCAAAATTCCTTCTGTAAAAGACTTGTGGATGAAGGGATAGGTAAGCGGAACCAATAGGCAGTTGTAGAAAGAAATGCCCAGAATGACCTTTACGGCATCCCCGAGGTACCAGTTAAGTCCAGCGGTGGTTGCAATCAAGGCCATCAGGGTCTGCCCAAGAACCGTTACGATAAAGACGAGCACCATGGTAAGCGGAATGTTTTCTCTGTACCAGCGCTGCTGAAGCATACTGATCAGCAGTGCAACGACAGCTAAAATGATCGCATAGAGTCCGATATACCTTCCGAGATAGAAATCCACAATCAGGCCGATCACAAACCCATACACAATTCCCTGAGCCGGCCGGTGATGCAGAGCGATATAAATAACCCAGAGCATGGCCAAATCAGGTTTTATGCCGGCCCATGACCAATAATGGAAGATCGTCCCCGGGAGGATGAGACAGACAATAAGAATCAGTAACATTACGATAAAACGTTTCATCGACTGTCCTCCGGAATGCTCACTACATAGACTTCCTCCAGAGAATCAAAATCAACAATGGGTTCGATCGCGGCTACTTTCAGCAAGCCTTTCGCATCAATTTTAATCTCGGTAACAACACCAATCGGAATGTCCTTGGGATAGACCTCTCCTAAACCCGAAGTATATACCAAATCTCCTGCATTGACTTCATCGTCCTGCCGGAAATTCATTTCGAGTTCTCCTGAGGAATTCAGCCTGGTGTTTTTCTTATACGTACCTTTGACAATCCCAAAAATTGCCTCACCTTTATTACCCCTGGCAAAGGCGCCAACCTGTCCCTCTCCGTCGAGTAGCAGTAAAACATCCGAGGTCTTCGGGGTGACAGAAATGACCTTCCCGACCAGACCCAGATTGGCAACAACAGGATCATCCACTTTTACGCCGTGATCACTGCCTTTATTGACGGTGACTGTCTGATACCAGGCTGAAGGATTACGATTTATAATGGTGGCACCAATTTTCTCATAGCTCTCCAGCGAGGGACTTTGAAAAACAGCATCAAGTTCCTGATAGCGCAGGGCAGCCAGTACCTGTTGTTTGAGCTGAAGATTGTCTCCCGTGAGCGTTTCTACCTGTTTACGAAGTTCCTCATTTTCTGCTTTGACAGTCCGAAAACTGAAAATCGCCCGAAAATTATCTTTAATCCCATCTCCCAGATTCCAAATCGCACTTTCTATCGGTGAAAGTACTCTTTGCATGGCGTTCCCGACAGGGTTCGGAGACTGACTGCCGAGTCCGGTCAAATGGATCGTCGTCAAAGTGATCAGCAGAACAGCAAAAACGAGAACGGCTATACCCATGGGATTTATTTTTTTCCCCACCGATTTCTCCTCCCGCTTTTAATTCTTCTGCATAGCGGCAATCCTTCTTAGAATTTCCTCATTCTCAAGCACTTTACCGGTACCCAGTGCAACACAGGAAAGCGGGTCCTCAGCAAGGTGGACGGGTATCCCTGTCTGATCGGCAATTAGCCTGTCCAGATTTCTTAACAGTGATCCGCCTCCCGCCATAATAATGCCTCTGTCCATGATATCTGCCGCCAGTTCCGGAGGCGTTTTCTCAAGGCAGTTCTTTACCGCATCAACGATAGCATTTACCGGCTCATTTAAGGCTTCAACAATTTCTTCGGAAGTAATCTCAACGTTCTTGGGGAGACCTGTCAGGAGATCGCGTCCTTTGATGGCATACGTCAAACCTTTTTCCGGCATATAGGCCGCTCCGATCTCCATTTTGATATTCTCAGCCGACTGATAACCGACGGAGAGGTTATAAGTTTTCTTGATATACGCAATAATGGCATCATCCATCTCATCTCCGGCTACCCGGATCGAGCCGGCTGTAACGATGCCTCCCATCGAGATCACGGCGACTTCAGTTGTGCCTCCGCCGATATCGACAATCATATTCCCGGTAGGATCGCTCACGGGCAGACCTGCTCCGATGGCGGCAGCCATCGGCTCTTCCATAATAATCGGATCTTTTGCTCCGGCTGCAAGAGCTGCTTCCTTGACAGCTCTTTTTTCAACTGCGGTAACTCCGGACGGCACACAAATGACGACCCGGGGCCGCGCAAATAAGAATTTTGATCCTAAAGCCCTGTTGATAAAATATTTAAGCATTTTTTGAGTAACATTGAAATCCGAGATTACGCCGTCTTTCAACGGTCTGATTGCAACAATATTTCCCGGAGTTCTTCCGATCATCTCCTTGGCTCTGTCTCCAACCGCCAGAGGCTCGTTCTTCTCTATATCCATAGCAACCACTGAAGGCTCCCGTACTATGATTCCTTTGCCTTTCATATGTACAAGGGTATTGGCGGTTCCCAGATCGATTCCGAGGTCCTTGGAAAAAACCATGTTTTGTAAATCTCCCTTCAAGATAAATCATTTCAAATTTCAAGTGATGCCTGGCAGTCTTTTCTCAGTCTCCCACAAAGTGGAATTTTTCATACCATATTTCGTATTGCTATGGCATCGTTTTATTATATCATTTTTTTGCATCAAATTAATGAATATTTCCTATTTTTCAATATTTTTTTATATTTGTGGTCATCTTTCGACAGTGGTACTGTTAGGCTAAAGATCGGGCTAGATGATCCCCTGTTCTTTCAGGCTGACATACTTTTTATCCCCAATGATGATATGATCCAATACCTCAATCCCTAATATTTTTCCGCCTTCCACAAGCCTTTTGGTAATATCAAGGTCTTCCCTGCTGGGCGAAGGATCGCCGCTCGGATGATTATGCAGCAAAATAATAGTATTCGTGTTACGCCGAATGGCATCCTTAAAACACTCCCTGGGATGCACAATGGATGAATTGAGAGACCCGACCGATACAGGACTTATACCCAGTACATTGTTTCGAGTGCTTAAGTGTATGATCCTGAAGTG
This sequence comes from Dehalobacter restrictus DSM 9455, assembly GCF_000512895.1. NCBI lineage: Bacteria > Bacillati > Bacillota > Clostridia > Eubacteriales > Desulfitobacteriaceae > Dehalobacter > Dehalobacter restrictus. Next base: position 2,529,458 of record NZ_CP007033.1, read on the forward strand.
TTCCCGGTCGAGCTTCCGCATCTCCTCCATGACCAGATCAGCCGCGTCTGATGGCGTGTTGATCACCGGGCGTGACATAGGATCAGTGCAGACACTCCGTTTGCCGATTTCCAAGGCTGCCTTGACTTGAGCCGCTTTGGCCGGTCCTATGCCGTGAACCTGTTTTAATTCATCAACGGATAATCTGGCCAGGCCAGTCAGTCCGCCCGTTTCCGTCAAGATTCGTTCGGATAGTTCCAGGACATTTTCCCCTCTTGAACCGGTCCTCAGCAGTATCGCCAGTATTTCTTTGGTGGACAGGTTTTCCGGACCATGCTGATGAAGACGTTCCCTTGGTTTTAAATCTTCAGGCAAGTCCTTTAGCCGGCGGTAATTCATCCCTTTTCCCTCATGCTTCAAGGTATCTTTTATTTTTTAGGGGAAATCCCCTTATCCCCAAGCTTTCGCACCAGAAGCTCCATCGGCAGTCCGACCACATTCGACCAGGAACCGCTAACTGCTGTCACAAACCCGGCAGCTCCGCCCTGAATCCCGTAAGCGGCTGCTTTATCCATCGGTTCCCCTGTCGTAATATAATCCTTGATTTCCTGAACCTTCAGCTCCCGAAAAGACACAGTTGTAATCTCAACAGCAGTCTCCACGCTGATCTGCTGACGAACCTTGTCCATTGCGGCTAACGCAATCGCGGTCATTACCCGGTGGGTTTTTCCGCTTAAGTTAAGAAGCATTCGTTCCGCTTCCTCCTCGTCAGCAGGCTTTCCGAGCACAATATGGTCCAGCACCACAATGGTATCGGCGCCTAAAACCAAATCATCAGCCGAACCACTTAAATCAAGCCACGCTTCAAATCCGGAAAGCGCCTTGCGTCTGGCAAGATCCTGTACGCCTGTCTCAGGCCAAACATCTGGCGGAAGATATTCGTCGACCGGAGCGCTGACAAGTCTGAAGTCATATCCCCATTCCTCCAGAAGCTCACGCCTTCGCGGCGAAGCCGAAGCCAAAATCAACATCATTCTGTCACATCCTAAGCATCTTACTATTCTTCAAATCATCAACGTAAGCTACGATAAACAAGCCGGGTTATCGTCCCCCGGCTGTTAAGTCTTCTATCAGTCTAGCACTATTCCCTTTTTTTGACAAGTCCAGCGTGTATTGACACTTTTACGACAAAAATGGAAAAGTCTATGCCTTGCCCTGAGAGCTCAAGATAACCAGATAGAGCGCATCAAGCAATGCTTTGGCGCTGGCCTTAATAATATTGCTGGATACCCCGATCGTTCCCCAGGTATTGACGCCATGCTTTGTTTCAACCACAACCCGGACAACTGAACCTGTGCCCCGGGAACCGTCAAGAACCCTAACTTTATAGTCTGTCAGCTCACTCTCTTCAATAGCCGGGAAAAAGGCACCCAAAGTGCTTCTGAGAGCTTGGTCAAGCGCATGAACCGGCCCGTCTCCCTCGGCTGCAATATGAACCTGCTTGTCTCCGACCTGCACTTTCACAACCGCGACAGAGTCAAGCTCACCGCGCAGCGGATCACTCCAAACGTGATAATCTTCGAGTGTAAACGGCTGTTCGTATTTGCCGAGGATCTCCAATAATAGCAGATCCAGGCTTCCCTCTGCCGTCTCATACTGGAATCCCTCGTTTTCGGCATTCTTAATTCTTTCCATCGCCAGTTCCACGAGCGGATCATCTTTTTCAATCTCAGGTTTGAACCGGCGCATTTTCAAGCACAAATTTGCTTTTCCGGATTGATCGGAGATCAGAACCCGGCGTTCATTCCCGACCGAAGCAGGGTCAATGTGCTCAAAGGTTCTGTTATTCTTCATGACCGCATCGACATGCATACCCGCTTTATGGGCAAAAGCGCTTCTGCCCACAAACGGCTGTTTCTCATCAAACGGATAATTGGCGAGTTCCGCCACATACCTGCTTAAATAAGAAATATTGTGCAGAACCTCAGGTTCAAGCAGTTGATAACCTAATTTCAGCTGCAGCCAGGGTATCAGTGTGCTTAAATTCGCATTGCCGCAGCGTTCCCCAAAACCGTTCCAGGTTCCCTGGATCTGATCCACTCCTGCCTCAACAGCCGCCAGCGTATTTACGACAGCCAGCCCTCCATCATTGTGAGTATGAATACCAAGTATGGCAGGGGAAAGCTCCTGCCTGACGATCTGCACCCCGTTCGTGATCTCCCTGGTATAGGTACCGCCATTCGTGTCGCAGAGAACAAGTCCTTTCGCTCCACCAAGCATGGCGGCTTCCAGACAGCTTAACGCAAACGCAGGGTCGTCCTGCCAACCGTCAAAATAGTGTTCTGCATCAAAGAAGACTTCCTTACCGGCTTTCACAAGATATTCAACAGATTCTCTGATGATTCTTAAGTTTTCCTGTGGGCTTGTTCTTAAGACCGTTTCAACATGAAGTTTCCATGTCTTCCCAAAAATCGTCAAGGTATTCGCTCCTGAAGCAATCAGTCCGTTCAATGAATCACTTTTTTCCGGAGATTCGCCGACTCTGCAGGTACTGCCGAATGCAACGACCCTCGTCCGCAAACGCCAGTCCTGATTTTCGGCAGAATCCGCCCAGGAGGACATCGTACGGTAAAACTCATCATCTTTGGGATTCGCACCCGGCCAGCCGGCTTCCACATAGTCGATGCCGGCTTCAATCATTTTCTGCATATAGAAAAGCTTATCTTTGGCTGAGAAGTGGACGCCTTCTCCCTGAGCTCCGTCCCTCAGCGTCGTGTCGTAAATTGAAATACGCTTGTCTGCCATTCTCTTCCCTCCCAAAAACTCTCTGTGCATCTAAAGAATTCTTAAAAATGTTTAATAACTCATTTTACCTGTAAATACAAAATTAATAAAGCCTTAATCCATTTTAGAACAAAAAAAAGGCATCCAGCGCTAGCGTATCTGGAATACCTTCCTTCATGTACAAATGATCAATTCTAGGTTCTAAGCCATTTTTCCGCCCAGATTGAATGTCAGCACTTCAAGGTTTACAGACAAATCCACATTTCTGAGTTCTACAGTGGGAGGAACATTTAAAACGACAGGTGCAAAATTCAAAATGGCCTGGACTCCGCCTTTAATAAGTTTATCGGCAATTTCCTGGGCTGCAGATGCCGGGACAGTTATTGCTCCGATCTGGATCTGGTTTTGGGCGACGACTTCTTCCATCGTTTCAATCGGCAATACTTCGATATCGTTAATCTTCATCCCAGTTTTTTGGGGATCGTTGTCAAAAATATTGATGATTGAAAATCCGCGTTCTTTAAAACCCTTATACGTACTCAGGGCCAGTCCGAGGTTGCCCAGTCCTACGAGGCAGACGCTCCACTCATTGCTGAGACCCATGATCCGAAGAATATTTTTATGCAAGTCTTTGACATTGTAACCTACTCCGCGAATCCCAAACTCCCCAAAATAAGCAAGGTCTTTACGAACCTGAGCAGGACTTACGCCTACTCCTTCAGCAATATCACCTGAAGAAATCGTTATGATTCCTTTGCGGTCTATCTCTGTCAAATAACGAGAATATACGGAAAGCCGTATAATCGTTGCTTCAGGAATTTTCAAGGTTTTCAAATCCAAATCCCCCATTTCGTCTACTTCAAAGATAAGTTAATTATATCACTACCTAAAGAAAATGCAATTAAACCGAAGGAAATACAAGATATCACTGTTTAATTATGTTTTTTGACCCTACCCAAAATAATCAGGGATTTTGTTCAAAATACTTGTAAGTAACCCATTTATACTCAGCAAAGACTTGAAGAAGCTGCTGATTATACTTATATTGAAAATCCCCCTGACCATCCAGGGAGGCATTAAGGGCGCTCAAATTATCCTGCAAATGCCTGAAATCTTCCGGATAATCGCTGTCTTTAATATCCTGAATTCTCTCTGTGGCATCGGTTTGATCAATGCCTTGTCCAAGACCTGCACATAATGAATTCGCCAGCTCGAGGATTTCCAGAACCGTTTCCGTTTCGCTGCCGCTGACCTTATAGTGCAAAGCAGGATACGTCACTTCCCTGACCCATGAATCAATACCGTTTTCCAATAAGCCCTGGTAACAAAAAAGCGCCTCTTCATTGGAGCCAAAGGCACCCACCGCAACCTGATAAGGCTCCTTACTGATGATCACGGCCTGCCAGCCCTTGTTATGCAAATTCTGCAGCAATACTTCGGCATTTTCTTTATCCTTATAAACACCGATTTGACAGGTCCAAATTTTGATTTCCGTCAAATTGAGAATCTCGCTGTTTGTTTCTGGCAGGTTTTCTGAGGTAACGACGGTCTGTGAGGAAACCAGCCCGACAAACATTTTTCCAGTATACCATACAAACCAGCCGACAGCGGATAATCCTAGTATTACCATTATAATTGAAATCAAAACACCTGATCTAAATTTTTTTCCCATCAGGCAACTCCTTCAAATCATTCTATTTCGATCATATGAAGGAGCGGCAATAATTAGTACATGGTAATATGATCAGCGCTTAAATATTTTGCAAAAAAAAATAAATTTTAGTTCCATAATATGTTATAATATTTCCTGGAAAAATAAGTATCCCAATAAGGAAGGATATACCGGTATGGAAGAATATTTGATTCTTGCAGTGGATGATCAGGACTTTAATCTTATTTTTCTTAAAAAAACTTTAGCCGAATATCAGTTTCTTTCTGCCAGAAACGGCAGACAAGCCCTGGAATTGCTAAGAAAGTACTCTCCTGACCTGATCCTGCTGGATATCGTGATGCCGGAAATGGATGGTTATGAAGTTCTCAGACAGCTAAAATACGATGAACGGACCAGGAACATCCCCGTTATTTTCCTGACAAGCCTTGACTCCATTGAAGATGAAGAAAAAGGGTTTAATTTGGGTGCTGTAGATTATATCACCAAACCTTTTAAGCCAACAATCATTCAGGCCCGGGTCAAGAACACTTTACGGTTCATCCATCAGCAAAAACTCTTGGAAAGAATGTCTCACCTGGACGGTCTTACTGAGATCCCAAACCGGCGATTTTTTGAAGAAAAACTTGCTGCCGAATTTGGCTTTGCAGCCACCAACAAGCGTCCGCTTTCGCTGATCATGATTGATGTTGATTTCTTTAAGAAATTCAACGACCAGCATGGGCACTCCAAAGGCGATGAAGCGCTTGTTAAAGTTGCCCAGATCATCCGCTCATGCTTGAATGAACCTCACGAATTTCTGGCCAGGTATGGCGGAGAGGAATTTGTCGTGATTCTTCCGGATACGGATGCGGCTGCCGGAAGTGAAATTGCCGAAAAAATACGTTACCATGTCAGTATATCCCAACTGTTCAACAATCCCGCCGGCAGCCACGCTGCTCTGACCGTCAGTGTGGGCGGATACAGTATGATACCGGCCAATTACGAATACTGTCACAGCATATTGGAAAAAGCCGATGCCTGCTTGTACCAAGCCAAAAAACACGGCAGAAATTGCGTGAAGTGGGATTATTCCTGATGCGTATAATGATCCAGTAAAAATTTTCTTACCCCGGAGATCATGTACAAGGAGCCGGTGACACAAAGCAAATCACCCGGCTTCATTCTTTCAAGCCCTTTTCTTACTGCTCCCGCAGGATCTTCAACCGTCGATACGTTTTCCTGCACTAGATACTTCTCCGCGATTCTGGCCACATACTCCCAGTCACCAGCCCTTGGGGAATCCGGCTTGGTCACGATGATTTCATCGGCCAGCGGTGCGATAATCTCAACGGCTTTTTCTATTTCTTTGTCCCTGAGCATGCCAAGACAAAGCAACAGCCTGTTTCTTTTCAAAGGTCCGTCGGCGTACTGCTGCAGCGCCTTAGCCAGAGACATCATCCCATCGGCATTATGTGCCCCGTCCAGAAGAACTCTCGGATTCCGCAGCAAAAGTTCCAACCTGCCCGGCCAGCGGACTGCTTTGAGACCTTCCCTGACGGCACTTTCAGATATATTCAGCGAATACGTTCCAACCAATACTTCACAGACAGCTAGTGCAGCCGCTGCATTGGTAAACTGGTGTTCCCCAAGAAGCGCGAGCTCCAGATCCGGATAAGACCAGTACAAGCCTTCATAGCCAAAACGCTGCGAACCATCACCCGGGTGCCGCCAATGTACATCGCGGCCTACCTCAATCATCCTGGATCCTTTTTGGGCAGCTCGTTCCTCGATAACCTTCAAAACTTCCGGCTTGTCCGAGGAAGTGACCACTGGAACGCCATCCTTAATAATACCGGCCTTTACCCCAGTAATTGCTTGAAGCGTATCTCCAAGATAATCCATGTGATCCATGCCAATACTGGTCAGCACAGATATTAAAGGGGTAACGACGTTGGTGGAATCAATTTCACCGCCGAGACCAACCTCCAGAAGGACCAGATCGGGTTGTTTTTCGGCAAAATAACACAGGGCCAGCGCCGTACAGACTTCAAATTCGGTCGGATGTTCAATCCCGAGACGCTCCATTTCCTCCAGATGGGGTTTTAGCTTATTGATCCCTGAAACCACAGCTTCCGGTGAGATCATCTCTCCGTTTATCGTGATTCTTTCCCGGAAATCATGAAGGTGGGGGGATGTAAACATTCCCGCGCAATAACCGGCCTGCTTCATAATTGACTGAAGCATTGCCGTCGTCGATCCTTTCCCGTTGGTGCCGCCGATATGAATCACTTTCAATTTCTTTTCCGGGTGATCCAGACGATCCAGCAAAGCCTTGATCCGTTCCAGTCCGAGGTTAATGCCGAACTTCGTTAGGTTCTTAATATATTCCAGTGTCTCTTCGTATTCCGTCATTATCCTCAATCCTTTACAGATTTATTCAAGCTCTTCGCTTAGATCGGATAATCTCAGTTTCAGAGAACGCATCCTGGCCATGATATCATCCAGTTTCTCTTTTTCCTTTTGAACGACCACTTCCGGCGCTTTCGAGGTAAACCCTGGGTTGCCGAGCTTGTCTTCCAGCCTTTTCTGTTCCTTGATCATATTTTCGATTTCCTTGCGGACCTTGGCCACTTCTTTGTCCAAATCAAGCAGCCCTTTCAGTGGTATATAAACGGTAACACCAGTAAGAACCGTACTGGCGGACTGCGGCGGCTTATTCTCCATCTGCTGTAAAATTGTGATGTTTTCCGCAACTGCAAGCTGCCGGATATCCGCAAGACCGCTTTGTAGAACCGAGAGCATATCTTTTTCGGGAGCTACGAGCAGGATATCTGCCCTGCGGCCCGGAGCGACACCCATCTCCGCCCGGATATTGCGCACTGCCCGGATAATATCCATCAGAACATTCATATCTTTTTCAACCTGCTCGTTGCGATATCCTTCAACCTGCGGCCAGGAGCTGAGCATAATCGTCTTTCCTTTGATGGGCAGATGCTGCCATATCTCCTCAGTTAAGAACGGCATAAACGGGTGAATCAGTCTCATTGTACCTTCCAGCACTTCAAAGAGAATGCGCTGGGCGGTCTGGCGTTCAGACTGGTTTTCTTTCATATAAAGTCGTTTTTTAGTCAGCTCGATGTACCAGTCACAATATTCATTCCAGATAAATTCATAGAGCAGTCTGCCGGCTTCCCCAAGGTCAAAACGCTCTAAAGCAGCCGTGACATTCTGAACCGTATCTTCATAGCGTGACAGGATCCATTTGTCTGCCAGGGTAAGCTCAGCAACGTACGGTCCGGCAGGCTGTTCCTTAGCTTCCGATTGATAGTCCTCCAGATTCATCAGCACAAAGCGGGAGGCATTCCAGATTTTATTCAAAAAGTTTCTGGTGGACTCTAATTTTTCAAAATGGAATCTCAGATCATTACCCGGGGTGTTGCCGGTGATCAGCATAAACCTCAGGGTGTCCGCGCCATATTGATTAATGACTTCGATCGGGTCGACACCGTTGCCAAGTGATTTACTCATCTTGCGCCCCTGCGGGTCAAGAATCAACCCGTGAATCATCACCTTGTGAAACGGAACATCTTCCCGGAATTCCAGTCCCATAAAAATCATCCGGGCTACCCAGAAGAAAATAATATCCCTGCCGGTAACCAGAACACTCGTCGGATAAAACTGTTTCAGTTCAGCGGTATTTTCGGGCCATCCCATGGTTGAGAATGGCCAGAGTGCTGAAGAAAACCACGTATCCAGAACATCGGGATCCTGCTGCAGGTGATGGCTTCCGCATTTCGGACATGCCGTCGGATCCTCTTTCACGCAAACTTCAGCTCCGCAATCCTGACAATACCAAACCGGAATACGATGACCCCACCAGAGCTGCCGCGATATACACCAATCCCGGATATTTTCCAGCCAGCCTGTATAGATCCTGGCAAAACGGTCGGGCACAAACTGTAGATCGCCATCCTGCACGACTTTAATCGCCGGTTCTGCCAAAGGTTGCATCTTCACAAACCACTGCCTGCTGACCCGGGGTTCAACCACTGTGGAACAGCGGTAACACTCCCCCACTGCATGGGTATGCGGTTCTATCTTAACCAAAAGGCCAAGCTCTTCCAGATCTTTGACAATTCGGCGGCGTGCTTCGTAACGATCCAGTCCCTGGTATTTGCCGCCATTTTCGTTGATGGTGGCATCGCTGTTCATGATATTAATCTGCTCCAGATTATGGCGGAGCCCCATCTCAAAGTCATTTGGGTCATGCGCAGGCGTAATTTTGACCGCGCCGGTGCCAAATTCCTTCTCGACATATTCATCGGTAATCACCGGAATCTCTCTTTTCACTAAAGGAAGGATCACATTCTTTCCTGCAAGATGCCGGTACCGTTCATCCTCAGGGTGAACGGCAACCGCCACGTCTCCGAGCATCGTTTCCGGACGGGTCGTCGCCACAACAACGCCTTCCCCGCCATCCGCTGCCGGATAACGGATATGCCACAGGTTTCCTTCCCGTTCATTATGCTCGACTTCAATATCCGAAATGGTCGTATGGCACTTGGAGCACCAGTTAACAATATAGTTCCCTCTATAAATCAGTCCTTTGTTGTAAAGGTTGACAAAGACTTCTCTTACAGCCTTGGAACATCCTTCGTCCATGGTAAACCGTTCCCGTGACCAATCACAGGAAGCACCTAGTTTGCGCAGCTGACGGGTAATTGTACCGCCATACTGTTCCTTCCAGGCCCAGACTCTTTCCAGGAATTTCTCTCTTCCAAGTTCGTGTCTGTTCGTTCCTTCTTTGGCCAGCTGTTCCTCAACTTTGGCCTGGGTGGCAATGCCCGCGTGGTCTGTCCCGGGAAGCCATAACGTATTATATCCCTGCATTCTTTTATAACGGGCCAGAATATCCTGCAGCGTGTTATCCATCGCGTGTCCGAGATGCAAAGACCCGGTTACGTTCGGCGGCGGCATCACAATGCTGAAAGGTTTCTGCTCCGGTTCAACTTTTGGCGTAAAAAATCCGTTCTGTTCCCAATACTGATACCATTTTTCCTCTACCTGGCCAGGATCATATATTTTGGCCATCTGTTGATCCTCACTCATAAAAAGGCTCCTTTCGAACCAAAAAAATCTTCCGGCCCAAAGGACGAAAGACTCACATAACATACTTCATACCGGAATAGTATACGATTGTACAGTTCCAGCCGGCAATGAATCGGGAAATCTTTCAGCCCCTCTGCCAATTCCACTCTAAATTCTATACTGCAATTCTATGCCGCCGCCAACAACAAAAGGTTTGGTGACAGCCAAGTTTCCTTTAGTATGTCAGAATGAATACTTACTTTCTGTTACATCTAAGTGCAGCTAATGCTGCCGACAACCACGGATGGCTTAGTGTCGTGATGCCGAGGATGGCAAGAAGCGACCGCCAAAGACTTGGCGCCGGCGAAGTTTTCTTTATTATACTGAGGCAGTAAAAAAAAGTCAAAAGGTTTTAAGTAAAGGATCCCATTCAAATTCGTATTAGCTGAAAGGTTTCCCAGGCAATGTTTGTTTAAAAACACAAATACGTGATATAATAATAATTAATGTGCCTCAGAACGGCTAATAAAAAATTGCTGAAATATGCTTAAACACCGGGGCGTTTGGGTTTAACCGTATTTTGGCTTGTTTTCTGCTTGTTTGACACAACACAAAATATGGAGGTAAAAGTTTTTGACAAAAGAGAACAAACTGCAAATTATTCCCCTCGGAGGTCTCGGGGAAATCGGCAAGAACATGACCGTCATCCGGTATAATAATAAAATTGTCCTGGTTGATGCGGGTCTGACATTTCCAAATGAAGACCTCTTAGGTATTGACATCGTGATTCCGGACTATACATATTTGGTTGAGAACCAGGCAATGGTTGCAGGGATACTCATTACCCATGGCCATGAAGATCATATTGGGGCTCTCCCTTATCTATTGAAGGATCTTAATGTCCCTGTTTATGGGACACGCCTTACAATTGGCCTGATTCAGTCCAAGCTGAAGGAAGCAAATATTACGAAAGCGACACTCAACGTCATTCATCCGAATGACACGGTCCGGCTCGGCGCTTTCCGGGTTGAATTCATCAACATCAGCCACAGTATTCCGGGCTCTGTCGGCCTGGCAATCCATACACCGATTGGCACCATTGTCCATACTGGAGACTTTAAGCTCGACCATACGCCTGTCAGCGGCGATGTCCTGGATATACACAAATTTACCGAATTAGGGGAACACGGCGTTCTGTGCCTGATGTCCGACAGCACGAATGTCGACCGTCCTGGCTTTACCATGTCCGAGCGGTCTGTCGGCCAAAATATTGATGAAGCCTTTTTCCACGCCGAAGGACGGATTATCTTTGCTAGTTTTGCTTCAAATATCAACAGGCTGCAGCAGGCGATTTCCGCTGCCGTCAAATGCCAACGCAAAGTTGCTGCGATCGGACGAAGCATGGTCAATGTCATTAATATTGCGATGGATCTGGGTTATCTTGATATACCGGAGGGAACCCTGATTGAGGTAGACAAGGCAATGGATTATCCCGGCAACCAGCTCTGCATCCTGACCACAGGCAGCCAGGGGGAACCGATGTCAGCCTTAAGCAGAATAGCCAGCGGCGACCACCGCCAGATCTCAATCAGTGAGAACGACACGGTCATTATTTCGGCCAGCGCGATTCCCGGTAATGAGAAAGCCATTTCCCGCAATATCGACCAACTGCTCAAACTCGGTGCGCATGTCATCTATGAGCAGATTTCAGGAATGCACGTTTCGGGGCATGCCAGCGAAGAAGAACTTAAACTAATGTTCAGCATGGTGAAACCGAAATACTTCCTTCCTGTGCATGGTGAGTACCGCATGCTTGTCAAGCACGCAGAACTCGCGCAGCAGGTCGGCATCCCTAAAGAAAATATCTTTATTGCCGAAAACGGCAGTGTTCTGGAATTTACGGACGAGGGCGCTAAAATGGCCGAAAGTATTCCAGCAGGCAGAGTTCTGATCGATGGTTTCGGGATTGGTGATGTCGGCAATATTGTACTGCGTGACCGTAAACAGTTATCGCAGGATGGAATATTGATTGCTGTTCTGACTGTCAGCCGTCCGACCGGTGCATTGGTTGCAGGACCTGATGTCGTGACCCGCGGGTTTATTTATGTGCGGGAGTCGGAAGAAATTATCAGCGAAGTCAGGTACCTGATCCGAGAGGCTATGCAGGAATGCCAGCAAAAGGGTATTAACCAATGGGCACCAATTAAAAACAAGGTAAAAGATATCGTTGGAAAACACCTCTATCAGAGAACCGGCAGACGTCCAATGATTCTGGTCATCATTCAAGAAGTAAACAGCGAAGCAATCAAGGACGCAAACAAGAAAGACACTGCCGCCAGAGAAGCAACCAACAAACCGCCCAACTACAAGGAAATGGCCGTAAAAGCGCGTCCGAAAAGAACAATGAAGCCTAAGATTCAAGCCCCGACATGATATTCCTTTTAAAATATTAAAAAATTTAGAAAACGAATAGATTTAACACATCAGACAATAAAAAGATTACCTGAGTCCGTTCAACGGACTCAGGTAATCTTTTTATCAGAAATTCTTTAAGCGGGACATTACTTCATGTTTAGTACGATGACCCCTGCCACAATCAATAAAGTCCCGCCGACCTTGGCGGCTGAAACCTGTTCCTGAAGAAAGAAAAAGGAAAGCAGCATCACCAGGATATAGCCCAGACTGACCATTGGATAAGCAATACTGAGTTCCAGTTTTCTCAGGACAAATATCCACATCAGCATGCTGAAAACAAAACAGCTTACAGCAAAGACCATCTTCAGGCTGATCATCGAATAAATAAGGTTCCAGATTCCGCTGGCCGGCCGAAGTTCCCCTGCCGCCAGCTTAAGAACAAACTGCCCGGTCGATCCCAAAGCAATGGAAATCAAGGCCAGCAAATAAATCATCCGTTTATCTCACCTTAGCCAGCAGCGCAAAGTAACCTCTGACTGTCTTTGACACCTGCATTTTGCTGGCCCCTTCTTTCTGTTGATAATGAAGAATAAGTGGTACCTCCCCGGCTTTAACCCCCATCCTGCTGAATTTAGCAGCGATCTCAGCCATGCAGTCAAATCCGTTGGTCGTAATCAGCTCTTTCCAGCGTTCCTGTGCCTTTCTGATTATTCTCACCCGGTATGCCCTGTAGCCAGATGAGTAGTCATTAAGGTTTCTGATGCGGAAAAACAATTTAAAGAAACACCTGGCACCCCGGCTGAATAACTTTCGCAAGGTTTTCAGCCCAATTTCATATCCTCCCGAAGTAAATCTGGAGGCCACAACCAAGTCAAGATCCCGACTGTTCAGCGTTTCAATCATGCTCTCGATCAGCAGGGGGCTGTGGGTATTGTCGGCATCCATGGTAACCAGGACATCGTCATCCTTCAGGTTTTCCAGCGCATAACGCAAAATTGTTTTGACGGCTTCTCCGAGGCCCTTGTTTCCGTGGTGCCTGACCAGCGTTACATAACCATGATCCTGGGCGTAAGTGCTTACAATTTTTGCAGTATTATCGCTGCTGCCGTCATCCACCAGCAGGACCTGAATATTATACCGGCTGACCTCTCGGTAGGATGCAATGCTGTTAAATAAATGAGTAATCCCGGCTGCTTCATTATAGGCGGGTAGGCCAATCAGAACCTTCATATCATTTGCCCCCTCCAGGCAGTATTGCCAAAAGATAAATGTACGTTTGCGGATAAGCAGTCACCGCTCACTTTAGTACATAAATCGGGTAACCCTGTACGACCTCGAGCTTCGGATATTCTCCTTCAATATAGCTCAATAGCTTCTCATCCTGATCCCCATATATTTTCCCCTGAATTGGCACAAAATATTTGGCTCCTCTTGCAATATAATCATCCAGTTCCTGAATAGGATCTTTGGGTGTTGCAGCATACAGCCTAAGATTGTACCGCCAGCCTCTTCTGTCCGTTAAGTCCAGCAGACACGGATCCAGAGAACCGACCACAAGGAGATCGTCCTGAACCGTCAGCTGCTTTACTACGTTTACTTGTTGCGCCATCACCGTGTTGATGGTGAACATCGGTTTAACCAGGTCATAACTTTCCTTCATTAAGAGCAGTACCAACACCACTCCTGCAATTTTTCCAACTGGACCCGAAGCCGCCCTGGCCAAAAGATTACCGGCCAGCAAACAGCACGGCACCATCAAAAATATCAGGTAATAAAATGCCCGGATCCCGCTTACAATCAAGATTGCCTCGAAAATCATCGTGATAAACCAGACCAAAAATACTTTTTGCTTTCCCCTCAAAAAAAATATTCCTGCAAGGCAAAGAAGCAGCCCGCTTATGCCAAGGGCCCTTGGCAAATTTACCGTGAAAAAGTCAAGTGCTTCCGGACTGTAAAAGGCGGTAACCGCCTGCTTAAAAATAATATTACGGGTAATGCCCAGCGTAAATTTATACTCCGCAGCGGTAGTACTGAAATAGTAATAGCAGGCTGGAAGCGCTGCCGTAATGAAGCTGTATATCCAAAAAACACGCATTTTCAGCCATTTCCGCCCATAATACTTAAAACAGAGATATATCATGGGGATTCCAATAAAAATCACAGGTGGTTTGGTCATGATTGCCAGAGCTAAAAAAAATGAGCTCAAAATAAGTAAACCGTATTTGCTTATCAGATCGCTATACCCGTGATCATTTACATCACCATTCCTATTATTTCCGTGATTTCCGTAATTTCCGTGATTCTGATGATCGCTTCTTTGATGCTCCCTGCAATTATTTTGCTTGATAATCCATCGGTTAAAATAGTAAAATCCTCCGATCCAGAACATCAGGGCTGCGGACTCCGGCATAATCGCCCGGGAATAATACAGATTAATCGGCAGGATCCCATAAATCAGAAGACTGTAAGCTGCTCCATTCCACCCCAGATACAGGCGTGCCAGCAGATACAGATACAGGGCTGAGATCAAAAAAAAAGCAATCGGAACAGCCCTTGCCAGAAAATAATGATAGCCGAATACTTTGTACAGGATCGCGATCAGATAGGTCGTAACTTGAATTTCCAACGCCGGAATATTTGGAAATGGCCCGTCGTAGTTCAAATTGGGATGAAACGGATGAAAGTCATAACCTGCGAAATTCCTGGCGATTGATGCTGTGTCAGCCTGCCGCCAGCTCTCCTCAATTTCAACAGGACCGACATTTATGTGATAGAGCCTGAGCAGAAGAATAAAAGTCAATAAGAAAAATAGGAGGATTTTTTCTCTTTTCGTCATCATTGTCACTGGCACCCCTGTTTTCAGCTATCCAATTGCTTTCATTTTTTACTCTGTCCGCCGCGGCATGCATCATTCGGCTTAGCTTTTCCTGTATATGGATTCCCTATACTAAAACTCCTTTCAATGAAGAAAAAGCCTCTTCCCTCTTGCTTGTTTGCCCTGAAACAATGCAAGTGGAAAAGAAGCTTGAATTGAAATCAACACTTTTGGATTGTATAGTTACCGTCGCCGAAGCTGCCTCTTGGTTTCGACTTCCCACCAGTTGAAAGCTTCTTCTTCCTCCGTGAGTTCCGGTTTTTTGCTGCACAGTTCGTAGATCCGAGCCCTTTCCGCATTTGGGTCTTCACCGTACCAACTGGCATTTCTTCGAATCTCAGTTGTGGATTTCCGGTCTTCCTCTAACGGCCATTTGGATCGCAGCAGACTGTTTGGATGCGATATACTGTTTAGCCGTTCATAAGAGACAGGCTCGGAACCAAGAAAACCTGTACCGAGTACCCCTGCCAGCAATCCAAGACCTATTCCCTCGGAAATGATTTTGACGGCGCCAAGGCTTTCAATCGGAAAATAAAGAGCCAAAAGCAGTATGCCAACCACAGCATATCCTCCGGCAGCCAGTCCTGCAGGAAGCAGCCGGCCGGAGTCTCTGCTGGCTCGAAAACCGGCTACCAGGCAACTCAGCAAAAGACCAAAATCCACAAGATAGGCGATGATCTTTTCATCAATTCCGGCCAGCGTTGTGACCAGTACAGCCAGGAGGGTCAGAACCGTGACGAGCAGACCTATGGTAATGCCTTTTAGAATGCTTGTTCCCATAAAAAATCACCCGGTTTCATATATTATCCTATTATAATATATTAAAACCGGGATAACCTTTATTCATAGTTTTGGGAACATTTGTCTATTTTTTTCTGTGATATCTTCCGCTCGGGATTAAATCGCTCTTAGGGAAAGGAATAAGAAGATCGCATAGAATACCCCGCCAATCATCAGGATTGCAGGATAGAGTGTTTTCGTTTTGACGATGATGAAATACTGAAGGGATGCGGAGGCTAGGGCAAGCAGCGCACTGACCAGGGCCAGCGGTTCCAGAACCCAGGAGGTCAGGGAAATGCCAATTGCCGGAATGACCGAGCTCTGGAAGACCATTGCTCCGGTGATATTTCCCATGGCCAATGTATCTTTACCACGACGCACCCAGAGAACACTGTTGAATTTCTCCGGCAGTTCAGTTGCAATTGGCGTAATGATAATTGCCAGGATGAACACTGAGATTCCGGCAGCCGTCGATACGGCCTGAACAGAATTAATGAATAGTTCCGCACCCACAATGATAATTGCAAGCGCAGCTATAATCTGAACGAATACGACAATCAGCTTAGGCTCCCCCCTGCGGGAAAAGTAGCACACAGGAAGTTCCTCTTCTAAATTCGCTTCACCATGGCTTGATTTGATTGTCCGGTAAACATAGGCACAATAAGCCCCCACAAGAACAATCACAATCAGCATTTTCAAAGAGTGTGTTGGTAAAAAGGAAGCAACGATTGCGAGTAAATAGACAATCAGAAAAAACTTCAGATCCCGCTCAATGACTTCCGGATGAATATACATCGGTCTGTTTGTTCTTCGGAAAATCAGTACAGCAATCCCTGTGACGAAAAAAGCAAGTGTTCCAAGCATAAACGGCGCTCCTAAAATTGCCCCTATGCCAATGTCGTGCCCGCTTGACCCACTGGCGGTCAGAATCGCGAGGATCGGAATCAATGTTTCCGGCAAAGCGGTTCCTACCGCAGCGAAGATACTGCCGACAGCCCCTTCACCCAAATTGAGTTTCCTGCCAAGCCACTCAATTCCGTTTGTAAACACTTCCGCCCCAAGCAGAATGACGCCTAAACTGACAACCAGCAAAATTATATCGATCATTTTTTTCTCTCCTGTTTAGCTCAATAAACTATTTTTCTTAAACTATTAATTCAAAGCTATTAATGTTATTATTTTCCATATAATTCTTAAATTATTCTATGTTTTATTTTCCATTACTCTTCAAAATCTATTGCTCTTCTCCATTGATTATTCTTCCGGATCACTCTCCGGACTTGTCTTCCGCATCAGGAAAGATAATATCATCCATGGCCTGATTTAGCTCCTGAAGGCCGGTAGCGTCCTCTGAAGAAAAAGGAATAATCGTCTTCCAGTCCGACATTTTGAAAGATTCCGCAATGATTTTGAGATATTTGGGTCGTTGTCCCCTCGCAATCTTATCTGCTTTTGTCGCTACCACCAGAACAGGTATGTTGTTGACCTTAAGCATTTCCATCATCAGCCTGTCTTCATCGGTCGGCTGATGGCGGATATCAACCAGCTGAATGACCCCTTTCAAATTCTCACGCAGACGAAAGTACGTCTGCATCATCTTCCCCCACTGCATTCGGGTCTCCTGAGGCACTTTTGCATAGCCATAACCCGGTAAATCAACAAGATACCATTCATCATTAATATTAAAAAAATTGATCATCTGCGTTTTGCCGGGCGTTTTGCCGACCTTGGCCAGTGCCTTTCGATTGACAAGCTTATTGATCAAAGAAGACTTTCCTACATTGGAACGGCCTGAGACAGCCAGCTCCGGCCTTATTCCCTCAGGATACTGCTGCGGCTTCACTGCCGAAATCATAAATTCAGCTTTACGAAAAATCACACTATCACCTCAACGGAACATCGTGAGTACAATATGCCAACTATGTTATGTCCCAACTATGTTCCTTAAACATCAACAGCTAATATTGTACTCCAAAATCGGGATTAATCCAAGGGAGACAAATACATCGGGAGACCAACTAAGGAGTTAGAAAACGAAGGAAAACACAGAGGGACGTTTTCTTTGTTTCCTCTGAAACAAGATACTAAAACGCCCCTCTGTCTCCCGTCTGCCAGTATATAAGACTGAAACCTGTTTAGCAGCAGATTATTTGAGCTGCTTACAGCGGCCTGCTTTCAGGCTGCGTAAAATCCGTGTTGTAGACCGGCAGCTGCGGCAGGAATTCTTGTGATTTAGATACCGGAAGAAGGGCTATATCCAGAACTTCCTCCATTCGTTTGACAAAACGGAATTCCAGTTCTTTCCTGATTTCTTCCGGAATTTCTTCCAGGTCCTTCAGGTTCTTTTCAGGAAGAATAATCGTTTTGATCCCCGCCCTGTGTGCGGCCAGCACCTTTTCCTTCAGTCCGCCAATCGGCAGCACATTGCCGCGTAGAGTGATCTCTCCGGTCATCGCGACATCCTGCCGGACAGCTCTGGAAGAAAGCGCCGAAGCCATTGCCGTCGCCATCGTGATGCCGGCGGACGGTCCGTCCTTCGGTACAGCTCCCTCCGGCACATGAATGTGCAAATCAAGCTGATCGTAAAAATCCTTGCTAATCCCCAAGCTTTCAGCCTGGGAACGGACAAATGTCAATCCTGCCTGCGCCGATTCTTTCATCACATCGCCGAGTTTTCCAGTCAGCGTCAGTCTTCCTTTGCCTGCCAGAGGCGTAGCTTCAATGGTCAGTACATCTCCTCCGACTTCAGTATAAGCCAGACCGACAGCAGCGCCGATCTCCGGTTCGAAGCCCACTGTTCGGTAAAAATAGCGGGGAGCTCCGAGTAGGGTTTCAATATCTTCCGGTGTCAGTGTCCGCGGCTTCCATTCCTTTTTCACAACACGGACCGCTACTTTACGCAACACATTAGCAATTTCGCGTTCCAAATTCCTGACTCCGGATTCCCTGGTATAGCCCCGGACAATCTTCAGGACGCAGGCGCTATCCAGCCGGACAACAATCTCTTTCAACCCGTGCACTTTCATCTGTTTCGGTATGAGGTGCCGAACCGCAATATTGACTTTTTCATCTTCGGTATAGCCGCTTAAATGAATGACTTCCATCCTGTCCAGAAGCGGACGCGGAATATTTTCGATATAGTTGGCTGTCATGATAAACAGCACTTTGGAAAGATCAAATGGAACCTCCAGATAGTGATCCGCATAGGAATGATTCTGCTCCGGATCAAGCACTTCAAGCATGGCAGAAGCAGGATCCCCGCGAAAGTCTGAAGACATTTTATCAATTTCATCAAATAGGAAGACCGGATTTTTCGTTTCCGCCTTGCGTATCCCCTGAATCACCCTGCCGGGTAATGCGCCGATATACGTCCGACGGTGACCCCTGATCTCCGCCTCATCGCGAACGCCGCCCAGGGACATTCTGACGAACTTGCGGTCCAGAGACCTCGCAATGGATTTTGCGAGTGAGGTTTTACCTACTCCGGGCGGTCCGATAAAGCAAAGTATCGGGCTGCGCATATTTGGCGTGAGTTTACGGATAGAAAGATACTCCAGGATCCGCTCCTTGACTTTCTCCAGACCATAGTGGTCTTCTTCCAATATTTTTTCAGCCTTATGCATATCCCCTTTGTCCCTGCTCGCCTTATTCCAGGGAAGCGCGATGATCCAGTCAATATACGTCCGGACAACGGTTCCTTCAGCGGAAGATGCAGCCATTTTTTCGAGGCGGTCCAGTTCTTTCAAGGCCTTTTCCCTGGCCTCATCCGTCAGATTCGCCTTTTCGATCTTCTCTTTATATTCTTCAATTTCAGCCTGTTTTTCATCCTTGTCGCCCAGTTCTTTCTGGATCGCTTTAATCTGCTCCCGCAGGTAATATTCTTTCTGGGCCTTTTCCATCTGCTTTCGTACCCTGAGCCCAATGCGTCTTTCCAGCTCAAGAATCTCGATTTCACGCATGATCAGTTCGGTGAGCTTTTCCAGGCGTTCGCTTACATCAATCGCGCCAAGAACCGCCTGTTTATCTTCTATCTTTAAATTCAAGTGGGAAGCCACCAAATCAGCCATCCGACCGGGCTCTTTTACAGCAAGCACCGATCCAATCGCTTCGGGGGATACTTTTTTGCCGAGACGCGCATATTCTTCAAACTGGTGGGTCAGACTTCTGGTCATATTCTCCAGTTCTGGGCTCATACGCTCATTACCGGGGAATCTTTCTACCTGCGCTTTAAAGAAAGGATCTTCCGCCAAAAATTCCTTGACCTCGGCACGGCAGATCCCCTCGACAAGAACGCGCATTGTCCCGCCGGGAAGTCTCAAAAGCTGTTTTATATCGACAATTGTGCCTACTGTATACAGATCATCAATCGTCGGGCTGTCTATTTCCATTTCCTTTTGCGATAGTAGAAGAATCTGGCGATCCAAGAGCATTGCTTCCTCAATGGCTGCCATGGATCTTTCCCTGCCAACATCAAGATGAATCACCATATAGGGAAAGACAAGGATTCCTCTAAGCGGAAGGATCGGTATCTCTCTTTCTTGCATAATTTATCTCCCCTCAAAAGACTTGTCAGTGCTATATTTTAACACGGCTTACCTTGTTCATGCAAATTGCCTGATGGAATTTTTATCCTTTTCAGCACTTTATTCAGCGATACCTCCTTTTCCGACAAATCCACTTCGACCATGTCGGTGGTCGGCAGAACAGGTTGCAGTACTGCATTCAATATCTCATCGAGCGTTTCCACCGGAATGATCTGGATGTCCTTTTCCCAGTGAGCAAACCTGGCCTGCCAGTTTTCCTGCGGAATAAATACTTTTTTACACCCTGACTGGACGGCTGCCTCAATTTTGGCACTGATCCCGCCAACCGGTTTTACTCTGCCCCGAATCGATAACTCCCCGGTCATAGCTGCGGTATTGTCTACCTTGCATTTCTTAATTGCTGAATACACTGCGGTCGCCATTGCCGTCCCTGCCGACGGACCATCCATTGGAACTCCCCCGGGGAAATTGACATGGATATCGTAATGACGCGGTTCAATCCTATGCTCCCGGCAAAGCACCGTCAGAACATTTTCCAGCGAGGAGCGCGCCATACTTTTCCGGCGCGTTTTTTTACCCTCATAACCTGATTCTTCCTCTTCAACAATTCCGGTTACATAGAGCTCTCCCTTACGGTTCCTGACCGGGTAGGCTGTGACCTCGATTTCCAGGAGCATGCCAAGGTTTGCTCCGTAGATTGCTAGGCCGTTGACCAATCCTATCTGGGGGAAAGGCGGAATTTTTTTCTCCGGCCTTGGCGTGTATTGTCCGGTCGTAACCACCCACTCAATGTTCTCCTCATCGATACAGCAATGGCCTTCATTTTGAACGACTCCGGCTGCCAGCTGCACGATATTGACAGCTTCTCTGCCGTTCGTGGCGTATTTTTTAAGAACTTCCAATGCTCTGTCTGTGATCTCTATATCAATTTTTTCGGCGGCATTTTTGGCGATGACTGCAATTTCCTCCGGCTGAAGCGCCCTGAAGAAGATTTCCATACAGCGTGAGCGTACTGCCGCTGGTATTTCCTCCGGTCTTCTGGTCGTCGCACCAATCATTCTAAAATCTGCCGGCAAGCCGTTTTGGAAAATATCGTGGATGTGCTCAGGGACATTGCTGTCCTCAGAGCTGTAGTACGAGCTTTCCAGAATAACCTTGCGGTCCTCCATCACTTTAAGCAGTTTATTAATTTGGATAGTGTGAAGTTCACCAATTTCATCAATAAAAAGAATCCCACCGTGGGCTTTGGTGACTGCACCCATCTTCGGCTGCGGTATTCCCGCCATCCCCATGGCGCCAGCTCCCTGATAAATCGGATCATGGACAGAACCAATCAGCGGGTCAGCGATCCCTCTCTCATCGAATCTGGCCGTCGTACCGTCAATTTCAATAAATTTTGCCTCACTTTTAAACGGTGAGAGCGAATTTTTCATAGCTTCTTGAAGGACAAGCCTGGCTGCGGCTGTTTTGCCGACGCCCGGAGGCCCGTACAGCAGGACATGCTGGGGATTCGGCCCGCACAAAGCAGCCCGAAGTGCTTTCACGCCTTCTTTTTGTCCAATGATCTCCGCAAAGACTTCCGGTCTGGTCTTTTCCGACAGCGGGATCGTCAAAGATATTTTACGCATTCTTTGCAGCTTTTCTTTTTGTTTTACGGACTCCTTCTCCACAGCAGATCTCGTCGAGTACTGCTGCCTTAACATCGTCCAGAAATAAATCCCGACAACCAATACAAAAGCCAGCTGAATCATCGCCAGTAGTGACCCGAACCCTAAACCTTCCATTCCTGTACCTCCTGCTCAAGACTCTCTATGTAGTATTTACCAGATCAGAAGATTCAAAACATATTGCCAAAATCACCCGCAGAACCAGTTGCATTAATTATATTAAAGTGATATCATAATCATATCAATTAAATGTATGATCCAGTTGTTTGATCCAGTTCGATCAGACTGGATTTTTCTCCAAGAAAGGATGATAAACTATGATCGAAAAAAAAGTATGGAAAATTAACGGGTTCTTAGGCATTCTCATTTTTTTAGCCCTTTTAGCTGCAACAGTATTTAATGTTATCGCCTCAGTCAAAGAAACAGGATTCACGAATATCGTACTGGCAGCCATTCTGCTTCTTCTGGCACTGATTGTGTCAACCGGCATCCAGGTTGTCCAGCCAAATCAAGCCAAAGTACTGACATTCTTCGGCAGCTATATTGGCAGCATTCGCGAACCTGGCATCTGGATGACGGTTCCGTTCGTTGCAGCAAAAAAGATTTCTCTAAAAGTCCGCAACTTCAACAGTGAGCGTTTGAAAGTCAATGATGTCGACGGCAATCCGATTGAAATTGCTGCGGTTGTCGTAATCAAAGTGGTTGACTCTGCTAAAGCTGTATTTGATGTGGACAATTATGAGCAGTTTGTAGAAATCCAAAGTGAGACAGCATTGCGCCATGTTGCAACCAAATATCCTTATGACAATTATGAAGAAGGTGACGTTTCCTTAAGGGGCAACACCGAGGAAGTAGCCGAAGAAATTGCGAAGGAACTTCAGGAGCGCCTTACACTTGCCGGCGTGGAAGTAATTGAAGCCCGCCTGACCCACCTGGCCTATGCCACCGAGATTGCGAGCGCCATGCTTCAGAGGCAACAGGCCAACGCAATCCTGGCCGCCCGTCAGAAAATTGTGGAAGGTGCTGTCGGAATGGCCCAGATGGCCATTCAGCAGTTGGAAAACAGCGGGACAATCGAACTTGACGACGAACGCAAGATGGCAATGATCAACAACCTACTTGTCGCAATTGTCTCCGACCGTTCAGCCCAGCCAGTACTCAATACCGGCACCCTGTATTAAAAAGCATTGGCAGGAGCAGGATAATGGCAGACAAGAAGAACTTTCCGCTGCGTATCGATCCAAAGCTATTCAGCATTATTGAAGAATGGGCGTCCGACGAATTTCGGAGCGTCAACGCTCACATTGAATATCTCCTGCGGGAAAGCGTCCGAAAAGCCGGAAGGATTCCTAAAAAAAATTCAGATTGACAAAAAGGGCCTTCTATGCAATATTGTTAGCGTAGGGAAATGAGAAATGAATGATTAATCCCAGGTGCCTCAGGATGAGGATAATAGGGAAGACCGGGAAACCGGCGCGGACCCACCACTGTATGCGGAGACGAATTCCGAATGCCACTGGATATGATCTGGGAAGGCCGGGAGGAGAATGACCCGTAAGCCAGGAGACCTGCCTAGGATTGGGAAGATGATGTAATGGTAAGAACACTTCCTTCAATGATTAAATGACTTAGAATGGGAAAGTCTCTTAGAATATAAGAGACTTTTGTTTTGTTTTATTTAAAAAGAATCGAAACAAAGGAGAAATGATTATGAAGAAGAAACCAATTGCACTGCTGTTGATTCTGCCCCTGGTGCTTACCCTGGCCCTTGGACTGGCCACAGGCTGTTCAACGCAAAATGAGCAGGCCTTGAAGGGAAAAACGTTTACAGACACGATGGGCAGACAGATCACCCTTGACGCGTACCCCCAGAAAATTATTTCTTTGGCCCCTGCTATTACTGAAATACTTTTTGCCATTGGCCTTGATCAGGAAATTATCGGTGTAACCGATTACTGTGATTATCCCGAGCAAGCGTTGACTAAAGAAAAAATGGGCGGATTTAAGAACCCGAATCTGGAAACGATTGTCGCTGCCGAGCCTGATATGGTCTTTATTGCAGCCGGCGTGCAGGAAGATGTCATCAAGAAGCTTGAAGAGCTGAAGGTGACGGTTGTTGTACTCGATGCCGATACGATCGATCAGGTTATCAGCAATATCGAATTGGCTGGTTCTTTGACTGGTAAGGAAGCAGAAGCCAAGAAAGTCACTGCAGATATGAGAACCAGAATGACAAATATAACCTCCAAACTCAAAGACATCGCCAAACCAACTGTATTTGTGGAAATTTGGGACGATCCTCTGATGTCGGCCGGTTCAACCAGTTTTGTCAATAACCTTATCGAAGTTGCCGGAGGCGTCAATATTGCTGCCGGCAATACTGAAAAATTTTATAATTACAGCATGGAAAGTCTGCTCCAAGCCGATCCGGATTATTACATCATCAATACTCATGCCCATACCCCAGCTGATATCCAAAACAGAACCGGCTATGAAGTCTTAAGTGCGGTGAAAGACAACAAGGTATATGCTGTCGACGACAACCTGATCAGCCGCTCAGGCCCAAGAGTCATTGACGGTCTGGAGCAAATCGCAAAAATTATTCATCCTGAAATTTTTGGAAATTAATGGTGCTATTGATCATGGATGTTTTAAAAAACCGGAAAAGTTGGAAGTACCTGCTGATCTGCTTCACCTTGTTTTTGATTGCTGTGGGCATTTTTTGCACAACGGTTGGCTCAGCAGATATTTCGTTTAAAGAGAGCGCCGGAATTATCATGAGCAAAGTACCTTTATTGAATCACTGGTTTCATGCTGAAGACTATCCCCATGTCCATCAAACGATTATCTGGTCTCTGCGTGTTCCGAGAATCATTCTGGCAGCTTTGGTTGGCGGAGCTCTGGGCGTCATCGGAGGTACCCTGCAGGGTTTTTTCAAAAACCCGATGGCCGATCCTTACGTAATGGGTGTATCCTCCGGAGCAGGTTTGGGTGCGACGATCGCCATCATTACCGGAGCAGGCGGTTTCCTGGGCATGATCGAAATTCCTGTTTTCAGTTTTATCGGTGCTTTTCTGACAACCTGGATCGTCTACTCCCTAGCCAAAGTCGGGAAAAAAGTCGTTGTCACGACACTTCTGCTGGCAGGGGTCGCACTCAGTGCGTTTCTGTCAGCAGTCATGTCTTTTCTGATGGTTTTGAATACGGATGATATCGATAAAATTTATCTATGGCTCATGGGCAGTTTTGCCAACAAGAGCTGGGAGCATATCCAACTTGCCGCGCCGTTTATCATTATTGGCGTGATTGTCTTATTCACTTTAGCGAAGGAAATGAATGCAATGGTATTCGGCGACAGTGCCGCCCAGCATCTTGGCATCAATCTTGGGAAACTGCAAATCATTCTGCTGATGGCCACCTCCCTGACAACAGCGGGAGCCGTGGCATCCTGCGGCTCCATTGGTTTTGTCGGACTAATCGTTCCACATATTGTCAGGATTATGGTCGGTCCGGATCACCGGGTCCTGCTTCCACTCTCCTTTCTTGTGGGCGGGACCTTTTTGGTGATTACCGATACGATTGCCAGGACATGCCTGGGCTCACAGGAAATCCCTGTTGGTGTCATCACTGCGCTTTTTGGTGGACCCTTCTTCATCTATCTGCTGAAGAAAAAGAAAGAGAGAGTAATATAAGTGGATTCTTTAATCATTGCCAGCAACCTTACATTCGCCTATGGCAGTAAAAATATTCTGGAAGACTTAAGCCTGGAAATCAGCAAGGGCAGCTTTGTATCCATCATCGGCCCCAACGGGTCCGGCAAGTCTACCCTGCTGAAAAATATTACCGCAGAAATTACTCCCCAGAAGGGGGCCGTCCTGCTCGATGATCAGGATATTTTTAAGATTAAGAAAAAAGATCTTGCCAAAACGATTGCAGTCGTCCCCCAGGATACCGGAGGGGATTTTGCTTTTTCTGTCATGGAGACGGTACTGATGGGCAGAATGCCTCATCAAAAGCGATTTGAGGGCGATTCTGAAAAGGATGTGGAGATTGCTCAATGGGCGATGGAGCTGACAAACGTCTGGCACCTGAAGGACCGCTCTGTGAACGAACTAAGCGGAGGCGAGCGGCAAAGAGTCATTGTGGCCAGAGCCTTAACTCAGGAACCCAAAGTCCTGCTGCTCGATGAACCCACCTCTCATTTAGATATCCAGCACCAATATGAATTGCTGGAACTTCTGGATCGTTTGAATAAAACCAAAAGCCTGACCGTAATCGCTGTTTTGCACGATCTTAACCTTGCTGCCCAGTTCAGCCATAA
The DNA here is from genome assembly GCF_000512895.1 of Dehalobacter restrictus DSM 9455. Classification (NCBI taxonomy): domain Bacteria; kingdom Bacillati; phylum Bacillota; class Clostridia; order Eubacteriales; family Desulfitobacteriaceae; genus Dehalobacter; species Dehalobacter restrictus. Next base: position 2,555,562 of record NZ_CP007033.1, read on the forward strand.
AATCATTCTTCTCGATAAAGGCAGAATTGTGGCTTATGGCAGTCCTGTTGAAGTGCTGACAGCCCAGAAGATCCGGGACAGCTACCATATCGAAGTTGCGATTACGACGAATGAAATCACCGGACGCTTTAATATTATTCCGTTAAGTAAAAAGAAGGACCGGAGTGAGGCTGCCAGGGATGTACGTATCCATTTACTCTGCGGCGGCGGAAGCGGTGTCTATCTGATGGAACAATTGGTTCAGGCCGGTTATCAGGTGAGCTGCGGCGTCCTGAACATTGGAGATTCGGACTGGAAAAAAGCCAAAGAGCTCGGCATTGCCGTTTCCGAAGAAGCTCCTTTTTCCCCCATCTCCGCCGAAGCCTTTAACATGAACGAAGAGCTTCTAAATGAAGCAGACCTGATCATTGTTTTGTCTGTCCCTTTCGGGTACGGGAACATCGTCAATTTAGAACAGGTTTCCGTGGCCTTACACCTTAAAAACAAAAAAGTAATGATTGTGGAAACTGAATCAGAACAGTGGGATTACACAGGAGATTTTACCGGTGGCAAAGCTGACAGCCTTCTTGCCGGCATGATGCAGCACGGCGCAGAGAAGTTCGGCAGTATCCGGGAACTATTAGGTAGGATCGGAGGAAAATGATTTGCTTCTGTGGACTTACGAAACAGGTGATACTGTTGAGCGCTATAAAGACAGTATCATTATTTCTTTCAAGGATGACCGCAAGGTCCTGAGTACCGCCCATTTAAACGGTGGTTACCGCGAAAACCTGAAATTTGTTTTTAACCACGATATTAATTCCGGGATGGGTTTGACGTGTGACATCACTCCAGCCGTCTATGAGGAACATATGAAGCTGATTGCCACGAAATTGGATCTTGATCCTGAAGCCTCCGCAGGCCTTCTGACGGCTGCTGCCATGAATAATGTGGCTATTCGGACAGCAAGCTACGAAGATCTAACTGTCACCGCAGTGGTAACCGGCGGCATCGAAATGAACGGCGGCCGGATCGGTGATCCCGCTTTTTTTCATGAACGGCAGGGGGAAACGGTAACCATTCCAGCTGGAACGATTAATATTCTGCTGTATATCAATGCCGATCTTCCGGAAGAGACCCTGACCCGAGCACTTGTGACCTGTACAGAAGCCAAAACGGCTGCCCTGCAGGAGCTTATGGCCGGCAGCTGTTATTCCAGAGGCATCGCCACAGGATCAGGCACAGACGGGACGGTCATCATCTGCAACAGCAAGTCTGGCTCCCGGCTTTTCTATGCCGGCAAACACAGCAAATTGGGAGAGCTGATTGGAATTACCGTCAAACAGGCTTTGAAGGAGGCTCTTTTCCTGCAGACCGGTCTTTGTCCGGAATACCAATTCAGTCTGCTGAACCGCCTGAAAAGATTCGGTATCAATGAAGAAACCCTCTGGCAGGAATATCAGAAGGGCATCGGTGTCCTGTGTCAGGAATCTACGTCTCGAGCGGGAGTTCCGAATCAAGCGGAATCGAGAAAACCAGGATCACTAGATAAGCAAAAGTTCCTGAACAGGTTAAAAAAGATAGAATGCGAAGAGGAACTTGTGATCCCGGCTACGCTCTATGTCCATCTGATGGATCAATTGGACTGGCAGTTATTATCACCTGCTCAGGCTGCCTCCGAAGGGAAAATCATCATTGAACGTCTCAGGAGAAATTATGATTTACCGGATGATTTTTTACATGATTTTCTGAATGATTTCTTAATTTCCTACAGCTCCGTTTACGATGCCATAACGGCAATGTCCCATTGCTTTGCAGTGCTGACAGTAAGGATCATTGCTGCAGCGAAGTTCGGCTAGAACAGTATCCTCAAATTGTTGTTTTTTCATTTTGTATATTACATTACCATTATGTGAGGGTAAGTCTGTGAGCCACAATACCGCTTTTCGGCTATTGCGCCAAGGATGGCGCAATAGCCGAAGAGCGGTTAGGGTACATGACGTAAACCCTAAGTTTACAAAAAATACTGCCAATAGCATAAAACTATTAACAGTATCTCATAGGTTTAGATTTATTCTGTTTAAGCTGATTCTTCCTTCTTGCTATCCACTGTGATAAGCTCAGGCTCAATTCGTTGAAGAATTGTATCCTTGGTAACGATGCACTTGGTGACATCCGAGCGGGTTGGAATATCATACATTACATTCAGCATGATTTCTTCCATAATCGCCCTGAGGCCCCTCGCTCCCGTATTACGGCGAATCGCTTCTTCAGCAATGGCTTTAAGCGCATCTTCTTTGAATTCCAGCCCTACGCCGTCCATTTCCAGCAGTTTTTCATACTGTTTGACCAAGGCGTTTTTGGGCTGGGTCAAAATGCTGACCAGCGCATCCTGATCCAGAGCATCCAAGGTGACAATGACAGGAAGTCTTCCGACAAACTCGGGGATTAATCCGTATTTTAAGAGGTCTACCGGCAGTATCTGCCTTAAGAATTCCCCGACGTTCTTTTCATTTTTCTTTTGAATTTCCGCCCCAAAACCCATCACTTTCTTGCCGATACGGTTTTGAATCAGTTTGTCAATGCCATCAAAAGCCCCGCCAACAATGAACAGGATATTCGTGGTATCGAGCTGGATAAATTCCTGGTGGGGATGCTTGCGTCCTCCCTGTGGAGGAACACTGGCTACTGTACCTTCCAGAATTTTGAGCAGTGCCTGCTGGACACCTTCACCTGATACATCCCTGGTAATGGATGGATTCTCAGATTTCCGGGCAATCTTATCGATCTCATCAATATAGATGATCCCTCGCTCTGCCCTCTCAATATCATAATCAGCAGCCTGAATCAGTTTGAGGAGAATATTCTCGACATCTTCTCCGACATAGCCGGCTTCCGTCAGTGAGGTTGCATCCGCTATAGCAAATGGAACATTAAGAACTTTAGCCAGTGTAGAAGCAAGCAGCGTCTTACCGGAACCTGTTGGACCGAGCATAATGATATTGGATTTCTGAAGTTCGACATCATCGACCTTCATGCCAATGCTGATACGCTTGTAATGGTTATAAACTGCAACAGATAATGCTTTTTTTGCTTCGTCCTGACCGACAACGTATTGATCAAGAATACTTCTGATTTCTTTTGGTTTAGGTATCTCTCCAATTTCTGAACCTACATCATCCTGGAGCTCCTCTTCTATGATTTCATTACAGAGCTCGATGCATTCATCACAAATGTATACCCCGGGACCTGCTACCAGTTTCTTGACCTGTTCCTGTGTTTTACCGCAAAAGGAACACTTCAGTTGATTCTTTTCATCGTTAAACTTTGCCATATGCTCACCCCTTTACTGAGAATTCCCTTATCATTGTCGCAATAACTATCTTATTCATTTTCCTCCGTTACATTACTCTCTGAATCCGTGTTCTGTGCTGCGGCACTTTCCTGCCCTGCTCCATTGTTCTTGACCAGGAAATCAACGGTATGCTCTGATGTTAAACTCATTTTGAACATCTGCATCTCGCCGCGAGCTTCAAGAGCTGACTTCAGTTCTTCAGCTGTCCTGCCATACTGCATAGCCATTCTATTAATCTCGGATTCAATTTCTTCATCGGTAACCGTAATTCCTTCTTTTTCCGCAATTGCTTCGAGGACAAGTTCAGTTTTTAGTCCATCAGTTGCCTGTTGGCTGAAGGATTCGCGAAGCGCTTCTCTGCTGGTATTGACATACTGGCAATACTGCTCCATGGAAATTCCTTGATAGGACATGTTCTGCTGCAGGTCTTCCATTAACGCATCAATGCGCTCCTGTTTCATTCCTTCAGGAATTTCACAGACTGCGTTTTCAGCGACCTTCTTAATAACTTCGGTCTTATATTCGTTGTCACGTCTGGCTTCTGCAGCTGAAATCATCTTTTCTCTGATATCCTGCTTCAATTCTTCCAACGTGTCAAATTCGCTGACGTCTTTGGCAAACTCGTCGTCCAGAGCCGCCAGTTCTTTTCTCTTAATACCGTTGATCTTGACTTTAAACATGGCATCTTTTTCGGAAAGCTCTTCGCTGTGATAGCCTTCCGGGAACTTGACACTGATTTCGAGTTCCTGACCACTCTTAGCACCCTTTAATTGTTCCTCAAATCCAGGGATAAAAGTGCCGGAACCGATGGTTAACTCGTGATTCTCGCCTTTTCCTCCTTCAAACGGCACATCACCCAGGAATCCTTCAAAGTCAATCGTGACGATATCCTGGTCAATGATTTCTCCGTCTTCAACCGGAATAAGTTTAGCATGTCTGTTTTGACGGCGTTCCAGTTCTTCGGCCACCTGCTCGTCTGTAACCTCAACAGCCTGTCTTTCGATGCCAAGACTCTTATATTGTCCCAGCTCTACATCAGGTTTGGTCTCTACCGTAACTTTAAAAATGAGATCTTTATCTGCCTCAAATTGGACGACCTGCATAGCCGGCCTGGAAACTGGCGTAATAGAATGCTCTTTATAGGCTTCAAATAAAGCCGGGTAAGAGACCTGCTCCATCACTTCATTTTTCACAGCGTCTTTATCAACATACCTTTCTATTATATGCTTGGGGGCTTTTCCTTTGCGAAAACCTGGTATGCTGAGTCCCTGGCCAGCTCTTTTCATCACCCGGTCAAAAGCTGCAGAAACCTCTTCAACCCCAACCGTAATTTCCATTTCGTAGATGTTATTGTTCTTCTTTTCGATCTTGACAGACATGTCCGCTCCTCCTTGGAATTTAACCTTACATTATTTTTTATATTTAAATAGTATCAACATTTCACACCAGGATATTCTGCCCTTTTTCAAAAAAATGCAAACCTAGCTTAAGCGTAAATCCCTGGAAAAAAGCAACAAGTTCAGAAAGAGGAAACATCCGTTTCCCCTTTCCAGTAAACCTGATATTGACCAGTTAATATTATCAGAAGTTTTTCAAAGAATCAAGGAAAACGCTTGATATTCTGTTTAAATCTAGTGCCTTGTTAACCCTTGTTTTGAAATACAATGACGGGCAGATTTTCTGCCGGGTATTATATCGCTTCTGTTTTGAACGGATTGGTTTTGATGTTTTTCCCGAGTGTCAAAATATAGGCAGCTGCATTTTGTGAAGGATTGACCGGCAGTATCATCCGTGCCGCTAAACTCATTGTTTCCAGTCTGGCAGGATGCTTAAACAGTTCTACTGTGTAGCGGATCAGTTCATCTGGGGTACCGAAAGCCTTCCCCGCTCCCGCTTGTTCAACGAAATAAGCATTTCCTTTTTCATGCCCCGGGATGGGTCTGTACATCAGCAAGGGAAGTCCCATGGTCAGTGCTTCGGAAATTGTCAATGCTCCTCCTTTAGTGATCATAAGATCAGAAGCTGCCATCAATTCCTGAACATTGTCGACATGACCGTAGAGTCTGATGCAAAGATTCGTTTCCCTAATTTCACTGTTAAGCGCATGGTACAGCTCTTTATTGTAGCCGCAAACCACCAATAATTGTGCCGAAATATCCTGAGCCAAGTTCCGGACAATATCCTTCAGTTCTGAAACATTGCTTACGGGCTTACCGTTAAGACCCATGATAAGTACCGTCTTCCGGTCCAGGTCAAGCCGCAGTTTTTGTTTAGCAGCGCTTTTTTGCATGGGTTCTTCAAATCTTAACCGGAGAGGGATCCCGGACTGAATCACGTTCTGGGGCGCTATTCCTGCCTCCACGAGCCTGGTACAGGCATCCTTGCAACCTACAATATACTTATCCGTTCCGGAGTGGATCCATACGCCGTGAACAAGGTAGTCCGTCACCACCGTGACCAGCGGAACAGAAAGGAGCCCTTTCAGCTTCAGTTCACCCAATATGGCAGCCGGTATAAAATGGGTACTTACAATCACATCAGGATTAAACTTCCAGATGCAGTCCAACAGCTTCTTCGTTTCCAATCCCCGCACAAACTTCCGGCAATCTTCGGCAGTCAATCCTGCCGTCTTTTCAAAGAGTATTCTCCAGAGTTTTGGCGTCTTCTTGATCATTGTTGCGTAGGCTTTCCTCATAAAATAATCCGTGTTAAAGTAAAAAAAAGAACCAAAATCTAAGTGCTTTACCTCTATTGGCGAAAGTTGATGACGAAAAGCTTCGGCGAGTGCTTCACCTGCCTGGAAATGTCCTTCACCATAGTTTGATGAAAAAATCAGAACTCCCGACACTTCTTTTTTCCCCTTCCAAACACTCTCTTCATTTGGTGTCATTACTATTTATATTATGAACCGGATCAGATAATTATATATGAAAGATATTCTAGTCCAAGAATCCGGGATTATTCCTGCTACATCCATATTATAATAATTGCCGGTCGACATTTAAATACTTTTTCTCGATTTTTTCACATTTGGTGTTACTCTTCTGCGACTTCTTTGTTGCGGCACCTCCATTTTGCCGATTTATTATCTAGTGCGTAAGAAACGAAATCTAAGGCTGGAAATGCAGAAACAAAAAAGACAGTCAACCTTCTTTATAGGTCAACTGCCTCGAAATCATCAATTTTGGTGCGGGAGACAGGACTTGAACCTGCACGGAGTTACCCGCTGGAACCTAAATCCAGTGCGTCTGCCAGTTCCGCCACTCCCGCATGTAAAAGTTGGCTGGGGTAGATGGATTTGAACCACCGGTGTCGGAGTCAGAGTCCGATGCCTTACCGCTTGGCGATACCCCATTGGAATGAAAACCGGTTATGCAATATTCTGACGGTTCTAACACGCAAACAGTATTATACTTAAAAAATTTTGCCCTGTCAAACAAAAGTTAATACAAAAAAATAGTGTCCTTATTTAATCGGACACTGAAAGTTTTTGCAGAAAGAGTTAAAACCAAAGACATAAAGCGCTGCTTTTTCAATCCTGAGACTCTGCCATTGTTTTATATCGATTTTTTCACCAAACCGGTTTTCGGCAATTCCATCTTTTCCGATCCAGCCGGAAGCTTCCCCCTCGCCTAAACGGATTTCCCATTCGCCTTCATTTTTACCAGGTAAGATCTGAACATTGCATCGGGCATGGAAAATTTCCACAAGTTTGACGAACAATCTAAAAAAATATTCTTCATATTCAATGGGCTCACTTTGCGGGATCGCAAGGTCGGAACAAATATCCTCAACCAGCACTGTCAGCCCCTTAGCAGGGTTATAGCGATGATAAAATGCTGTCGTAAGGGATCCGTAATTAATGATCCCGGAATCATAATCAATCGTCAGCGGATGGTCTAGATCCGTAAAAAGAAGTGTAATCCCGTTGCCGGAAATACCCCATTTTCCTTGATAACGCGACAGCAACTGGTCTGCAATCTGAAAAGACAGAATATAGGTGGATATTTGCTTTTCATCTCTGATAGCGCATCCTATACAATCTCTATCCTGATTATAAGCTATTGATGAAATTCTCATCATAATCAATTACCCCCCCACTTTCGTCTCACTATATGATACACCGTTTCATTTTATACGCATAAAAATAAGTTTGTTTTATTCTTTGAAACACCGTTTCATATCTGATCTAAACCCATTTCCGTGTCCACCTTTTGGTTTTTTTGCTGAAGCTTGATTCTGATCTTTTGGTTATTTTATGCAAACTAACACAGAAAGATTCTGAAATATTTGAAAATGTAGTATTAATATTATGTACTAGTTTTCTACTTCCGTCAAGCGTTTCTTTTGGCAGATTACTGTAATATCAGCGGCCAGAATATCCTAATCTGAAGGATATATCCTGACCAACACGCTTGATTTCCTGACCAACCTTTTCAATCCCTTTCTCCATCAGCCTGTTAATTGGTCCGGAAATGCTGATCGCGCCAATAGTTCCGCCCGAATAATCATAAATGGGCGTTCCTATGTTAATGACCCCGACTTCAGTTTCTTCAGCGGCAACTGCAATGCCTGTTTTTCTTATTTCCTTCAGCTGTTCGATCAGTTTTTCCGGATCTGTAATCGTCTGCTGAGTAAAACGGGGCATACCCTTTTTCTGCAGAATAAGCCTTACTTCCTCTTCCGGCAAAGTGGAAAGGATTGCTTTACCAACCGCCGTACAATGCATGTAGCCTCTGCTGCCTACCTTGGAGTGCATGCCGATCAACTGGGAACTTTCCTTATGATCGATAAACACCACTTCGCCGTTGTCGGGCAGAACCAGATGAACTACTTCATCAAAGGTTTTAGCCAGGCTTTCCAGATAGCGCTCGGCAACCTTCCGGACTTCAAGCTGATTGAAAAATGCGTTGCCAACTTCGGCTATTTTTATCCCGAGACGGTACCGTTCCCTGTCTTTCTCTTTTTCGACATATCCCCGATAGCATAAAGTCTGAATAATCCGATGTACCGTGCTTTTATGCAGCCCTATCTTGCTACCAATTTCAGTCACGCCGAATGATTCCCTAGAACTGGCCAGCACTTCCAATATATCCAGCGCTCTTTCCACAGTCTGAACATATCTTTCTGTCACAAACAGGCCTCCCATCTTCTTGCTGATTTCTATTATGGCTGATTTTAATAAGAATAACAATAAAAAATTAAATTGAATACTCCAAAGGATTTACAAATAATTTACAGATAATAAACCAAAAAATGGTATACTTGTTTCATGGTCACTTTCTTCCTATGCCGGCGCCACGACCCTTGCATCTTTCTCAAGCCTTTCAGCGAAATCCTCCGGACCAGGGCAAATCTATCTTTCCTGGAATTTAATCAGTGGAATGACCTCTTACGCGGTCTACCGCTCGGCTTCGTATTCAGGGACCTATACAGAGATTGCCTCGACGGTATATACCAATTATACAGATGGCAGCCTGACATCAGGCAATACTTATTATTACAAGATCAAGCTGTTTACAGGGCGTCCTCTCCCGAGGGCACCTACAGTACGATAGCGGAAAATGTGGCAGCGCTCCCTTACACGGATACAGGCCTAGATTCGGAGATAACCTATTATTATAAAATCATTGCATTAAACAGCAGCGGCCAGAGCGGTCTATCCGCGGAAGCATCCGCCACGACGCAGGCAGCATCACCATAAAAAAAATTGCACCACCCTAAAGGGGTCAGGTTACTGACGAACCCCATGATGAAAAAAAAGGATGGGACTTGCTCCAATGCCTCGCGGCAATCACGCCGGGGCGGGTAATCAAAAAGCTTTATCTTGCGATAAAGCTTAATCTTTTTATATGGGGTGAATGATGGGACTTGAACCCACGAGTGCCGGAGCCACAATCACTCTGTGACTGCCGCGATACCACAAGCCATAATCCATGCGTGTTTGCGGGCTTTTACCTTTGAAAAAACACCGTTTCTCATGCTGTATTTGATTTCTTAACCTACCTGGATTTTAACCAATTATTTTACAGAATACAAGTAATTAATTTTTATAATTAGTATTTATTATAACTATACTTGGGTTAGAAACAAACTATAAGCAATCATGCTCCTTTAGCCTTATATACCTGCCGGTACCCGGTTGTTTCAATGCAGACTATTTGTTCAATCTCTTCATCCGGATTTTCCGGTGCAACAAAGTCCCGGTGATCTTCATACTTGACGCAGCTGCCGCAAGAAGAGCTGAGACTTCTGGGAACAGGCATTACGACCGCATGAAGGTTATTGGCTATACACTTTTTTTTAAAGCGCATCGCGCCATAATGCGAATAAAAGGTTGCGATGTATTCCATAAGTGGATTCCCCTTCGATGTTTGTGCTGCATTATTATTTTTTTGTTATTTTCAATGTAAAGATCCTATTTTCTTCAGTATAATCACTATGATATCCTGCAACTCTCGCAAAACGTGAGACATTTTCCAAAGAGGTACGGTTGTCAAGCAGTATGGTATATTCATCCTCGTTGGAAGCCATTGCTTTCTTGATCATGATAACAGGCTCTGGACATGAACGGCCTCTTGCATCGAGCATGTCAATTCTCCTCTCAATGTAATGTAATTTTTTACATTTGAATAAATATCAAAGCGTATGTCAATTATTCACAGTTGCAGCGGCCTTCCGGGTGTTGACCACAGCGATTATCAGCATGACAACCAAACCAATAGCGACCGCGATCATGCCGTTGGTCGTAGGTCCTTTAGCTGAAGAAGCTAAAGAAAAATTGTGCGCAAAGGCTGCGCCGGCAAATAGCCCAATCACTGTAATAACGGAGTCCGTATTGCCTTCGCCGGCAAGAATCATTTGCCGAAGCGGACAGCCTCCAAGGAGTGTCGAGCCAAAACCAACCGTAAGCATACCGAGAAAATTCCATAAACCGTCCGTATGGGCAATGGGTTGATTGGCAAATCCCACGGATAAGTTACCGGTAGCGGTATTCATAACAAAAGCAGATGCCAGGATAGCCAGAAAACCAAGCAACAATTTCCATTCTCTAAATAATACTAGATCCCGAATGCCGCCAACCATGCAAAGTCGGGTTCTTTGCGCTAAGATACCGACAAGGATACCCGCAGCTAGAGAAATTGCGATCGCGGCATGTTTGGCTCCGGGACCGGCTCCTGCTTCCGTAAAATAAATAAAGGCAGGCGCTGCCAAGAGTAAAGAAAGAAACACAATTTGTATCACCGGGAATATGACTCCCTCAATTTTCGGAAGACTATAGGTTCTTTTTAATGTATAGCCCCTGTTAAGGAAGAATATCCCTGCTAAAATGCCACAGATGAATCCAACCAAGCCAACGAGAGCATTTAAGTCTCCGCCGGCAAGTCGTAGAATCATCCGGAAGGGGCATCCCAGGAACATCAGCGCTCCGATCATAACAAAAAATCCAAGAATAAACCGCGTTAAAGGGGAAGAACCACCTCGCGGTGAGAATTCTTTTTTACTTAAAGCCATCAGACAGGATCCCAAAACCAAACCAATAATTTCCGGTCGTATGTATTGGACGGCAGTGGCCCGATGCAAACCCAGCGCACCTGCTGTGTCACGGACAAAGCAGGCAATACAAAAGCCCATATTGGCTGGATTGCCTAGAAGCACCAGTGTGACAGAAATAATACCAATGATAATTCCAGCGATAACAATTACAATCTTTTCGTTTTTGATCACTCTTCAATGACCTCCTTCTGTAATATCATTATTTAGACATTATGTGTCTAACATATGGAGATAATATTACCATAATAGGTTTATAAAAAAAAATTGAAATTTTCAATAATAAAAGTCTTTATGAATAGATTATTCCAATATATTAACGCAACAAAATTGAGCTATAATATAAGCTGAATAACATCAGTTAGAAAGGGAAAAAATGAATCTCACCAAAATATATTTTGATAATGCTTGTACAACTTTTCCTAAACCAGCTTCAGTTTCTGCTGCAGTAGTGCACTACATGCAGAGTATCGGTGCAAATATCAGTCGGGGTGGCTACGAAAGTGCCTATACAGCGGATGAAATTGTGATTGAAACCAGAGAACTCATTTGTGAGTTATTCAATTACCCCAACTGTAAAAACGTTATTTTCACTCCAAATATCACAACTAGTTTAAATATGATCTTAAAAGGCTTCTTGCATAATGGCGATCATGTGCTTGTTTCAGCAATGGAACATAACGCGGTCATGCGACCTTTGATCCAGCTTCAAACTTCCGGAGTAGAATTTGATAGGATTCCCTGTACTGAGGATGGAGAGTTATTGTTCGAAGAAGTACCCAGGCTGCTCAGGCCGAACACTAAAGCGATCGTCATGACCCACGCTTCCAACGTTTGCGGGACACTTCTTCCTATTCAGAAAGTAGGCAGTTTTTGCAAAGAACAGGGGTTGGCTTTTATTATTGATAGCGCCCAGACGGCTGGAGTTATTCCAATCGATATGCAAGCAATGGGTATTGATGTCCTCGCTTTTACCGGACACAAGGGTTTACTGGGACCGCAGGGGATCGGCGGCTTTATCACGACAGAAGCTATGTTTCCGTTAATAAACCCCCTTATCAGCGGCGGAACGGGGAGTTTATCCCATACAGAGGAAGTACCAGGCTTCATGCCGGACCGATTTGAAGCAGGCACGATGAATCTTCCGGGAATTTTCGGACTTCATGCAGCTTTGCGGTATCTATTGGAAACAGGCATTGATAAGATTCGAGAAAAAGAACTCGAATTGACCGCCCGTTTTTTGAAAAAGCTGAAATCATTACCGGATATTCGGATTATTGGGAGGCCGGATATAACCAATCGCACAGCGGTTGTATCCATTCAGACCACCAAACGCGATCTTGCCGAGATTTCGTTTGAGCTTGACAATCGCTATGGCGTGATGACAAGGGTAGGTTTGCATTGCGCTCCAAATGCCCATAAAACATTGAAAACTTATCCAACCGGAACTCTACGCTTCTCATTTGGGCACTATAATACCAACAAGGAAGTGGATTATTCAATTGAAGCCATTAGGAGAATTACTGATGGGTGAATGATGGGACTTGCTCCGTCGCTTCGCGGCTATCACGCCGGGGCGGGTAAATGCTTCCATAGGTCGCGTTTTCTGTTCAAGTTCCATCATTCCTAATAATAAAAGCTTTATCTTGCGATAAAGCCCAATCTTTTTATATGGGGTGAATGATGGGACTTGAACCCACGAGTGCCGGAGCCACAATCCGGTGCGTTAACCACTTCGCCACATCCACCATGAATATTTTTTTGTTTTTGAGAAATACACTTTTAAATGAAAAATGGTGCGCCTGGAGAGATTCGAACCCCCGACAACCTGCTTAGAAGGCAGATGCTCTATCCGGCTGAGCTACAGGCGCATGTTTTAATCACTGCAGCATTGATTATGGTCGGGGCAGAGGGATTTGAACCCCCGGCCTCCTGCTCCCAAGGCAGGCGCGCTACCAAACTGCGCTATACCCCGCCGCTTTTTGTGACAATGAATAGTATATCCCAAGAGAAAAAACTAGTCAAGAAACATTTTAATTTTATGCATTTCAAATTTCTTCAAATTTCTATTGATCTTTTTATACCTCAGATTGTCATTTTACTATCAAAATAACGATCAAAATGATTTCATTAATGCTGTCAGCAATGGAACTGCTTTTGCAAAAGCCCGGGCTCTGTGGCTGAGACAATTTTTTTCATCCAGACTAAGCTCCGCCATCGTTTTCTGGAGGTCAGGCAGGTAAAACACAGGGTCATAACCGAACCCACCGGTTCCAATTCTCTCGGTCAGTATTCTTCCTTCAACCGATCCCTCCGTCAAATATTCCTGGCCGTCAGGACAGATGATCGCCAGTGCACAGCGGAAGCGGGCAGTCCTGTTTTCCTCAGGTACGCCTTCCAGGTCTGTCAGAAGTTTTTCTATATTATGCTCATCATTTTTCGGTTCCCCGGCATAGCGTGCCGAAAAAATGCCGGGTGCTCCCGCCAGAGCATCCACTTCAAGCCCTGAATCGTCTGCCAGCGTAATCATTTTTCCCGCGGCGCAGGCAGCCCGCGCCTTAATAAAAGCATTTTCGGCAAATGTACTGCCAGACTCTTCAACCTCCTGATAATTCGGAAGATCGCTTAACGACAGAATTTCGATTTTTTCGTCGTTAAGCAATTCCTCCAGTTCCATTACTTTGCCCTTATTCATTGTCGCAAGCAAGACCTGCATCCTTACAAACCTCCTTCGGACTATGCTACCGGAAGCTCTTTGGCCAGCGCTTCCTTCTGCAAAGCGCTGAGTTTTTGAATACCCGATTCCCCGAGGTTTAAGAATGCATTCAGATCCTCTTGGTCAAACGGCTGACCTTCTGCAGTACCCTGAATCTCTACAAAACGCCCCGAACCGGTCATCACAATATTCATATCGACTTCGGCTTTGGAATCCTCCTCATAGGCAAGATCGGCTACAGGTATCCCATCTACTTTGCCTACAGAAATGGCCGCAATACTGTCTATTAAAGGGTCCTGCTTAATCAATTGATTTTTGAGCAGGTAGTTTACAGCATCAGCCAGGGCAACATAAGCACCCGTAATCGAAGCTGTCCTGGTCCCGCCGTCTGCCTGAAGGACATCACAATCCAGCCAGATGGTCCTTTCTCCAAGTCTACTCAGATCCACAATGGAACGCAGCGCCCTGCCGATCAGCCGCTGGATCTCCATTGTCCTTCCGCCCAATTTTCCCTTGGAAGCCTCACGCTGATTGCGCACGGCCGTCGCCCTCGGAAGCATAGAGTATTCCGCTGTGACCCAGCCGCTGCCGGTCCCCTTTTTAAATGGCGGTACTTTATCTTCAACAGTAGCCGTGCAAATCACCCTGGTTTTCCCGACCTCAATCAGGACGGAGCCTTCGGGAAGGTCCGTAAACTTCCTGGTAATCTTCACAGGCCGGATTTCATCGGGCTGTCTTCCGTCAAATCTTAGCATATTATCAAGCTTCCTTTCTGTTCTCAAAAAATTATTAATATTTATCAATTGTATAACCGGTTATCAAGCTCAACCGTACTTATACTTTCTGATAGACGAACCGGATTCTTGCAGCGACAAGAGCGAGGATCAGTACAGCAGAGCCAAAAAGAGCCAGAATTCTGATAACCAGATCAAAGAAGAACTGCTCCGGCACCATTTGGATCAGGATATCGGTCTCCGGATCAAGCAGCCAAAGGTCATTCGTAAAAATCAGATAGTGAAAGCTGTCCCAGAACACTTGAAAATCCCGCCAGACCGCAATCCCTACTGCCCCGAATATACAGAGAAATATGACTGCCGCGGTCAGAAAGCCGCTGGCCCAGGAACGGAAGTATTTCTTCCCGTTGCTTATCCTTAGTAAGATCAGAAACAGAAACAGGACAATCAAACCTGCGTTGCGAACCATGCGGCTGCTCAGGTACAACCTTTGAACATCTGCCATATGGACGATTTCCCGCTGATTAAACACCTGTCTTTCCTGACCGTTAATCTCTGCACGGATTTCAAGGTCATCCTTGTCCCCCTGGATATAAGCCAGCAGTTCCGTGGTCGTCACCATCAGATCTTTTTCCGGCATCCCGGTCACAGATACCGTGTCCAGTTTGTTATATTCCGACCGGAAGAAATTGAGATCAAAGACGCATTGTTCAATCACCGTCAGCAACATGACAGCGATTAGAATCAATCCGCTGACAATTGCAAGAAACCCGTTCGCAGCCTTCCTACCTGACATCATTTCTCCTCATATATCCTAATATCCTAATATCCTCACCAAATACATTAACCAAATATCCTATTTAAATACGTTAATCCTCACTTCGTATCTTGCCTGAATTTCCTACTTGTTTTTTCTGGCCAGCGCAATGCCGTCGCCAAATGGAAGTACGCTTACCTCAAATTCCGGCAGACAGGCCAAGTTCTGCAGGAAATCCCTCATACAACCGACCATTCGATCATACTTTTGGTCAAAAACCGAACCAGGCACAACCCAGCCTCTGAATAGAACATTATCCGCCACCAGAACCCCGCCAGGGGAAATGAGCGGTGTGATAAGATCAAGGTAATCCAGGTACTCCCCTTTGGCTGCATCTACAAATATCAAATCATATGTTTCCGTCAGTTTCGGCAGGCAGTGCAGCGCATTCTCACAGCTGAAATCAACCAAATGGGCAAGCCCGGCCTTTTTCAGATATTCTTCTGCTCTGTTGAGCCTCCCTCTGTTCATATCCAGCGTATAAACCCTGCCTCCGGTTTCGGCTGCACCTCTGGCAAGATAAACGGTGGAATAACCGATCGCCGTACCGATCTCCAGAATACGCTTGGCATCCGTCATCTTGACCATTAGCTCAAGGAAGTGACCGACTGCCGGTGTAACCACAGGGATTGTTTCCTCCAAGGCAACGCCTTCCATCTCTTGAAGCAGCCCTTCCCTGGCAGGAAGCAATTCTTCGAGGTACCTTTCTAGTTCAAAAGGATAGAACAAACCATCACCCCAATATTTGATATTCTTTCCTTCCTGTCTCGTAAAGATTCTGCCCGAGACTGTCAATCAGGACAATGGCAGGAAAATCTTCGATAACAAGTCTCCGGACTGCCTCCGTTCCGAGTTCCGGATAGGCAATGACCTCAGCTTCCTTGATGCAGGAAGCCAGGAGTGCTCCCGCACCGCCGATCGCCCCAAAGTAGACTGCGCTGTTTTCCCTGATGGCCTGTATGACCTCAGGAGAACGAAGCCCTTTGCCGATCATCCCTTTTAAACCTTTGGCCAGCAGACTAGGAGAATAGGCATCCATTCTGCCACTGGTTGTCGGTCCGGCAGATCCGATAACTTTACCTGGAGAAGCCGGGGCGGGTCCCACAAAATAGATCACCTGTCCCTTAATATCAAAGGGCAGCCCCTCTCCCCGGCCCAAGGCCTCAACCATTTTCTTATGAGCCGCATCTCTTCCGGTATAGACGACTCCGCTGATCAGCACCTTTTCACCGCATCTGAGAGAAGCAGCAGTCGTATCATCCATCGGTGCCGAAATTTTCCGGGTTTCAACCGTTTTATCATTACTCACAGGAAGAAACCCTCCCTTCCAAAACTACCTGACGATGTCGGGTAACATGACAATTAATATTTACAGCTGCGGGCAGCCCTGCAATATGCGTCGGAAATACCTCAATATTTACGGCCAGTGCTGTCGTCCGGCCGCCAAAACCCTGGGGGCCTATCCCTAAATGATTAATTTTGGTCAGAAGCTCCTGTTCCAGCCGGGCATATTCCTCAACCGGATTCGATTCCCCGATCGGACGAAGCAGGGCCTTTTTAGCCAAATAGGCAGCCTTTTCCATCGTGCCTCCGAGTCCAACTCCGACCACGATGGGTGGACAGGGATTAGGCCCGGCTTTATCCACCGTTTCCACAATAAAATTCTTTACTGCAGGCAAACCATCCGAAGGCTTAAACATTTTCAAGGCACCCATGTTTTCGCTGCCAAACCCTTTCGGTGCAATCGCAATCCCAATCTTGTCCCCTGATACAATTTCATAATGAATAACCGCAGGTGTATTATCTCCGGTATTGATCCTGTTAAAAGGATCTTTGACGATAGATTTACGCAAAAAACCCTTTTCATAGCCCCTGCGTACGCCCTCATTCAAGGCTCCCGTCAAATCTCCGCCGATAATATGCAGGTCCTGGCCGACTTCTACAAACAATACCGCCATCCCGGTATCCTGACATATCGGTATATTCTCTTTGGCTGCAATCTCCGCATTTTCCAAAAGCTGCTGAAGCACTTCTCTGCCCTGTGAGGATTCCTCAATGCCAAGAGCCTTGTTCAAAGCATCAATAACATCCTGATTCAGAATACAGTTCGCCTCAATACACAGTCTCTCCACTGCGGAAATCACCTCGTTGACATGAATCTCTTTCACAATTTACCTCCGCTTTTTGTCCGGAACACTTTTATTCAGTATAGCGCAAATACGGGATTCAAGAAATATAACTTTTAAAAAAGGTTTGCCGTCAAAAAAAAAACATCTTTGCCAGGAAGATCTTACTTCGACAAAAATGTTCGATACCGTTGTATTCGACTTTTATTCTTTTCTGGAAAGCCTCTCATATTTATCGGATAAGGTTTCCAGAATGCCGATAATACGCATCCGGTCTTCCTGTTCAAAAGATTCCAGAATACTTTCAAGCCTTTCGGTCCTTGTCTCAATTACCGATTTGACCAGTTTTTCTCCCTTGGGTAAAATATTAAGCCTTACGATCCTGCGATCCCGTTTTTCCCTGATTCGCTCCACATAGCCGGCTCTTTCCAGCTTGTCAGCCAGATCCGTTGCCGTACTGCAGGCTGAAGAAATTTCCTTGCAAAGCTCACCCATCGTAATCTGGCCCTTTTCAAAAATAATCGTTAAAACTTCAAACTGCTGACGGGAAATACCAAACTTTTCTGCAAAATCACTCTTTTGCCTTTGGGTAGAAACGGTGAGCCTCTGAAGCAAATGGTCAAGATGACCTGCTAACTCTCTGTTCTCTAACATGCGAACACCCCACCTCAAAAAATCAAATAGATAACCCCTATATATAAGTATATATTAGCACATATCATTTTTACAGTATTTTACCATATTCCGGAAATTAACACTAGTAAAATTTTCATAATTCAAATATTATTGATGATTTTAACGATAGGTGTTATATAATTAATATCATAACGTATCTTGATCCTTTCAACAAATGGTAAAATATTGAAGTTATTGTCCAAAAAGATTGATTCCGCTTGGGGATACTTCAGCAGTTACTTCATCATCCTGCACGGTCCCTGAGGCGTAGCCGATCAAATCATTACGGTACCTTAAGTTCTCCAGACCGATTCCGCGATAGGTTTGAATGTCCTGCCCCTCGACCCGGATCTTCACGATTTGGGCAGTTTGAAACTGAGTCAAGGTGTTGACTAAACCATAAAGAGCAGTTTCGGCCGAGACATTGCTGTAAGGCTCAAGGAATTCCTTGCTAAGATCTACTGTGGCAATGCCGTTTTTGATTCCAATGTCCAATAACACCGTCTGAGGGTTCACCATCGGATAAGCGCTTGATTTTCCGGCCGGCCCCAGCAGCCATTGGCTTACTGTTTCGCGAGCCAGGCTCAGTGTCTTGGGAATTGTTCGGTTCTCTTCGATTAAGACTTTTCCGTCAGCATCTGCGAAATAAAGTTTTACAGTTTGTTCCGTCTGCTGAGATTCTGTAGTCACTTCAACCGTGTCTTCCTGAGCAGTCTTATCCAGAAGTTTGCTTAAAGGAGCATTACCTCCGCCTTCCTTGATCAGATCATTCAGGATATTGCAGCCGACCAGAAGTGTAATGACTGCGATCAACAGAATGAAAGTCAGCAGCAGCCGTATTTTTCTCATAGGAAGTTCTCCTTTCTAAATAATAATAAAAATGTCCGCTAAAAAGAAATTTCTAAAAAGATAATATGCTTTGTCCCAAAGAAATAGAATTCAGGGAGGTCAGAAAATATGAAAATAAGAGCCTTGTTGGTTGATGATGAATCCCCCGCCCGTAAAGAACTGCGTTATCTCTTGAAATCATTTGAAGACGTGCTAATTGTTGGGGAAGCAGAAAACGCGCTTGAAGCCATGGAACTAATTGACAGTGTCGACTATTCCGTTATTTTTCTTGATATCAATATGCCCGGCTTAAACGGCATTGAACTTGCCAGAAAGCTTTCCCAGAGCCCGAAACAACCGGCGGTGATTTTTACGACCGCCCATGAAGAATTTGCTTTTGATGCGTTCAGTGTTCATGCTTACGATTATCTTCTTAAGCCGATTCATCCGAAGCGGCTTGAAGAAGCCTTAAATACGGTAAGAAAGCGTAAAACGCCTGCTCCAGGTCAACCTAAAGCTGAACCGGTCAAGGAGGATATCCCTGAATTCAAACCCCTGGAAGTGATTGCTGCTGAATATAACGGGAAAACCATCCTGATTCGGCCGGAAGAAATTATATATATTTCCACAGATAAGGACAATGTTTACGTCAAAACAGAAGCTGACTTCTACCTGACTCGTTATACGCTGCGGGATTTGGAATCCAGACTCGATCCAAAAACTTTTTTCAGAACCCACCGCTGCTATCTGGTCAATATAAAAAAAATGAGGGAGCTTGTCCCTTACTTTAATGGTACGTATACTGTGATCGTGCAGGACAAGGACAAAAGCGAAGTCCCAGTCAGCCGCACTCAGGCCCGCCGACTCAAAGAGATCCTTGGGATATAGTACCATGTTAACCCTAATCTTCATATATTGACAGCAACGCTTTATTGCGGAAAATTGCTGCCACTATATGATCATTATACGGTTAATAAAGTACTAGGGAAACACTGATTAAATCGCCCCCCGGACAAAAAAATGGTAAAATTAAAGAAAACAGTAACAGGTGGTAAAAATGGGGCAACAAACCTTTTCGGATATAGAATACTCAAACCGACGGAAGAAAACGAAACGAGAAGAATTTCTTGAAATAATGAACGAGATCATCCCCTGGGACGAATGGGTGGCGCTTATACAGCCGCACTATTTTGACGGTAAGCGCGGTCGTCCACCGCTCGGGATTGAAAAAATGCTGAGAATGTATCTGCTGCAGATATGGTTTAGCCTTTCTGACGAAGGTGTAGAGGATGCCATTTACGACAGTTACGCCATGCGAAAATTTATGGGAATAGACTTCATACATGAGCAGGCGCCGGATGCGACCACCCTGCTCAAATTCCGTCATTTGATTGAGGAAAGCGGCTTAGGGAAGGCATTCTTTGAGGCGATCAACCGTTGTTTGGAACAGTGCGGACATATCATGAAAGGTGGAACCATTGTTGACGCCACACTGATCAGCGCGCCATCCTCAACGAAGAACGCAAGCGGTAGCCGCGATCCGGAGATGCACCAAACAAAGAAGGGTAATCAGTGGTATTTCGGCATGAAATGCCATATCGGTGTGGACGCAGGGACCGGTTATATTCATGGTATAGCGGCAACAGGCGCAAATGTGCATGACATAGCCGAAGCGTCAAAGCTAATGAGGCCGGAAGACGAGGTTTTCTACGGTGACGCCGGATATTTGGGACTAAATAAACGACCGGAAATCACAGAGGACCCTCACAAATCACAAATTGATTACCGTATCGCTGAGCGTCCCGGAAAGAAACGCAGCATGGACAATGGCCCTGCACGGGATTTTTATTGCCATATAGAGTTTCGGAAAGCGTCTGTCCGAGCCAAAGTGGAGCACGCCTTTCATATCATTAAGAACATATTTGGCTTCAAAAAGGTTTGTTATAGAGGAATTGCCAAGAATCTGAATAGACTGTATATGCTGGCCGCCAGCGCAAACCTGCTGATGTGCGCCCGAAGCGGCGGCTGGCGAAGCCAATGCGCGTAATCCGGGGATAAGTACGCCTTTTTTCGAGAATTACTCGGAAAAGGCAGCTGAAATCGGCGGCGATAGGGCCGCTAACTTGGGATTATCCCACTTTATTATTTATTGGGATGATAAAAAACGTTATTAATCAGTGGTTCCCTAGAAAAAACGCTCCAGATAAAAGCCGATTTCTTTCCCCTGATAGGTCGGCTTTTTTTGTTTGGCCGCTGTATTCAGTGGCACAGCAGGCTTGCCGTCAACAGGAAGTGATGTGGATTCCTCGACATTAATAAAGCATAAAGGCGGAAACAAAACACACCACCAATTAGCCCCTTCAGCATTTCCTATCTTGATCTCTACCGCTTCGTAGTCTCCCGCCGGGAGTACAATATTACCATAAGATTTTGTTGGGAAAGCAAATACACCATAATCAAGGGTCACCGGATAGGTTTTTCCCCACTCTTTGACTACGCTCCTGGAAATCTCCAGTAACTGGCCTTCCATGCTCAGAAGGATTTCTCTGGATTCGGCCAGAGATTGTGATTCAGCCAGGTTCGGGGAAGCAGCCTTCAAAACTTCATCCCTTACCGCATATTTCAGCAGCTGATCCTGTTCACTGTCCGAATTCGCGATAACATGAAAGCGAATGAGACTTGTACTGTCATACGCTTCGGTTTCCGCACTGTTTGCTGACTGGCCGCCGGGATTGATCACCAAGAAACTAAAACACAAGACCAGGCAGACAATTAACTTTATTATGCTTTTATTCACAAATATCAACATTTAATTTCCCTCTCCCAATACCTTGTAAATCCTAAAATTATCATATATACAAAAAACTTCTTTCTATGTAAATTATTTCCAATAAAGAAGTTTTCTATTCAGTGCGTCTCAGAAGTTTTTAGGCAGTGCGAATATTTATTGAAGTCTGAAAATAAGATTCATAAGGCCCTGTCAAATTTGCTGACAATCTGCCGAAAGAATCGGGTGAAAAAATGCTCCTGGACTTTCAATCTCCGCTGTATCTGCTGTATATCAGTACAATTGCCGGGCTGGCCACAACAGCCGGCTGTCTGATTGTGCTTTTCCTGGGAGACCCTCCGGATTGGCTTCTGGCCGTTCTACTGTCCGCGGCAGGGGGCGTCATGTTTGCTGTAGTCGCCTTTGATCTTTTGCCGCTGGCTGCATCCTTCAAACAGCCGGGACTGCTCCTGGGCGGGATTTTGGCCGGCATGATACTGATGTCGTCTGCCGACAGACTGCTCAAAGCAAGAAATCGTCAACTTCCCAATAACAGATACAGCCGTCTGAAACGGATGGGCATCCTGATTGCCTCAGGCATAGCGCTTCATGATATACCTGAAGGAATGGCCATTGCTGCGGGGCACGAATCCGCCGGTCAATTGGGTACATTCATCGCCCTTGGTATTGCTCTGCATAACCTGCCTGAAGGAATGGCCACTGCTACACCTCTGGTAATGGCCGGGATCAGGAAACCGAAGATTCTAGCCCTGACTCTCCTGATTGCAATATTTACTCCGCTGGGTGCCTTGCTCGGCAGGATGGCCATGGAACTTGTCCATACCTCGCTCTGTTTTTTTGTGGCCCTGGCCGCTGGGGCAATGGTGTTTCTGGTTCTGGCCGAATTATGGCCGCTGTCCCGCGAAAACCACCCGGTCTGGGCCTTTCTTGGAGGAATAGGCGGATTTATTTTCTTCGGATTTATCTCCGTCTTCTTACCGCATTAATACCGCCGCTCCTTGCCATCCATGGTATGAGTGGAGCGCCAACTCTATCCTACGCATGCACGGTATGTATGAAGGTATAGACATAGCAATTTGCTATTCACAGGATCTTTATTCGGCATTGGTCCATCCGCGACGTCAAAAAGACAGCCCGAAGGCTGTCTCTGACTCTTTGTTAATACGTTAAATATTACTGCAGGACTGTGGCGGCATAATCGCCCATGGCCTGATAGCCGTCCTTATTCGGATATCTCCCGTCATCGGAATATTTTCTGAGGATCTCGTCCCCGTCGCCAAACAGCACCCCTTTAAAATCAAGTGCTGTAATCTTTTGTTCCTGTGCATAAGCCGTTTCCCATTCCCTGTATTGTTTATAGAGCTCATCCGTGTCAGGGAAAGGAATCGGCAGCACCAGGACAGGCTTGATTTGATTGGCCGTGGCTTTTTCGACCATGGCTTTGATATTGTTTTGGTATTCTTCCAATGGAGTTCCGCGGATCGCATCTCCAACGCCGGCAAAAATAATGACTGTGCCCGGTTTCTCAGCAATTACATCCTCTTCAAAGCGATCCAGCAGGCTGGATGCATTCTGATAAGTCTGACCAGCATTTACCACTTCTACTTTCAGGACATCCGCAAGATGCTGCGGCCAGGAACTACTTGGCTCACCCGGGTAACCGTATGTAAATGAATCACCCAGACACACCATTTTGGTATTGACAGTCGTACCGCTGCCATTCAAAACAGCATCACCGTCGGTATTGCCGGCTTTATTTTCTACACCGCCCTCATTACTTGCTCCGCTGTTCTGGACTGTTGAGCTGCCGCTGGCAGACTGTTCCGGTGTTCCTCCGTTCCAAACATTTACATACCCAAAGACCAATACAATAACAGCCATCAATACGGAAAGCTGAATAACCCTAATTTCCAAACGGTAAGTGCGCAATGTTCATTCCTCCTCATGGCAATATTTTTCTACATATTTCCCTTAAATCCTTCCCGAATAAAACTTTTTTCGTTTTTCGTTTCCTGTTGATTACAGTTTGTTTAGCATTTTAAGGCACTCCGGCATTTTGAACTGCATAACCTGATACATAAGGAGGTGCTTGATTCTTATGGAATACATTGTTAAAGCACGTGAACTCGGCGAAGCTCTTCTGCAAACGCCGGAAGTACAAAGGCTGAAAGAAGCAGAAGCCGAAATCCAAAACGACCCTGAAGCTGCCAAAGCTTTTGCGGCATATCAGGATAAAGAACGCCAAATCCTGACCGCTCAAATGTTCAGCAAAGTGGTATCTGAAAAGGATACCTTAGCGCTCATCGACTTAAAAATGCGCCTGATCAAACTATATCCTTCTATCCGAAGCTTCTTCTCCATTCAGCAGGATCTGGAGAAAATAATGGCAACTGTGAACCTGACGATCACAACCACAATTTACGGTATGCCCAGTGCCGAACAGCTGCCTTTCCCCAAAGAAATCCAAAATCTTGCCCAGCAACTTCTGGATACGATCGGTGGAGACAAAAACGGCCCTGCCATGACGATCCCGGAAGGCTTTCAAATCCCTGAAGGGCTCAATGTCTCCGAACTGCTAAGCCGGTTAAACCCCAAGAGCAAATAAATCACGTCTTATTCTGCCGTTTGTCTTTTCTTATTATAAGGGATAGGAGATTTTTCAAATGACGTTCTTGAACAGCTATCCATATCCGAATAATCAATTCTTTGGAAGTCCTTCCTCTGCAGAAATGTTCCTGCCCTTAACACCTATCCCTTTAACGTTCGCCCTTTTTCTGACTGACAGTTTGTTTCCGCAAAATAGATACAGCCCCACCGGAGCATTGCTGATACCGCTGAAAATATTAAATATTCCCCTCAGTTACCTGATTATTATTGCACTTGGACTCGCAACTTCTCTACTGGCAAAGTGGTCTTCTGCTTTCTCAGGAGTTTCTGCTCTCAGTCAATATCAGCAGGCTTATCCGGATATCAGGCTATTTCTTGATGGCCTGCCATCATCTTCCCAAACAAATGCTGCCGGAGCAGGTGGTAATAACACAGGAAATCAGCAGGAACCTGATACTCCGTTGGAACCGAGAGGTTTGGCGTTTAATTTGGCTTTGATTGCACCTTACTCCAGAGTGCCTCAAAGTATCGGCACCAAATTTGTATTGATTTATGGCATTGAAATGTTTGAAATTAAGAAGCTCCCAAAGACATTTATCCCCTTGCTTATCTTATTTATTTACTTCCTTCTCTACCCGAAATACAAAAATAATCCGAGTAATACGGAATAATTAAAAGGGGGTCAATGCAAAGAAATGTCTGCCGTATTCCATCACCGTAGTCAAATTTATCGAAACACCACTCCTGCCAAATCTTTGATTGGGGAAAAAATAATAGAGGCAGCGGTCCCTTTTTATATCTCCCTCCTGATCTCCAACGCACTCCATCCAAGTAACAACAGTCCAGTCGGCACCCTGATCATCCCGCTGACCAAAATCATGATTCCGCATGGGTATTTTATTATTATCGGTCTGGAACTTGCAACGGCCCTATTTTATAAATGGTCCGCTGTTCCGGTTTCAGCCCGAATATTCTTTCCGGGAGGATACGGTCAGTCCTTACCGGACATCAGTGCTATAAGGGAGGACCGAATACTTAGGCTCAAGATGACACAAACTCCGTTGATTCCGAAGGAAGGAATGACAATCAATGTTTCTTTTAGTGTCCCTTTTACGCCTGTGCAAAGCCGTGCTTCTACCTTATATGCTTTTAAGCTCAAATCCATCGACAATGTTTCGGGATACGTTGTACCGCTGGCTTCCCTTATTCTCTATGGCCTGCTGACCATTTTTGGCAGGACGGACACGGCCAATACGGCAAACGGCAGTTAATCATTAAAACGCACCTGACCTTTACGGCCACGTGCGTCTTATCTGGTACCATTAATATTTATTCGGACCCCAGCAAAGATGAACTTTGCTGCCCGTTATGAATCATTCGGCTCGTCGGCCGATACTTGCTGTATCGTCTGGCTCTTGGGTTGTTCTGTGACTTGAGCGGCCGGCTGAAATTCCAGTGGCTGTACCGGCGCCGGAGACGGTGGAGTTTGCATCATCGGACTTTGCATAGCTGAAACTTGTGAAGCAGGATTCTCCCCATAAACCGGTCCCTGCTGATATCCGCCCTGAGGCATATACGGTCGGTCATATCTTTGCCTGTTTGGCTGCATCTGCGTTCCCCACCGTGGATAAGCCTGCTGCGGATAAGTACGTTGCTGGGCGGCATACTGAGGATACTGCTGCTGTGAGTTCCGAAGATACTGAGGGTTCTGCGGATAATTGGGATACTGCTGATTTTGAGGCTGCTGTGAATATTGCGGAATCTGGGACTGTTGGGGCTGCTGGGGATACTGCTGAACTGGCGGCTGGGCAGGGATCTGCCCGGAATTTTGCCCGGGATCAGGCTGATTCTGGCTGATTTCATCTTTGCTGCCAAACCTGCTGCCGACAAATCCCCTCACCTTTCCCCACATATTGCTGCCGGCTTTTTTGACCGGTCCCAGCCCAGGGAAAAAGCCTTCTTTGACTTTCATGACAATAGGACCCTGCGGGGATTGCATGATGGACTGCGGACTCTCCAGTGAAATGACAACTTTGTCATAATGTACGAGCGGCACGGGACTTCTGAAATTAGCCTGATACATTCCATTACCGGCTGGTCTTAGCGTTCCGGCATAAAATCCGTTTTTTCCCTTGCCGTCAACCAGATAAGCCGCATAAACTGCCGGAGCGTGAGGACTGAATGTATGGGCGGGCGGTAGGTGCGCAATGACCGAAAAATTGTTATCCATTCCGATCGTCGCCATTCCGTTTCCGCTAAAGCCTTCCGAAGCGACCAAATTGAGCTGTCTCGGCGTCATACCCATCGATTCTCCGGGCATACCCCCAATACCCTGGGGAAAGATTCCTAACCCTTTGTTATGTCCGAACATCTTTTAACCTCCTCGTATGTTTACAAATTGCGCTGTGTTGTGCTATGTCATAATATGAAAAGCAGGCTGCAGCTGTGACACCGTGAAGCTTACTTAACTTTTTATATATAAGACCATTTTGTTAGAGCAAGTCTTCACGACAGAAGGCAGCTGCAGACAAATCTTTTGATTCGCTTCAGCTGCCTTCCTTTGAGGAAAGGACCCTAAGTCTTATAATTTTATAGCCATATACCCTTATTTGATCTTATTAACCATATATCTTCCTGTGTTAGACGCAGAAATTATGGTTTCCGATGTTTTTTACAACATCTAGGGTTTTGATCCAATTGTCGGTCGCTGTCCGCGGATTGTAATAGAAGAGAGCGCCCTCGCTTGGATCCTGCCCCTCAAGCGCTTCCAGCGCAGCCTGATAGGCCTCATCTCCCGGTGTCAGATCAATCTGCCTGTCAAGGACTGCAGAAAACTGTCCCGGCTGGTAAATGACCTCCCGGATCGTATCCGGGAACTTCGGGCTTTCCACCCTGTTCAGAACCACTGCCCCTACGGCAACCTGACCTTCAAAGCTTTCTCCACGGGCTTCCGCATAAATGATTTTTGCTAAAAGTATCACATCTTCCTGGTCATAAACAATTTGACTGCTGCGGGAAATATCCGAAGTAACCCTTTCAGGCTCCCGGGCTGAATCCACTGAATTAATCAAATCTGCTGAATCAGCCGATTCGGCCAGTTTAGGCGTCTCAATCACCGTATCTGATTCTATGTTTGCGGTAATAACTTTATTTTCCAAAGGCAGCTGTTCGATCACAAAGGAAATCTGATTTTCCGGCTGTCCGGAAAACTTGTCCAAAAGAATCCGGAATATACGATTCTCATTTGCTTTCGTCAGAATAATGTCTCTGGCATCTGACATGACATTCTCAAGGACAGTCTGTTGGATTTCCAATACCCGGGAATAGAGCAATTCTCTTGATTTTTCAGGTACAGCATATACTGTCTGGGCAGTAGCAGTCAGGATAATCGCCGTGGTCAGCATCACTGCCAAACCTTTCCGGCATCGTCGGTCTTCCAAAAAAAATCACCTCTTGGGATTAATCTATTTCTATTCTTTCCCATAAAAGGTGATTTTTATACGTTATTTGTTATAAGAATCACAAAGAAAAGTTATTTCGCCGTTGTGGCTGACGCTACACCCCCGGTAATTGCCTGGCCCTTAGCCTCCTTGATTGTAGGATGAATCACCAGCCAATATCCGGTATCGGCCTGAAGTTTCGTTGCCGGTTTCACAATCATACGCTGCTGGTCGACAAACGTGTATGTGCACTTGACTCTTTCTCCTGTCGCAGCATTGATCAGCTCAATGCCGTCTGCTGTTACGGAATTCCAGTCTATATCCCGGTTGAAGCTCACGTTGAATACCTTGTCAAGTGGGATATTCTTGAGATCTCCGGCCTTTTCATATCCCGGGTAGTAGATCTGCCAGCGGTCCTGGAGAACCTCTTCGGGGAATGGCTCCCAACCGTTCGGGCCTCCGAGTTTGAGTGTTGTGGTTACATAGGCTGAATCCAAGATTTTCTTGCCAATTGCCCAGTTTTCGGTTTGACGAAGCTCTTTTACCGAAAGCGGATAAACATAAGGGCCCGCCTCCAGCTGAATATACCCCGATTTATCTTGTGATTTATCTTCAGACTTATAGTTTTTAAGCATCAAAACAGCCGTATTCAGCTCATTGACGCCGGTCAAATCCAGATGAGGCTTGATTCCTATCTCATCAATCGGGTTATAGTACGGAGAGAAAAACCTGTAAACAGACATTTTCAAATAGTCTCCGTTGCTTAATGGGATCAAAGCCTTAACCCGGCCTGAACCGTAGGTCGTTTCCCCGATGACGGTCGCCTTGCCATAGTCCTTCAGTGCAGCCGATGTAATCTCGGAAGCGCTTGCCGTGTACCCATTGATCAGCAAGACAATCGGCCCTTCTAACGTGAAAGCCTGCTTGACGGCTGTATCAACAATACCCAGGTTTCCCCTTGCTTTCATGATATACGCGCTTTTATCCCCAATAAAATAACCCAACAGCTCCATTGCCGCTTTTGTATACCCTCCGGAGTTATTACGCAGGTCAATAATCCAGCAGTCTACGCCTTTTTCCTGCAGGGCCAGGGCCTGCTTGCCGAACTGCGTTGCAACATCCTCGCCGAAGGAATTAACTGCGATATAGCCAATATGCCCTTCCAGCACCCGGCCTTCAGCCAGCGGCATCGCGATCTTCATCCGTACGACAGTGAAGCTCAGGATTTGAGCGTTTCTTTTGACTTTTACCCGGACCTTGGTTCCCTCCGGCCCCCGAAGTTTGCCGGCGCAATATTCCGAGGTCTTTCCCGCCAGCGAATAGCCATCTGCTTCGAGGATAATATCCCCTTGTTTGATTCCTGCCTTATCAGCCCCATAACCAGTAATGACCCGGGTAACCTTGACCCCCTGCTGTACCATTTCCAGTTCTATCCCAATTCCGGAAAAGGACATATTCAGTGAACTGATCATGTTATCATATTCGGCCGCGGTCATATACTCGGTGTATTTATCACCCAACCTTTGAAGCATTTTTTCGACCGTCGGCGCGTTCAGTACCTCATCCGGAACAACATCAACATATTGCTCCTGCAAGATTGTTCTGACTTCATCCAGGGCATCGTTTTCCGCGCCATAAGCCTGCAGCGGAAGTCCCAAACCCAGACAGAACACCAGAAGCACTGTCATTAAAAACCTTAGACTTTTGCCAAATTTCACGTTCTTTT
Source organism: Dehalobacter restrictus DSM 9455 (assembly GCF_000512895.1). Lineage (NCBI taxonomy): Bacteria > Bacillati > Bacillota > Clostridia > Eubacteriales > Desulfitobacteriaceae > Dehalobacter > Dehalobacter restrictus. Next base: position 2,584,907 of record NZ_CP007033.1, read on the forward strand.
TTCCCTCCTGTATGATTTGCAGGTCCGGCCTAAATTCAATGATCTTGCATGCTCAGGCTTCATTTAAGCTTGTTCAGTTTTTCTATCTTAGCAGTAATTCGACGAAAACGGGCATTCACCTTTCCGTTTCAGGATTATTTGTCATGTGCTTCCCAGACTTTGATTGCATATTCAAGGCTTTTCCGATAATATTATCTAAACAGGACTATTTTAAAAACATATTTTTCTGATCATCGCTGATAAGAAAGGTTCGGACAATGTCAAATCTTCTTGATTACTCCAAAAAAGTATTTATCGCCGTATTAATCATTGTTGCAACCCTCGTCATTCCCTATGGCCTTTATAAAATTCTTCCGCATTTTATGCCATTTGTCCTTGCTTACTTCACGGCTCTTTTTCTGGAACCTGCCGCAGCATGGCTGGGCAGAGTCTCCAGGTTTAAAAGCAAGACACTCTCGGTGTCTGTGACCTACCTGTTTTTTCTTGCCAGTATTGTTATTTTCCTCTATCTGATCATCAGTAAGCTCTATGTTCAGCTTTTGGACCTGCTTGACTTTATTCAATCGAACGGCCCGGCAATTCAGGTTTGGTTTTTGAACCTTACGGGGCGTATCCAGGAAACGATCGGATTGCTGCCTCCCGAAATAAACGATATGATCATGAAATGGATCAATGACCTGGCTAACATCAACCTGGTATCCGCGATCGGTTCCTCAACACTTAGTATCTCCACGGCGATACCGAACATGTTCTTCCTATCGATTATCTACCTGGTATCCGTTTTCCTGTTCACATTCCAGTTAAGCAATATCCACCGTTTCTTTTACTCCTTCTTCAAAGATTCCTCCAAGCTGAAAGTCGTTTACGTCTTAAGTGATTTGCGCAATGCTACATTAGGATTTTTAAAAGCGCAGGTCATTTTAAGCACAATCACTTACCTTATTGCTTTTACCGGTCTCGCTATCCTCCATGTAAAATACGTGGCAGTCATTTCATTGTTGATTGTAATCGTAGATATCCTGCCGATCCTCGGTACCGGATCCGTGCTGATGCCCTGGGCTGTTGTCGCACTTTTCCAGAATCAGCTTTTCTTGGCCGCAGGTCTGGTCGTTCTGTATATCATTATCATTGTCGTACGGAGAGTGATTGAACCCAAAATACTGGGCGAGCGCATCGGTCTAAGCGCTCTGACGACCCTGATCAGTATCTGGATTGGTTTCAAAGTGATGGGGGTCCTCGGCGTATTCCTGTTTCCGCTGGCCTGTATTTTCTATAGGGCCCTTGTTAAGGTCGGCGTCATCAAGCTGAATTTCAAGATATAACGAAGCTATATTCGAGTCAACATTTTACCTAATAAAAAAACAGGTACGTCCCGAAGCCTTGAGCCCATCGGGAACGCACCTGTTTTTTTGATTTTTTATGATCTGCTCACTATCTTCTGTTATTATCCGGCTTCATTTCCGATCCCCAATATCAGGACCTGAACGATTTTATCGTAGTCCGCTTCCTCAGGCATGGCCTCAGCAAATATCACTTTTTTACCGCAATGCTGCATAATTGTGCCCATGATTGCCACTGAAGCAAATTCCGGATCAATATCAGCCCTGACTTCCCCTTGGTCTATGGCCTGCACGACTTGCTTTTTGATAATCTCTCCGACCCGGATATTCTGTTCAATAAAGATCGCTCCCATTTCCCTGGCCATAATCTTAGAACAGGACATCATCCTGGCAATCGGCATATGCTCCCTGACCAGCTCTGCCTGATATTTTGCCAGAGCTCTGATTTTTTCTTTGAAAGAGCCGTCTTTTTCCAGAATGTCCTGAATATTGCGTCCATGCTCTTCGCAGTTATAAACGGCCATTTCCTCAAAGAGCTGTTTCTTGCTGTCAAAATATTCATAGACGGTCCCTTTGCCGATCCCGGCTTCTTTGGCGACATCGTCCATTTTTGTTCCTTCAAAGCCTTTGATATAAAATACTTTGCTGGCTGCCTGGAGGATTTCAGCTTTTTTCCGTTCCTTGGTCACCGTTGTTCCCCCCTTTATTTAATCCGATGCCTGTAAAATCAAATTCTTCGTCTTTTAATTACAGTTTTTTCTTTTGAGGAAAGCTTTCTCTCCTCATTACAGGTTAAAGGGTTAAAGGGTATGCTGATCCGTGTTTACCGCGATCACCGGTTTAGTCTTTTTGTCTTTTCTGAATTTGCGTTTGAATTTGTTAGACAGATCATCCGTGAAAGAATACATGACCGGAATCAGCACCAGGGTAACCAGGGTTGAAAACAGAAGACCTGTGATAACGACAATGGCCATCGGCGCCTGAAACTCCGAGCCTTCCCCGATCCCGAGTGAAAGCGGCAGCATGGCCAGAACAGTCGTTAGTGTCGTCATGATGATTGGCCGCAAGCGGATCGGTCCTGCATTGATGATTGCCTCATGCACGTCCTCATTGTACGTCTTGCGTCGCGTATTGATATAGTCAACCAGAACGATGGCATTGGAAACAACGATACCGGCCAGCATGATCACCCCGATAATCGCCATAACGCTTAACGGTTTGCCGGTGATGAACAGTCCCAGAAACGCCCCGGCAAATCCAAGCGGGATGGAAAACATGATGACAAACGGATAAACCAGCGACTCAAATTGGGAAGCCATGACCATATAGACCAGAATCACGGCAAGTCCGAGCGCAAGGAACAGGTCACTGAACGCATCGACCATTTCCTGCTGCTGTCCGCCCATTTCATAGGTATAATTA